>NZ_JAOQJQ010000016.1:0-308 GCF_025566885.1 Brotonthovivens ammoniilytica | reverse complement strand
TCCGGAAGTTCCACTCCCCACCACTGCTGGAATTTCAGTGTTACATCGCTGGCTGCGGCTTTATCAGAATTTGCTGAACTCTGGTTCGCATCATCCTTTTTGTCTCCGCAGGCTACGAGACCTACCGCCATGGCTCCTACTAATCCTACGGCCAGGCCTCTTTTCATGAGTGTGCTTAATTTCATGTCTTTTCCTCCTTTAAAACATTATATATCAGCCTCACACGGAATCTCCCTCCTTCTTCCACAACCCCTTCGTGAAATTGACGGATTCTTTTCCCTTTTCTGTGTGGAAACTGTACTAATTTG
>NZ_JAOQJQ010000015.1:0-371 GCF_025566885.1 Brotonthovivens ammoniilytica | reverse complement strand
TGGGAAAGGGATTTTCTTTACAGTTGTAAGGAATCTCTTTATAATGAAAGGAGAAGTTATTTGAAACCTAGTAAACCATTGGGACAATTGACACTGTTTGATCGCTTTTTATTCGCAGAGGCTATGGAAAGCCCGGGAAATCTGCAGATTTTACTGGAAATTATTCTTGGAAGAGATGTTCATTTAAAGGACTGCCCGCAGTCTGAGAAGGAAATACGGACTACTCCGCTGAAGCGGTTTGTAAAGCTGGATGTCTGGAGCCAGGATGAGGAGGGTGTTGTATATAATACGGAGGCCCAAAAGGAAAATACCGGAAATCTGCCGAGGCGAAGCAGATATTATCAGGGAATGATTGACAGTAAACTGCTGGA
>NZ_JAOQJQ010000014.1:0-729 GCF_025566885.1 Brotonthovivens ammoniilytica | reverse complement strand
CGTACCCATCCCGAACACGATGGTTAAGACCTAAGCGGCCGATGGTACTATGCTGGAGACGGCATGGGAGAGCAGGTGGCTGCCGGAATACTTAAAAAAGAAAACAAGGCGGAAGCCTTTTGATATAGAACGGACACGGAAAGCCGTGTCAACCTGTATCAGCGGGGAAGCGCTGTTCATATAAACTGGGTTTTACCAGTGATCAGAGTATCTGAAAGATCAGGTATCCTGATGGCTGATAAAACAGCCGGCAGGAAGCAGGGAAAGAACTGCGGACTGCACATGTACCTTGAAAACTTCATACAGAGATAATGAATTGATAAAACGTTTTGTGATCGAAAGATCATAAAACTTCAGATATATCAAGACATCCGAGAAATTTGTCAGCAGAATGCGAGTGCGCAGCTGAGGACTAAAAGGATCCGGGAGTTTACTTCCGGGATGCTTTTAGGACGAAGATGCATATGAGGTTCGCCTCAAGCGGGAAGAAGCGTAAGCGGATTCACGCGGGAACGAGCATCTGCAGACGAAAATGCAAACCAAACACAAACGTTGAAAAACGAAAACTCATTCTTGAATGAGAGCTGCGAAAGCAGCAGCCCGCCTAAGTAGCTAACGCTATAGCGAACGGGAAGGGAGAGCGGAAAACGCTCGTAGCAAGGTCAAGCAAGAAAGAGCGCAGGGTGGATGCCTTGGCACTAAGAGCCGAAGAAAGACGTGATAAGCTGC
>NZ_JAOQJQ010000013.1:0-798 GCF_025566885.1 Brotonthovivens ammoniilytica | reverse complement strand
AACGGATGCAGATGGAAAGCTGGCTTTCAAGTCTGCAGGAGTTTTTGAGGATGCATAAGAGGGTTTGCCAGCACTGAGAAGCCGCGAAGCGGATTGGAAGTGGGGCAGAGCCGGGCACGAGCGAACAAGAAAAGATAACAAAGATTTCCGGTGGCGATGCGCTTAGGGGAAACACCCGTACCCATCCCGAACACGATGGTTAAGACCTAAGCGGCCGATGGTACTATGCTGGAGACGGCATGGGAGAGCAGGTGGCTGCCGGATTAAAAAAGAAAACAAGGCGGAAGCCTTTTGATATAGAACGGACACGGAAAGCCGTGTCAACCTGTATCAGCGGGGAAGCGCTGTTCATATAAACTGGGTTTTACCAGTGATCAGAGTATCTGAAAGATCAGGTATCCTGATGGCTGATAAAACAGCCGGCAGGAAGCAGGGAAAGAACTGCGGACTGCACATGTACCTTGAAAACTTCATACAGAGATAATGAATTGATAAAACGTTTTGTGATCGAAAGATCATAAAACCTCAGATATATCAAGACATCCGAGAAATGCAAAGTAAAGAGTTCATGCGAAAGCATGAGCGATTGAAAACCAAACACAAACGTTGAAAAACGAAAACTCATTCTTGAATGAGAGCTGCGAAAGCAGCAGCCCGCCTAAGTAGCTAACGCTATAGCGAACGGGAAGGAAAAAATTACGAGAAAAAGGCGTTGCAGCTCATTCATAGGATGCTGTGCATCCTATTTCATGAAGCGCTGTCGCGCAATGATTTCGTACTGAGACATCCAAAAGAAAG
>NZ_JAOQJQ010000012.1:0-1427 GCF_025566885.1 Brotonthovivens ammoniilytica | reverse complement strand
TTCGCTCGCCGCTACTTACGAAATCGATGTTTCTTTCTCTTCCTCCGGCTACTTAGATGTTTCAGTTCACCGGGTTCCCCTCCATACGTTATGGATTGGCGTATGGATACATGAGGGCTTCTCATGTGGGTTTCCCCATTCAGACATCTGCGGCTCTATGGATATTTGCTCCTCCCCGCAGCTTTTCGCAGCTTATCACGTCTTTCTTCGGCTCTTAGTGCCAAGGCATCCACCCTGCGCTCTTTCTTGCTTGACCTTGCTACGAGCGTTGCGATTTCGGCTTTGACAGACAAAGAAAGTTTGCTTTCTTTTGGATGTCTCAGTACGAAATCATTGTGCGACAGCGCTTCATGAAATAGGATGCACAGCATCCTATGAATGAGCTGCAACGCGTTTTTCTCGTAATTTTTTCCTTCCCGTTCGCTATAGCGTTAGCTACTTAGGCGGGCTGCTACTTTCGCAGCTCTCATTCAAGAATGAGTTTTCGTTTTTCAACGATTGTGTTTGGTTTGCATTTTCGTCTGCAGATGCTCGTTCCTGCGTGAATCCGCTTACGCTTCTTCCCGCTTGAGGCGAACCTCATATGCATCTTCGTCCTAAAAGCATCCCGGAAGTAAACTCCCGGATCCTTTTAGTCCTCAGCTGCGCACTCGCATTCTGCTGACAAATTTCTCGGATGTCTTGATATATCTGAGGTTTTATGATCTTTCGATCACAAAACGTTTTATCAATTCATTATCTCTGTATGAAGTTTTCAAGGTACAGTTAGCACTTCACACTATTCTTTCAGTGTTTCGTGCAATGGAGACAGAGAGATTCGAACTCTCGACCCCCTGCTTGCAAGGCAGGTGCTCTCCCAACTGAGCTATGCCCCCATTCTAAAACGCAAGCTTCGCCTTACGGCTTGCTTTTATGAAGTGTTCCGGCAGCCACCTGCTCTCCCATGCCGTCTCCAGCATAGTACCATCGGCCGCTTAGGTCTTAACCATCGTGTTCGGGATGGGTACGGGTGTTTCCCCTAGGCGCATCGCCACCGGAAGTCTTTGTTATCTTTTCTTGTTCGCTCGTGCCCGGCTCTGCCCCACTTCCAACCCGCTTCGCGGCTTCTCAGTGCTGGCAAACCCTCTTATGCATCCTCAAAAACTCCTGCAGACTTGAAAGCCAGCTTTCCATCTGCATCCGTTTTTTCACCTGCGCACTCGCTCTTTGATAACCAAACAGTGAAATATCTTCTACTCGATTTCCTTAGAAAGGAGGTGATCCAGCCGCACCTTCCGATACGGCTACCTTGTTACGACTTCACCCCAGTTATCAGGCCTGCCTTCGACGGCTCCCTCCTTATGGTTGGGTCACCGGCTTCGGGCATTCCCGACTCCCATGGTGTGACGGGCGGTGTGTACAAGACCCGGGAACGTATTCACCGCGAC
>NZ_JAOQJQ010000011.1:0-8365 GCF_025566885.1 Brotonthovivens ammoniilytica | reverse complement strand
ATTTTATTTCACGAAAAAATAAGGTTTCATTTTGTGAAAAACGATAAAAAAGCGGCTGCGTTTCCGGAAATGTATTGACTTTTTCGTATTTGTAAGGAAGCAAATTAGTACAGTTTCCACACAGAAAAGGGAAAAGAATCCGTCAATTTCACGAAGGGGTTGTGGAAGAAGGAGGGAGATTCCGTGTGAGGCTGATATATAATGTTTTAAAGGAGGAAAAGACATGAAATTAAGCACACTCATGAAAAGAGGCCTGGCCGTAGGATTAGTAGGAGCCATGGCGGTAGGTCTCGTAGCCTGCGGAGACAAAAAGGATGATGCGAACCAGAGTTCAGCAAATTCTGATAAAGCCGCAGCCAGCGATGTAACACTGAAATTCCAGCAGTGGTGGGGAGTGGAACTTCCGGAAGGTTATCTTGAAGATATCTGTGCACAGTTTAAAGAAGACACAGGTATTACAGTAGAACTGCTGAGTGCGCCATGGGCGAACACAAAAGAACAGATTGTCAGCGGTGCGGCAAACAAAACTGTTGCAGATATCGTAAGTGTTGATGGCGCATGGTTGTCAGAGTTTACAGATATGGGAATACTCACAGATTTAACAGCGGCAGGTGTTGATGCAAATCTTGCAACAGACACATGGAAAGTAGGAGATACAAGCTATGTTGTGCCTGTATTGAATTTTGCATATCCGATGTATGTAAATATGGACATCCTGGAAGAAGCAGGTGTAAAAGAGATCCCGAAAACATGGTCAGAAATGATTGAAGCATGCAAGAAGATTAAAGCAGCAGGAAAATCTGCATTTGCTCTGAATCTTGGAACAGAGAACCCCAATGGTATTCAGAATGTATATATGGGAACCGGCTGGGCGTCTGGTATGGCTCTGAAAGATGACAGTGGAGCTTATAAAGTGGAAGGAAGCGAAGATCTTGTTTCTTTAGCTGAATTCTTTAAGACATTAAACGATAATGGTTGTCTGTATCCTGGCGCAAATACATTGGAAGAAGCTGCAATGACAAGTAACTTTGCAGCAGGAAACTGTGCATTTACACTGGCGTCAGCAGCCACAATGGGAACATTTAAAGATGTAAATTTCCAGGCAACAACAGTGCCTGTAAAAGACGGATATGAAGGTAAAAGCGGTATCTGTTATGCATCATGGGCAGTAGGTATCTCTGAAAACTGTGAGAACAAAGAAGCAGCAGCTAAATTTGTAAACTATCTGCTTGGCGGAAAAGACGGAAAAGACGGCTCTGTATCTGCAGGTTTGGCTCAGACACAGTCTGCATTCCCGAACAGTACAGTAGCACAGCCGGATTACAGCTCTGCTCCACAGCAGTTCCAGGATTTTTATGAACTGTACAAAGAAAATTATGTAATTAATGAATTTATTGGTCTGCCAAATGCAACTGACGTTATGACAAATATGACAAATGATGTTGTGAAATATTTAGACGGAAGTCTTGATGCCGATGCTATGCTGAAAAACTGGCAGGGATATCTTGATGAAGCAACAAAATAGTAACTAATTAATAGCAAATGAAAATGTAGCTGTGAAAGTGGGGGTCAGGGTCTTTTGACCCGCCCCCGTTTTTATTTGATCAGAGACGGGAAATTCTCTGATGAAAGTTATAAGGAAAAGGTGTTTCTATTATTTAAGGAAGAAACACACCTTCTTTAAGGAGGGGTAAAATTTTGAAATCAATTGGAACGAAAACAACTCCATATAGATATCTTGCACCAACATTGATTCTGATGGTTGTGTTCCTGGTGGTGCCTATTTGTATGGTTATTGGATATTCCTTTGTAGACAAAGCCATTGTTTCACCGGATCCGACCTTTGTTGGCTGGGAAAATTATAAAACATTATTTGCGGATCAGGAGTTCTGGGGAGCCGTTAGTCATACAATTGTATTTGTTATTGTCAGTGTCGTGGCGCACCTTGTTATTGGTATGATATTTGCAATGCTTTTGAACTCCAGATATTTTAAAACACGTACAAAAACAGTTGCCCGCGTTATTTATGTCCTTCCGTGGGTATTTACAGCCTCTGTAATTGCTATTTTGTGGAAATTAATGCTGCAGCCATCGGGTATTGTGAATGCTGTTTTGTCTTTCCTGCCACAGGTGTCGCAGAATACAGAATGGCTCAGTGATCAGAGTATTGCACTGGCGGTAATCTGTTTTATCAATATCTGGTGTGGATATCCATTTTATATGATCAGTATTCTGGCAGGTCTGCAGGGAATATCCGGAGACTTATATGAAAGTGCAGCTCTAGATGGAGCTACAGGAGCAAAAAGTTTCCTTCATATTACAATTCCCCAGCTGAAGCCAATTTTAATCAGTATTGCGATGCTGGATTTTATCTGGACATTGCAGTCTTTCAATGTTGTGTGGATGCTGACGGCCGGAGGTCCGGTAAATTCCACGGAGATGTTGAGTGTATACATATATAAACTTGCATTCCGTAAAGCAGACTACAGTATGGCTGCAACAACAGCAGTTGTGCTGCTGATTGTATGTGTTATTATCGCAATATTCTATGTAAGACAGCAAAAGAAAGCGAGGGATTAGTATATGGTTGGAAGTTATAAAAAGCCCGTTAAAATTATCCTGTCGATTCTTTTGGTGCTTGGCGGTGTATTTGCCGGATTTCCGGTTCTGTGGATGGTATGTTCATCGCTGAAATCCAATTCGGCAATTTTTGCATGGCCGCCCAAGTTCTTTGACGAGACAGCCAGTCTGTCATCTTATCTGGCGGTTTTGACAGATCCTTCAAAAATACGTTTTTTTGTTAATAGTTATATTATAGCGGCATGTGTGGTCGCGGCAACCTTGTTTGTAGGCATTCTTGCAGCTTATGCGTTCAGCCGTTTTGACTTTCCTGGAAAAGCAATTTTTAACTCACTTGTTGTAAGTGTACAGGCAATCCCGCCAATTGTATTATTGATTCCATATATGGGTATGATTGTATCCATGAGACTGTTCAATACTTATTTTGCATTGATCCTGACATACCTGATCACAACATTGCCATATTGTATTTTAATGATGACCGGATATCTGAATACGCTGTCCCGGGAACTGGATGAGGCAGTTATGATTGACGGTGGTTCCCGCTGGAAGGCATTATGGTCCATATTGGTGCCAATATCACTTCCGGGTATGGTCTCTGTGGGAATGTATACATTTATGCAGGCATGGAATGAATATTTGTTTGCATTGACATTGACCCAGACCACAAATATGAGAACCGTGCCTATCGGTATCAATCTTTTAATGGGACAGCATGCATATGACTGGAGTCAGATGATGGCTATGAGTGTGCTTGGTTCGCTCCCTGTACTGGTTCTGTTTATTTTTTTCCAGAAATACTTTATTGCCGGGATGTCTTCCGGTGGTGTAAAGGGTTAATGGAAGTCACAAATAATAAGTTTTATTCAAAAAGGAGATGTTTATTATGTTAATGAACATGAAAGATTTACTTGCTGTAGCTAACAAACACAACTTTGCGGTACCTGCTTTTAATATCAGTGACTACAATATGTTCAATGGTATTATGGAAGCATCCGAGGAGAAAAATGCTCCTGTGATCATTGCGATACATCCGGATGAATTAAGCCATACTTCAACAGAAATGGTAAAAGGTATTATTGACAGAATAAATAAGTCACCGGTTCCGGCGGTAGTTCATCTGGATCATGGAGCTACATTTGAACAGGTAATTACAGCAATTCAGGCGGGATTTACCTCTGTTATGATTGATGCCTCAAGCCAGCCATATGAAGGGAATATCGCTACCTGTCAAAAGGTTTGTGAGGCTGCACATGCAGTAAATGTTTCTGTGGAAGGTGAACTGGGGACCATCGGTAATACAGATTCTGTAGAGACAACTGCTCCTGATGAAATATTGTATACAGATCCAGAGCAGGCAAAAGATTTTATTGAGAAGACGGGTATCGACTGTCTGGCAATTGCCATCGGAACCTGTCATGGAATTTATCCAAAAGATAAAAAACCAGAGCTGCGTATTGATATTCTGGATGATATTAAGAAAATTGTGGATGCTCCACTTGTACTTCATGGAGGATCTTCAAATAAAGACTCTGAGATTGCAAAATCTGTAGAGCATGGTGTAAATAAAATTAATATTTCCAGTGATATTAAAGTGGCATATTATGACAAAATGAGAGAAGTATTAAAAGATGCATCTCTTCGTGAGCCAAATCAGATTCAGCCGCCATGTGTGGAAGCAATGAAAGCGGTTGCTTATCAGAAAATTGAGCTGTTCCAGGCCGATGGAAAGGCTTCACTTTATTAATTCTACATAAAAGGCGCGCAGTATTGTATTGCGCGCCTTTGCAGGCGGTAAAGATAAAATTACACTGAAGGAGATGACGGATGGGTGAGAAGATAGCACTAGGATTCCACACATGTGTGGATTATGAATTAGTGTGGGATACACAGGTGGTAGAGGAGCAGATTCGGGCATTTAATATATGTGCAGATGAACTGCAGACAGACATACATGTAGATACAGAACGTGCGGTCTGGATTGCATGCCTGGCGCATCTGAAAGAAGGTATCGGCGGTGAAATGGTACCGGATACTTCTGAGGCCTGTGTGGACTTTGCAAATCATTTTAAGTATAGCATAACTCTTGGAGGAACTGCGACACGTGCGGCTATTATCCTGGATGGGCTGGGTTATGGAAGTGTACTGCAGACAAGCTGTTATAATGAGCATGTAAAACGGCTGATGCCATCCCGTGTCCGCGTTTTGCCTGGTGTGCCGAAAGATCATGATGATATTTACCCCCACGTTGTGCTGCAGTGCCGAAAAGGAGTGCGGATCTGCGCTAATGATATTGATTTTGTGACCCCGAGAGAAAACAGAGTTATGGTATCCCGCGATGTTGACAGCTTAAATATTCCGGTTCTGCCGGAGGAATTTGGAAAAATGATTACGGATGCTGAAGTATTTTTGCTGGGGTGCTTTAGTGAAATTCTGGAATCCAAAATTTTAGAGGATCGTGTAGCTAAAACAAAAAAATTGTGGGAAAGTCTCCCGGAGCATGCAGTAACGGTTATGGAAGACGGATGTTATGTGAAAAAAGAGTTTCGTTATTATGTACATCGGGAGCTGGCGCCGGTAACGGATATTCTTAGTATGAATGAAGATGAACTTCAGGAATATATAGGAGAGCGGATTGATCTTCTTGATCCGGGGGCTGTTGTCAAAGCAATCGAGTATGTATATAAAAAATCCGGGATAAAGACAATATTAGTCCATTCAGCGGTCTGGGCGCTTGCATACGGTGAAAAGGCCGGGATTATGTATCGCTCTTTGGAGGGCGGAATAACAACGGCATCTACACGTTTTCGCAAGGGAGACCAGTTTACTGCGGAAGATTATCGGGAAACAGCATTGATGCCGGGGAGGGCTGACAGTGCAGCATTTTGCGAAAAGCTAAAAGAGATACTTGGAGATAAGATATGCTGTCTGCCATGCAAAGATTTAAGTAATGTAAAACATCCGACAGTTGTAGGTCTGGGTGATTCTTTTGCAGGTGGACTCCTGCCGGGATTATTAGTAGAAAACAGAAAATAATTAGTGAAAAGAAAAAGGAGATACATATGTACGAGAAAGTGGAAAATATTTTAAAAATGGCGAAGGAAAGTAATACGTCAGTAATTGCATTTATCTGTATGGATTATGTAATGGCCAGATCAGTAGTATATGCGGCCGAGGCGGCTAATACGCCTGCTATTGTTATGTTATATCCGGAGCATGTTACAGTTCAGCATACAACAGGATTCAGGAAGTTTGCTGCTATGGTAAAAGAACTGGCAAATGAAGTAAAGGTTCCCATTGGGCTTCATGCAGATCATGACTATACTTATAATAATATTATGACAACTATAAATGCAGGGTTTGAGTCTGTGATGATGGATGGCTCAATGAATGATTTGGATAAAAATATTGAACTGACAAAACAGGTAGTATTAAAAGCGCATGAGTTAGGAGTCTGCGTTGAGGGCGAAATCGGGCATGTAGGCCTTGCATCAGATTCCGACAATCATAATGAGGATTTATATACAAAGGCAGACGCAGCAGAAAAGTTCTGCAAAGAAACGGGTGTTAATTCCCTGGCAGTTTCTATTGGAAATGCCCATGGTGAGTATAAAGAAACACCTCATCTTGATATTGCGCGCCTGGAGGAAATTCATGCGGCTACAGACGTGCCGCTTGTGCTTCATGGAGGCAGCGGGATACCGGATGACCAGCTGCTGACGGCATTTTCCAAAGGAATTAATAAGTTTAATCTTGGAACAGAATTTTTGGGTAAATATTACAGTGCAGTTGCTGATTTTTCTAAAGAAAATGCAGATAATAAAGATCCAGTCAAAATTATCAATATGCCTGCATATGTTCAGGCTAAGCTGCAGCCATATTTAGAAGAACGAATGAAAACGCTGTGTCACTTTTAGAAAGCTGTTTTGAGGGATAACCCTTATCATATTAAAAATATAAAGGTCTGCCCATTGGTGTATTTTCCCAGTGGGCAGACCTTTTTGTGTAATTTTAGAAACATGTTATTATACTAAGTGATTATGATTTTCCAATCGTTTTGATAGGATGCATCCTGTTTTAAACGGATTAAATCATTTTTGTATTTAAATTCTTCCACAATATCCTGTCTAGAAGGAAGGGAGGACCATGGTTCGATACAAATATATGGAGCTTCCGTTTTTGGGGCGTGCCATAATCCCAGATACGGAAGATCAGGATAACAAAGTGTGACAGAGTGTTCACTTTTATCGGATTTTAGAGTAACACAGTCACATACATTTTTTAAAACAATGGCATCTTGATCGAACATAGAATGTATCAGAGGTATTTTGTTCCCATTTTCTAGCGGATAGTCGGTATCAATTCCGCTTAAGAAGCAGGTTTCTGTATGTCCGACTTTTGCAGGCGTATGGGCCAGTGGAAACTCCAGGTAATAATCCTGAAAGGCTAATCCGTTTTCCAATGGTACGTTGAATCCCGGATGACCGCCGATTCCAAAATACATGGTTTGGTCTGAAAGATTCTGAACATGATAAGAAACAAAAATTTGCTGGTCCTTTATGGTATAGGTTACATTAAATATAAAATGAAAGGGGTACTTTTCAAATGTTGCCGGGGTATCTGTCATTTGAAGCGTAATACTGTTATCAGATTTTTCTATAACATCAAAATCTGATAGTTTTGCAAAACCATGAATTGACATGGGGTAACGTTTACCTTCAAGGGTATAGTGTCCATCTGTGAAACGTCCCACAAAGGGAAACAGTACAGGTGAATGCTCAGTCCAGTATGCCTCATCACCCTGCCACAGATATTCTCTTCCCTGGAAGCTGACAGACTGCATTTCAGCGCCGTGGCTGGAAATGATCACAGACAAATCATTGTCTTTTATTGTATATTCCATTTATGAATCCTCCTGATTATTTAGCCTGTGGGTATTCGTTGCAAAGCAGCCGGTATGCAGGTTCATCCTCTTCTATTTCAGGAAAACGTCCTATTGGTTCGTAAAAACGGTTGTCTGTGTTATCATCGTTGCACATGGATACTTCCCCTAAAAGTACATCACCGCTGCCGGGCTCTACATTGAAATCATGATACATATATGGGTAGATGGTAATACTCTCACCAGGTTCTAGTTTTACAGCAGTGCCGGCAGGCACATAATAAGTACGGCCGTCCTTTGTCACTTTTACATCGGTATCTGCAAACTCACCGTCTTTGGTTGAATTATAAACGGTTATTAGAATGTTGCCGCCGCCTCTGTTGATAATGTCTTCCATCTTATAAAAATGAAAGTGCATAGGAGCGTGCTGGCCGTCTCTGACCATCAGAAGCTTTTCAGCATATGGTTTAATGTATTTGTCTTTTAACTGCTGATTACCGTTTCGAATAGTAATCAGAGAAAAACCTGTTTTAGCGAAATTGTTTAAACCATAGTCAGTGATATCCCATCCAAGCATATTTTCTCTGATTTCATCATATTCATGGTTTTTATTTTCCCAATCCTGTGGGGTCCAGTTACAGAAAGGCGGAATTTCAAAACCGTGTTTTTTGATCATTGTTTCCATTTCCTTGATTGCTGCGTTAATTTCTGAACGTTTCATTGTTTTCCTCCCTATTATATAGCAGTTTTTAGATTTAGCTGATTAGTCTCCTGAGACTATAATAAAATAAGAAGAAAGAGTTGTCAATTTGCAGGCGAACTAAGAAAAGAGAAGTGAATAAGAAGAAAAGCAGTAGGTGAAAGAAGAGAGAGTGAAGAAAAGTGTAAAAAGAGAGGCGGGGG
>NZ_JAOQJQ010000010.1:2500-93220 GCF_025566885.1 Brotonthovivens ammoniilytica | reverse complement strand
ATAGGTCAGAGGTGGAAGTGCAGTAATGTATGGAGCTGACTGATACTAATCGTCCGAGGGCTTGACCAAAAAGGGAAGAAAGCGGGTTTCCGAAACCGGAAGCACAGGGAAGAAAAGTTATTTTCTGAGCTGTGGGAAACGGTTGAAGGAAAGGCATTTGCGAAGCAAATGGCACCGAGAAAGCAAAGCTTTTGAGGTGACCCCGGTTTCAAAAAAGGAAAATGGTTTTAGTGAATCGAACTTCCTTAGAAAAGAAAGTGGTTATCTGGAATGCTTTCACGGAAATCTGTATGAAGTTTTGAAGGTATATGAAATAAGATAGTACCTGATCCTCGATAGCTCAATGGTAGAGCATTCGGCTGTTAACCGAAGGGTTGTAGGTTCGAGCCCTACTCGGGGAGTTTTTTCAGTTAAAAATAAAGGAACTGAAAGAGGATAAGGAAGATGGCTCCATGGTCAAGCGGTTAAGACATCGCCCTTTCACGGCGGTAACACGGGTTCGATTCCCGTTGGAGTCATTGTAAATTGTTCTTGACTGAATAATTTACAAATGGTATAATTTAGTAGATTAGGGCGACATAGCCAAGTGGTAAGGCAAAGGTCTGCAACACCTCTATCACCAGTTCGAATCTGGTTGTCGCCTTTATAAACCTCAGAGTAATCTGGGGTTTTTTTATTTTTCCATAAAATTAGTTAGTTGTAATTCTAAGAGGCCACAGAAAAATGTTTTTTACTATTCAGATACACAAAGAATAAAATTTTCTTTTAAAGGATTACTTGAAACGGGCAGAACTCCGTAGAAGAAAAATGCAGGATGAGAATTCTAATACAATTGAATAATCTGTTTTTTTATGGCAGTATATTTTCATAGTGTATTTTATTGCTAAATTGAGACAATAAGAATATTAACTATAATATTTTGAACAGGGGAAAAGAATTAAGTGGAAAAGTTATTTAAATTAAAGGAACGCAATACGACAATACGTACAGAAATAACAGCGGGTATTACGATCTTTATATCTATGGCATATATCCTGATGGTAAATCCCGGAATGTTTTCTCAATTAGGAGATGTATCATACGGAGCTATTTATATAGCAACGTCTGTTTCTGCAGTTGTTGGTACAATTTTGATAGGATTGCTGGCAAATCTGCCTTTAGCCCAGGCTTCCGGAATGGGAATTAATGCATTTTTTGTTTATACAGTTTGCTTTGGTATGGGATTTAGTTATGCAAATGCGCTGGTATTTGTGCTGGCAGACGGATGCATTTTTATTTTATTAACAGTTACAGGATTAAGACGTCTTATTTTTGATTCTATTCCGTCAGCAGTGAAAAAGGCTATTCCTGCGGGGATTGGATTATTTATAGCGTTCCTTGGACTGCAGGATGCAGGGCTGGTTATAAAAGATGAATCTACCGGTGTAAATCTTGCTTCTTTTAATTTACTTGGAACGGCCGACTGGGAAAGTATTATGCCACTGCTTATTACTGTGGCGGCAATTATATCTATTGGTATTCTAGCTAAGAAAAAAGTAAAAGGGGCGATTCTCTGGAGTATTTTGGGTGCCACAGCAGCTTATTATTTACTGGGCCTTACTATTCCAGGATTTTACGAGGGATTTCTATCTGATGTATCATTAAATCCGTTGAAAGCATTTCAGGAATTTGGAGTGCAGTCTTTTGGAAAAGTATTTACGGAAGGATTTGATTTTTCTGCCTATTTATCAGTGGAAGGTCATAGTATCAGTGGACTGGTTATTGCATTTATAACAACTGCGCTGGCATTTTGTATGATGGATATGTTTGATACAATAGGAACATTATATGGAGCCTGCCGGGGCGGCAATCTGCTTGTAAAAAATGAAAAGGGGGAAGAAGAAGTCCCAAATATGAATCAGGCGATGTTGTCAGATGCCATAGCAACATGTGTAGGGTCTGTCTGCGGTACTTCCACAGTTACAACATTTGTGGAATCTTCATCCGGTGTAGCAGTAGGGGGACGCACCGGCTTATCCTCCATAGTAACAGCTGTTATGTTTTTTATAGCAATGTTTCTTTCACCTCTTGCAGCGTTTGTGCCTGTATGTGCTTATGCGGCGGCCCTTGTTTATGTGGGTATATTAATGATTGAATGTGTAAAGGAAATTGAATGGCATGATCCTGCAATTGCTTTACCTTCATTTTTAACCATTGCCATTATGCCGTTTACGTATAATATTTCTTATGGTATTGCTTTTGGTTTGATATCATATACAGCTATTAAAGTATTTACCGGAAAGATCAAAGAAGTGAATGCGGGAACCTGGGTTATAGCCGTATTATTTGGACTGATGTTTTTCTTTACTCATTAGGAATAACTGTCAGAGAAATAATAATAAAAAAGGAGAAGCTGCAATTGTGTCACTTTCCCGAAATTAGATTTTGAAATCTAGTGATTGGAAATGGATGATACAATTGACAGCTTCTCCTTTTCTTTTTATGAATTGATAACTTTTAAAAACTGTTTTAATGCGGGATTCGTATTTTGCTTTTTCCAGATAGCATTTACATAAACTTTTGTGTTTTCCAGAGGAATTTTCCGGATCTGATCCTGCCAGGAGTCTCCCATAAACAGATCACTGGCAATGAGTATTCCCTTATTTAATATCAGATTCCCAATGTGTTCGCCGCCGCTGTGGCTGTAATGAGAAATCAGCGGATGTATATTCTGGCTGTTAAAAAGTTGATTAACATAAGAACAATATCCCGGAGAAGATTTTCGGTCCAGCATCAGCAGATACTCCGCCTGAAGATCTTTTACAGAAAGAGTTTCTTTTTGTGCCAGAGGATTTTTGATGTTTAGATAAGCTGCCATATGTGTAGGCGCCAGTTTTACCATAGAGTATTCTTTTTCCGTAAAAGCATTACAGTCGTAGGACATTGTAAATATAATATCCATTCTATTTGTAAAAAGGTTGGCTCTTAATTCAGAAAAATTATTCCGAAACAGATCTACCGATATTTGTGGATTAAGATCAGTAAATTTTTCCAGATAATCCATAAACAGCAGATTACTCCATTCCAGAAATCCTAGTTTTAAATATCCGGACATTCCCATCTGAGTTGTATGTGCTTCCTGAAGAGCATCAAGAATATCATCTGTAATTCTTTCCAGCCGCTGTTCTAATACCCTTCCGGCGGGAGTAAGAATTACTTTTCTTTTATTTCGTATAAATAGCTGCAGACCAAGTTCGTTTTCCATTAAGTCAATTCTTTTACTGACTCTAGACTGTGTCATAAACATTCTTTCACCGGCTTTGGTGAAGCTGCCATATCTTGCAACATTTAAAAATAATTCAAGATCCATTAACTGCAAATTAAATAAATTAATATCCCGCATAATTTGTCTCCGATTATTGATTTTGTCAACATTTTAACATAAATACTGTAACTTTAAAATAATTTCAGTATATATTGAGGAAATAATCAAACAAATGACATATTTTAATGTTAGATGGAAGTAAATAGAATTGTATTAGCAGTTAAATTAGTTTATAATCCCATCTTTGACAGTTGGAAAGTGAAAAAACGGCTATATCCTCAGTAAATATGGGGTGCATAGCCGTTTCCCTTTTTGTAACGATATGTGCTATATTATGATATCTTTGGTTTTATCTGTTTGGTATCTTTAACGATCGTTCGCATAGAAGCTTTAGTGATGAACTCATAATCCGTTCTAAAACCAAATGTTTTGTGCAATGCGTCTGTCAATCCAGTTCTTGTGTAAGATGGAATATATCCACTGGCTGTACTTAACAGTGTCATCTGCATAGAACGTAATGTCCCGAGGATCTGACTGGCTGTATAAACATTTTCGAGCTTTTTTTCCAGCAAACGATAAAGAAGAAGACTCATGTAGCAAGTCATGAAATGCGCCTTTATTCGATCTTCTCTTCGGACATATACAGGTCTTGCTTCAAATTCGGTTTTCATGATTCGGAAGTTTTCTTCGATTTCCCATCTTTGTTTATTTATTCTTATGATTTCTGAAATATTGCCCTCAAGATTTGTGATAACCGCATAAAACCCATCATACATTTCTTCTTTTTCTATCTGTTCTTTATCAAGAGCATACACTTGTTTTTCTGCAATCTCTCCGTCTGGAGTAATGGAAGCTTTTTTGACGAATCGCATGGGATCATTTTGATTTTTCCCTTTTCGTTTGCGACAGGGGGTTGCAATTATCTTTTCTGCACGTTCAATCTGTCGGGTGCGGATTTTTCGCTGATAAGCTTTATATTTTGGAGAATAGGTAACAACCAGGGTTTCATCCATGCTGCCTGTGACAACAGGTACTTCTTTGTAGTAAATCGCGTTATAAACTTCTTCATCTGTTTCATCCAGTGTACGAAGATCTACAAACTTTTGGGATCCTACTTTACGAAACTGGGTTGGATTCAGAGCAATTTCACGATCTTCCTTTTTCATCTTTTTAAGAGAATGAGTAATAATATAAGCACGATTTCCAAGGCTGTTAAATCTTCTGTTACTTGTACTTCCAAGACCGGAATCGGAGCAATAGATAAACTCACTGCAGTTAAAATCCTGAAGAATTTTAGATTCTAAAGGTTTTAAGGTTGTCTGTTCATTTTGATTTCCCGGAAAGATATCAAAAGCAAGAGGAATCCCATCTGCATCCATAAATAATCCCATTGTTACGATTGGATTAGGTCTGTTTTCTTTACTTTTTCCGTAACGTTTGAAATCACTTTCTTCTTCAATTTCAAAGTAATAATTCGTACAGTCATAATAAAGAATACGTTTATTTCTTGGATGAATAAAGTTGGAGTTCTTATAAAGCTCACTTTGAATAAAGTCTGATTCTTCAGCAATCACAGAAAGCGAACGATAAACGTCCTGCAGACTGTATTTTGGTGGTTCCAGTAAGGACTGGCAATACTCGTAACTGGCCAGTTTACTTGCGTGAGAAAGGATTCTTGCATAGACAAGATCGGAAAGTATCGCATGTAAATCATACTTAAATTTATGGCGGATTTTGATTGCCCTGCAGATTTTATCCAAACGCAACTGTGTAAAAAGATTCTGAAGGAAAAGGTAACCAACATGGAAGGAACGTCGTTCGTTCAATGGTATAGTTGCAGTTTTTGAAAACTCTACGGCGATTTTCCCTGTGTGCTGCTTATAAAGCTCGGTTTCTTTGGCAGCCTGTTCTTTTGCCCATGCCATCAGCTTATCTACATCGCCATGGAATTGTTCTAAGAGAGCATTATACTTTCCGAGCTTTTTGTAGATACGGGAGGAGGACTTCCCGTTTTCTTTCCGAAATGATTGATAAATATATATGTCTTTATTATTTTTACTACCCGTAACTGCGATATACATGATAAGAAAATCTCCTTTTTTTATATTATACCACACTAGTACAAACAAGTACATATAAAAGCATAAAAATTTGACAAAAAAATGCAGGCGCTATAAGGCCTGCGAGGTATTTTTCTATTATTCAACTGTCAAACTCCCGGCAAATTAAATAAATTAATATCCCGCATAATTTGTCTCCGATTATTGATTTTGTCAACATTTTAACATAAATACTGTAACTTTAAAATAATTTCAGTATATATTGAGGAAATAATCAAACAAATGACATATTTTAATGTTAGATGGAAGTAAATAGAATTGTATTAGCAGTTAAATTAGTTTATAATTATCTATATTATACAAAAGCGGGGAGGATTGAAAATGAACAAAAAATTAGGCTGTCTGGTTTTATCATTGATAATGATATTTGGTTTAACAGGCAGTTTTTTTTATGTCCCAAAAAAGGTACAGGCTGCTGAAAAAATAAATAAATATATAAATGTTGTATATGATGATTCAGGAAGTATGATAAAAAGTGATGGAGATGCATCCAAAGCTGAATTTTATGATAAATGGTGTCAGGCCAAATATGCTATGGAGGTTTTCAGCACCATGTTATCATCGGATGATACCCTGAATATTTATCCTATGAGCCTGGAGGGGAAAAAGGGGTTGACTCTGAAAGGAAGCCAGAGTGCTGAAGAGAGGGCAAAGGCAGTACATAACTGGAAAACGGATGCGAAAGACACGCCGTATTCTGTTGTGGAAGCCGCTTATAGTGATTTACAAAAACAGGATAAAAATTCAGAAAAATGGTTATTTATTATTACAGATGGTGAATTTGAAGGAGGCGTTTCAGCAACCGGTATCAAAAAAGATTTTGATAAATTTACATCCAGTGGAGTGAAAGTTATTTATCTTGCCATCGGTGATGATGTCACTAAGTTTCAGAATGATGAAAAAAAGGGGCTGTACTGCAGATATGCAAAAAAAAGCACTGATATTTTATCCTGTATGACAGAAATAAGTAATCTGATCAGTGAACGTCTGACATTGTCCGGCGATACCCATGTAACGACTATGGATAAAACACTGGTTTTAAATACGGATGTTCCTATGGAGGAACTGATTATCTTTGCTCAGGGACAAAATATCAGTATTGGAAATATGACAAACCCGGACAGTGAGGTAAAAAAAGAATCTGAAATAGATGTTACATACAGTTCAGAAGCGAACCCAAATTATCAGAGTAAATATGCGGACAAGATCAAGGTAGCCAATAATTTAAGCGGTGTGATTACATCCTTTGTAAGTGCAGATGACAGTGTTCCCTTAAGCGCCGGCGAATATAAAGTAGAAGTTTCTGACTTGTCTAATGTACAGATTTATTATAAAGCGAAAGTAGATGCCTCTGTCTCTATTACCCAGAACGGGGAAGAGATCAATGTCAATGATTTTATTGAACCTGGAGAAGTTCAGATTGAAGCTGTGCTGCGGGATCCTATTACTCAGCAGGTGATAGAATCAGATTTGATGAAAGATATTCATGTTACCTATAAAATTAAAAACGGGGATAAAGAAGAAATATTGGAAAGCAGCGGGGAAGCAGTAACATATAATGCTCAGGTAGGAGATCTGACAGCAGATATTTCCATAGAACTTCCGGGTAACTATGTAGTAAAAGGACAGCATAAAATTCAGGTTGCAAATCCACTGCCTCCACTGACTATTGATGAGGTACAGCTTGAAAATATGGATGGCGGAGGAAATTTTAAAAAGGAAGATCTTATAGAGAAATCAGGTTATGCACTGATTACTGTAAAGCAGGAGGGAAAACCTCTTTCAGAGGAGTATTGGAAAGCCACAGACCTGCGGCTGGTTTCTGACAGTAAATGTTTAAGCTTTAAAGTTACAAAGGGTGATAAAGTATCTACATACAAAGTAGAAGTAATTTATGACCATGATAAGGATGAAAGTCCTTTAAGTGATGAAACAGCAGACTGTGTGATTAATGCTGTATTAAATTATGAAGGACAGGCGGCAAAAAGTGAAAGCTCCAATGCTGTACTTATTGCTGAAAAGCTTCCACTGATGTACTACTGGAAAGAATTACTTGCCCTGCTTGCAGTTATTATTATAATTCTTGGATTCCTGCCGCCATTTAAAAAGCGTTTTCCAAGATCTTTGAAAAAGAAACTGGGAGGAACAGAAGTACCCACTAATGGAATTGGTAAAAGAAAATCGTATAACGGCGCATTCCAGAAAAAATTCTGGTCTATTCTTATCCCATACCGCAGAGAGCGCGGCGAGGTCAGGTTCTTAAAACCGGGTGTCAGTGGATTTTCTAAACTCCAGGTACGGGCTGTAAGCCGGGGAAGAATGGAAATTACCAATGCTAACCGTTATGCAGGCAAAAAAGAGATAAAATTTGATAATGAAGTAATTGAAAAAGGCACAAAAAAACAAGTGGTTGCTACAAATGTCAGTATTGTAGCCATTGTTGGAAAAAATAAATATACATGTAATTTGTAAAAACGGAGGAAAAGGTTATGTTAGCACCAACATTAGTAGTAGGTCTTGGGGGAACAGGCTCAGACATTGTAAAACGTGTTGCAAAACAGGTAAATGAGGAACAGGCACAGCATATACGTTTTGTGGTATTTGATACAGATGTAAATGAGCTGGCGGATATTCGTGCGGAGAATAATTTAATCCGTACTGTACAGACATCCACAAAGATGACAGTAGGAGAATATCTGGAGCAGGATGTTCATGCAAAAGATAAATGGTTTCCGGTAAGTCCTATTTTAAACAAAAAGACATTGACTGAAGGAGCAGGTCAGGTACGGGCAATCTCCAGACTGGCTCTGGACACCGCAATTCGTGCCGGAAATGTGGAACCGTTACATAAAGCAATTGAGGAATTAAATCAGCTGACAGGTGAACAGGCACAGCAGGCACTCCGCGTGATTGTAGTAAGCTCTCTGGCCGGCGGTACCGGTTCCGGTTTAATCCTTCCGGTGGCAATGTACATTAAAAACTTTTTAACAACCCGGTTTAAACAGAGTGCAAATATTATGCGTGGATTTTTCATTCTGCCGGAAGTATTTTATGAAGTAATTACCGGACAGCCGGAAAGAAATAATTTAAGATGTAATGCATATGCTACACTGCGTGAGCTGGATGCATTTTTAATGAAAGGGGACGGAACTTTACCAGAGAAATACAGAGATCTGAAATTTGAGGTTCCAAGAATCGGATCAGATGAGTATGATTCCTATGAAGTAACCCCATATGATTTCTGTTTCCTGTTTGACGCTCAGAATAAGGACGGCAAAAAGCTTACTTCTTTCGAACAGTATAAAGAACACGCTGCAAACTGCATTTATGCGCAGTCTATCGGTCCAATGAATAAACGAAGCAATTCCTCTGAGGACAATGTAGTAAGACTGCTGTGCAAGACAGGTGGAAGAAGCCGTTACTGCGGTGCCGGAAGTGCTATGCTTGTATATCCATTTAAAGATATTAAAGAATATCTGGCATTGCAGTGGGCAAAGGAAAGCGTTTCTACCCAGTGGCTGGTATTTGATCAGGAATACCACAAAATGCTGGAAGAAAATAAAAAGAAACGAAGCCAGGGTTATCAGGCTACAAATATTACGCCGGATAAATATTATATTACTTCTATTGATTCCGCGGCAGAAAATAAAAATGCTTTTGCAATGGCCATTAAAAATGCATGCTGCAATCTGACAGAGGATGGTCTTGTAAGTGAAGATGACAAATGGGAGAATTACATTGCAGCTTTGCGCCAGCATGTGGAAAATATGCTGACTACTGTTCAGGTAGACGTGGAAGAACAGGAAAGAGAATGTGAGGAAGCCATCGGTGCTATCGGAGTAGACGGAGAGTATGATTTTACCAATGCATACATGAAGCTGGTGCGTTACAAGGGACTTTCTGTGAAACGTACATCTGAGACAGCGAGAACAATTGCATATTCTTTGTTTAAATCAGATAACGGAAATGTTACAAAAGACAGAAATAAGCATCAGCTGGAGACATATCTGCGGGATGCTGAGACAGGAAGTTTTATTCATCCCAATGCTGCCAGATATTTTCTTTATCAGACATTGGATGCATTAAAGAAGCAGAAGCTTTCTAATGAGAATGAGTTAAAAGAAAAAGAAGAATATATTCTTACATTTGAAAAAACCAAATTTGATAATCCGGATACAAAGGATGTTACAGAGACATACAATGATATTTCAGATAAGATCGAGAAAAAACCGATTCTTGGAAAACTTAGAAAGCTGACTTCTAAACAGGAAGAAGTATTAAAGAAATTCAATACATTTTATCAGTTTATCAGCGAATATCGTTTTGCAGCTGTGTATGCAAATGTTTTAGAAGAAGCTATTTTATATGTACAGAATATCTGTGAATCTTTCCAGTTATTCTATACAGTATTTGAAGGCCGTGTAGAACAGATTGACGCAAATATCAGAACTATTGAGAAAAAATATCACAATTTGTCCGGACATGCGGTTCGTTATGTCTGCGCTTCACAGAAATGTTTAAAGAAGCTGTCAGCTAAAGCATCTTATTCCAGTGACGGGCTAGATCTGCCGGGAGAATTGTGTGATAAAATTTACAGCAAGATTCGGGAATATGCTATGATGGGCGATGACAAACCAAAGAATGATTCCTTCTTTATGGATTTGTTTGACACAGCTATTTTAGAGCATTTCAGAAATGCGCTGATGCGTTCTCACGGAAGTGAAATTGATATTGACATTATTACTGCCCTGGAAGTAGAAGCAGGATATGAGAAAGAAATCTTTAATAAAGATGAAGCAGAACGTTATGTGGAAGATGCTATTAATTCCACAAAAATACTGGCGGCTCCGTTTATAGAAGCGCCAATTGGTGAACAGCGACAGCCTATCCGGGCATGTGCGTATAATCCATGCCTGTATATTAAAGGGGATATTGCAAGAGAAGCTCTGGTAAATCGTACACTGGCAAATAACGGCGGTGTAAAAGATAATGATATTGAGAAAAATATGATTCTGTTCTATGAAGCACTTTATGGAATCAGAGCCAATGATTTATCTAAATTTGCACCTCCTGCACAGACAGAAACTGCAAGAAGAGAAGGCGGTGAATATTATACTGCTTATTTCGATCTGATTAATCAGATTAAACCTGGAAAGGGTGCAAGAGAAATTATCACACCGCATCTTGACCGGGAATGGCACCTGCTTTCCCAGATGCCGGATCTGGATGAGGGCAACCAAAAACAGATGGAGAAAAATATTTACAAAGCAATGATTCTCGGTTTGATTTTCGGTAAAATTGTATATCGCCCCATTGTAGAAAATGAGCGCTATTACAGAATTGCAATTGGTGAGGAGACTCAGGATTTTATTGTATCTAATCATACGCCTTGTGACAATTTCTTTGAAATTCTGGATGCTTTAACTATTAATCCTACAGTTGTAAAAATGATTCTTAACAGTGTGGAAGAAGATATTAAATATGAGAAACTGAAAAAGATCAGTTTTGACCGCACATTGTTGAAAACCCGTCTGGAAAAGTTCAAACTTGTAGAATTTTCCGGAAATATTCAGTCTGTATTCGATCTGGCAATGTTATTGAAAGTATCTACTCCGGCTGAAGATTTCTATGAAGAAGAGGGCAAAGAATTTGTCCGGGCTATTTTGGATATTATTTACGAATACATGGCTCAGTTCTGTACGAAACAGAAACTGAATTATGATTTTGCAGCTTTTGTCATTGAACAATATCATGCATTTATAAAGAATTACAGCTGGTATGAAACCGAGTGCATGGATAATATTGATTCCTTTAAGGCAGATGCATTAAATATCACAATCAGCCGTTTAAGAAAACTGGGAATGCTGGAAGAGGCAATGATTATTGCTGATGACTTAGAGCGAGCAAGCGAAGAATTTATCGAGAAAACCCGTCAGACAGGCAAGTATTAAGAAGAAGGTAAAGGTGGTGAAATAATTGCATACGGTAATTATAGCCAATGAAAAAATGACGCAATTGTTTCGTGATTACAAAAATCTGTATATACCGTTCCTGGAAGATGGAGAGATCAGCTTTTGCGACTGGAATGAGGAAGGTCCGGATTTGGACACGGCTCTGCCGGACCTTTCAAAAGCTGTAGATGGGGATCATAACTGGAGAGCTATTATACTCCATGACCCCGGACATTTTGAGGATGCCGATGGAAATGAGATCTTTGACGAATACAATCCGTATGATTATGCGTGCAACTATGGACGTGAAGTTCCTCTGGTGGAAGACAGCCCTATTCCACTGATCAGACTGACCCATCACCTGGCAGGATATCCGGATCTGGGGGTTTACGATATTGTAGAGAAACCAGTAGAAGAGCGTGATCAAAGGGATGTGGTGGAGTATGAAACCATGGATTATTCCAAAGAGCTGCAGAAAAAACATGCAGTTCTGAAAGAAAAATATAATGAATTATTGTGGAAACCAAAAGATCTTTGGATTATATCCATCCGCAGAAGACGCAGGAAGCTGAATAAAAAGGATTTAAAGGAAATCTGGACAAGTAAGTTAGAAACAGAAAGCTCCAGATTCTGGCTTAGAAATAATTATCCGGAAGTCTGCCGTTTTATGTGTTTTGACGTATCAGATATCTACAATGAACTGTATTGTAAAGAATTGTTTCAGTTTTGGATGACGGTGCTGACTCTTGCCAGAAATAAGATTCCGGCCAGCAATATTCAGGCGTACCGTCTGTATCGGATTACCTGTGAGTTTGATAAGGAAAAAATGCGGGAAGAGTTTATGCATCACTATTCCCGTATCTGCCAGGCTAAGGAAACAGTAGAATCTGCGCTGAAAATACTGCCGGAGCAGAACATTGATCCGGATGAAGAAATCCTGCAGCTGCAGCCGGTTCCGGTTATTTTTGAAAATCACGATGAAAAAAGTGCTTATATAGAAACAAGAGAGATAGGATTCGCTAAAGACTGTCCTCAACGTGAAGATGAGCTCTGGAAAAATGAATATAAGGATATAAAAAAGTATCTTGCAAATTATGTAAAAGAACCCCGGCGGGCCATTGACCGTGCCGCTGAATACACAAGAAAAGCAGAAGACAGCTTCTATGATCTGGAATATGAGCTAGATCAGATACAGCTTGAGGAGCTCCAGGAATCCGTTTATCAGTTAGAAGAGGATATTATGTCTGCGGAAACCATGCGTATTGTGGACCTGAATGCTTATGAAGAAGAGATGCAGAGTGTAAATAAAAATGTGGAAGAGGTAATCGAAGGCCGCATGACAAGAAAAGTTACAGTTATTGCCGGCTTATCCGCAGCAATACTGTTTTTCTGCGGATTTCTTCCATATTTAATCCATGCTGCTTCAGATGGGATACCTACATTTTTAAAGAGCCTTCAGCTGGCGGTTATTTCTGCAGCATGTCTGGCGGCAGTTGGATTTCTTGTGCTGTTTGTGTTTCGAAGCAGAGTGAAAAAGGCCATACACAGTTTTAATCTTCTGACTTCGAGGATTGTTGCGGGGATTAACCGGGCTGCCAGTACCTTTGAAGAATATCTATCTTTGATCTGTACTTATATGAAAGCTCAGTCTGTGATCCAGGGAACAAAGGATAATTCGGATTCGGTAAAATCCCACCGGGCGCTGCTGCGTATGCATAAATACGCTATGAATGAGACTTTAGAGCAGATGGCTATGTGGTGTGCAGCTTATGATCTGAAGATAAAAAGAGAGCCTATTTCCGCCTCAGAGGAGTATTATGATTTTGATATGATGCCCACAGAGTGTCCGATCTATTATATGAAGACAAATCCTGTGGAACAGAATATATCCATTAATGGAAGCGGCGATATTTTAACGGCTCCCTATGAGTTTGTTACAAAACTTCATATCGTACGTGAGGAAATTTATGAAAGAGGAGGGGAGGAAGCATGATGATTTTGAGAATTCTTCTAAACCTTCTGGCAATTATTCCTTTTGTATTATTGTGTCTGCTTTTGGTCAGGGTAAATCTAAAGCGGCCTTACAGAGGAAGGCAGTTTTTAATGCCTGTTATTGCAGCTGTGTACTGTATCGTTATGGCAGCAGCATTCGGGTGGATTCAGACGGGATTTGAACATTTCCTGGATTTTCTGATTACGGTGATTCCTTTTGAACCGGTAAAGGATTTGCTGAGCCGTGTTCATTTGGGAAGCGGTATGTTTTACTTTACCAATTATCTGCTGTTGATTATCTATCTGATTTTGAAGAAAATCCTTTTGGCCATTCTTAACAGCGTATGGGGAAACCGGACCGCTCTGATGGAAAATACCAGTGGTACGTTTTATCAGTATGAGGAAGAAATAGGTATCTGGGCTATCCGAAATAAATGGAGGGATTTAAGAAGCTACTTTACTTTTTTCTTTTATATGGCCCTTGCAATCTCCTGTATTCTTGTAATTATTATGCAGTCACGTGCCAGTGGACTGGCATTTCGTAATGCATTTTATCCGGTTTTTGGTATTCTGATTATCGGGGAGATTGCTTTTTATCTGAATGGTGTAACCAAGACAGAATTTATCGAAGATATTCTGGGAGAGGATGAGAAGTCTTATCGGATTTACAATTACAGCGGTTTGCGTACTGTATTAAAAAATCTGTTTGGAGACAGAATCATTTATGACCGCTATGTGGACCACTCAGAAAATGAAGTGTCTACCTTTGGAAATCTGGAAGAAATGATGGAGTCCACAGACAGAAATCTTAAGAATGCCGGAAATTATTTTCAGAAGTTAAAGCTCCAGGGAAAAAATATTGATATGCATTATGTGAAAAGCTGTCTGGATCTTGGCGCAGGAAAAAGTGTATTAATTTATAATCCATTTTACAGGGATTTGACGGATTACCTGATCTTTGTTTTTACCAGGTATCTTCTGGCTCATAGAAAAATTTTGATTGTGGCAGGCAGAGATGCCCTGGAAGGGGATTTAAAACAGTGGCTGGATGAGAGCTTTTTTACATATTTTAATATTTCGAATTTCTGGAAAACAGAAGTATTAAATGAAGATTCTGAAAACTGGGATGTAGGTATTATGCAGTTTTCAGAAATTCATAATCTGGCCTTGCAAAAGCAGCAGGAAAAAGAGCTGGCCCAGGTCAGTATGGTGTTTCTTATTGAACCGTCACGGGTTATGGCGTCAGGCCAGCTGGGACTGCATCTGCTGCTGAACCGTTGTGGCAGGAAAGTACCGGCAGTTTATTGTGCCTGTGACAGAAACAGTGATGGTATTGTAGATGCACTGTCTCATCTGCTGAAAGTAAGTATCACGGAAGTTTCTGCTTCGGAAGCAGCTTTGGGAAGAACATCAGAGATCTATTGGCAGGCTGACGGTCCTTATATGCATCACAAAATTATGCCCAATATCTCCAGATATCTGGGAGTTGGCTCGGAGATTGGCGCGGCAGCGATACGCAGTCAGGTTTCAAAAGTAACCTGGTTAAGCAGTGAAAAATTTCCGGTTAGTGATATGAAATGGTTCCTGGGTCAGTATTATCAGAATTTCTGTAAGTATACGCAGCTGCCCATGAGCCAGGAAAGTATTTATGAACATTTTGAATTTCAGCCGAATCTGTGGCAGTGTGACAGAAGTAAAACAAAATTTCTGATTGTAGAAGATGAATTTCGAAATCTGTTTGAGGCCATGCGTCTGTTTGGAACCAGGGCAGCAGAAGAAGGCGTGATAAATATTATATCTGAAGAGTATCTTTTAAGGGATTACATGCTGGATCATGTATCAACTTTTCAGAGTGATGCGAAAGCAATTCCTTCCATTGTTCCTGATTATGCAAGAACAGAGCGAAACGTGCTGCTTCGTCTGCTGATGCTGATGTCAGAAGAGGCTGTAAAAGAGCGGGATATTGTAACAGAACTGCGTCTGGCTGGCATTGAGTCATCTGATGTGTACAGTACCCTGCAGGATTTGTTCCATAAACACTGTTCAGAAGAGGTTCTGGCTTTGAAGGTACTGTATAAAGAAGAGCTGTCGGATGATCACTTAAGGACAGTCAATATGAAATATTATACTCTGGGAAGAAGCGAGGCTATGCAGACATATATGCAGGGATTGAAAAATGCTTATTATGTTGCTGAGGATGAAGAGGGACATAAGCATTATATCGCTTCTAAATTATACGGGCATGTATTTCAGGTTCTTCTTCCGGGACAGTTTTTCTCATATGCAGGCAAGTATTATGAGGTTATGAATATTACGGGACAAAACGGCGTTGTGGTGCGAAGAGCTGCTGATCATATAGTGAATCGTATTTACTACCGTCAGAAACGGAGTGTACGGCTTTCCAATTATATACCGGATGAAAAAATGGGAACAGAAAAATCCATTAATAGTATCCGTATTATACAGGGGTACAGCGATATTGAGATTCGGACACATGGATATTATCAGATGAATGCCTGTGATAATCTGGAACATGCAGAGTTTGTAAGCATCAATGGGATACCGGTGCGCAGATATCATAATAAGAGTATTTTAAAAATTCAGCTTCCGGGCTCTTCCGGAAAAATAAGAAATACCATTTGTACTGTATTATCAGAAATGTTTCGTTCAATTTATCCGGATACCTATCCGTATATTCATGTGATGTCTACCTACTGGGAAGAAGAGGATGAAAAGCTTTCAGGATTATTAAGCCATCTGGAATCGGATGTAGAAGATGATTTTATTTACTTTATAGAAGACAGTGAAATAGATCTTGGATTGCTGGTATCTATAGAACGAAATATCAAACGTTATCTGGAATTTGTCATGGAATATCTAACCTGGCATAGGGGAAAAATGAATGAAGTACCTGAACAGGAAGTTTCTCAGAAAATACAGCCTGAGATTGTATTTGAAGATCAGAGAAAATATACGTTCTGGGAGAAAGTGAAGCTGTTCTTTAAACGTTTCCGTAAAAAATCAATTGTTCCTGAAGCGTTGGAACCTTCAAAGAAGGATAGAAAGAAAGATGAAGAGGCGGAAACAGAAAAGGAAGAACCGGAGATAACAGAAGAAGCTGAACAGGAGACTGAGGCTGGAACGGAAGAATCAAATCCGGAAAATGAGACCGAAGCAGAGGAATTAAAACCGGAAGATGAGACTGATGCAGAGGAGTCAAACTCAGAGGGTGAGACCGGAGCAGAGGAATCGAACCAGGAGGATAGTCCGGAAGAAACAGATTCAGAAAGAGATCATGAAAAAATGAGACAAGAGCCAGAAGAAGAATCTGTTGTAGAAGAGCAGGAGCTGATACAGGATCAGGAAGTTACTCAGATAACAGATCCACAGGCAGAAAAGGAAGGTGAAGATGATGGAAGAGAATAAAACACCATATCAGAAACACAATTTTCTGTTTTTTGGAGGCGTACAGGAACCATCTTCTATTGATGTAGGCGGCACAATTGCTTATCTGGATGGTTTTGGTCTTGGCTCTAATCCACTGGAACAGGCCAGAAAAAGCGAGGAAAATGCTCTGCATATAGAAGATAATTATCTTCCAGATAGAGAAGGGGTTCATTACTGTGATTTCTGTGCGGCTGTTATTACCGGTGTGGAATATGAGGTGCTGGACAGTGGACTGGAAAGATGTCTGCAATGCGCTTCTTCTGCGCTTCGGACTCAGGAACAGTTTGTTGCCCTGTACAAAAAAGTGCATCAGAATATGGAAGCGTTTTTTGGTATCAATCTGAATATACCTGTGACTGTTCGAATGGTAAATGCAAGTAAAATAGCTAAAATGACAGGAATGAGGCTGGTGCCGTCTCCGGGATTTGATCCAAGAGTGCTTGGATTTGCAAGAAGAGATAAAAACGGTTTTTCATTGTATATTGAAAATGGTTCCCCTAAAATTGCCGCAGTGGCCACAATGGCCCATGAGCTGACTCATATCTGGCAGTATGTAAACTGGAATGATAAGCTGCTTGTCAGACAGTATGGAGCCAGAAATCAGCTGGAAATATATGAAGGAATGGCGAAATGGGTGGAAATTCAGTATTTGCTTTATATTAATGAGATCGCATACGCAAAACGTCAGGAGATTATCACTCTGCATCGGGATGATGAGTATGGCAGAGGTTTTATTAAATACCGGATGCGCTATCCTTTAACTTACGGTACAGAAATCGGTGCAGAAACACCGTTTTGTAATAGTAAGGCGCCGTTATAGTTATAGCGGAAAAGTATAACAGAACATAAAATAATCCAAATTAAAAAGAGTTATTGTGTAATAGATTGTGGCTGGTCTATGATGCAATAACTCTTTTTTGGGTATTGCGTTTAGCTTAGTTTTATATTCAATAAAGGTTCCCATTTCTTAATATATATTTAGGAATATAGAATATGCATTGATAAATATTTTTTGTTCCCCTAAAATATTAACAAAGGAATCCTGATAATTAGTTTATCATTTTCAAAGGCAGGTCCTGTAAAATGCGGCTGTAACGTTTTAAATCAACAACATTTTAATTTATAGGGAGGTCTATATGAAGAGACTGATGCAAGGTGCAGTGGTATTTATAATTTTAGTGGTGCTGGCGTTATTAATCATATGTTCTAAAACAAATCATATGGAACCATATGAAGGGCTGGGCAGATCATACAGCAGTCAGTGGTATACCTGGAATGGTAATCAGCTTTATTTTTCTGATGTGGTGGATGGAAAAGAATATAAAGAGTATCGGGGATTGTACTGCATGGATATGAGTCGTGTTAAGACAGATCAAAGTATAACTCTTCTTTCCCCCAATTATGCAGGATGGGTTAATTTGTATCAGGATGATATCTACTTTATTAATACGGACCACAAAATCAGCCGGATTTTAAAGAACAGCGGACAGGAGGAAGTATTTTCTGATATGGAAAATTCTTCTGTGGACAGACTTCTGATCATTGGTGACTGGATGTACTGGACGGAATATGAGAAAGATTTTATTGTAAAGGCTTACTGTCTTGATGGAACAAAGGAGCAAAAAGTTCTGAAAACGGATATGGATAAAGGATATGAAGAACTTTTTGCATATAATGGCAGTGTTGGATTTCTGGTAGAAGAAGGCAAGGTATTTAGAACCTGGAATCCCGAAAACGGGAATGTAACAGAATATAAATGGCAGGATTCGGATGCACAGGAAGAAGATACGTTATATGGTTTTATAGAGAACAAATTCCCTGTATACTACAGTGATGGAGATATTTATATCAGTGAGGATTTTGAACGTTCAGGGGAACGTAAGGTATGCAGTCTTTCTGAAATCACAGGAACATACCGGGAACAATATCAGGTGCTGATTCATAAAGATGAGATCCTGATTACAGTGATAAATCATGAACAGGATATTGCGGTATTTGAAAATTATATTTATTCTCTGAAGCGTAATACCCTGGACCGCACTGCTGATTCGTACAATCCGCCTCAGGAATGGACTGATACATATATCACAGGAGGTCATCAGGAAATATATGGTGATGCAGAACTGGTTGACAGAAAGAGCGGGGAGCATATATTTGCAGGTCCAAGAATAGAAGAAGGATATGAACATATTCTGGAGCCTTCCGGAGTTTAAGAAAATAAGTCAGGGAGAAGAATTGTACATTAGTAAAGATCCTCACCGGTTGGACATTAAGTCTGATCAGTGAGGATCTTTTACGTTGGCTGCTGATATACGCTCTGCCAGGAGGTGCAGCGATTCGGAATGGAATGTTGTCAGCAAAGCTGACCCTAATCGCGCACCAAGTCTCGCAAGAGCGAGACTTGAACAGATTTTATTTGAAAATTATTTTTTTATATTTTTTCTTTCCCCTGCGGAGTACGAAATCTTCTTTATTGATATCTTCCGGTGTGTAAGCGGCAGCGATGTCTGTTACTTTTTCACCGTTTACGGAAACGCCGCCCTGCTGTACTGCCCGTCGTGCTTCAGAACGGCTGGTGCAAAGCTCTGAAGCCACTAAGATACCCATAATATCAATTTTTCCGTCTCTTAAATCTGATTCTGTAATTTCGGCAGTTGGCATATTTTCTGCATTTCCGCCGGTAAATAAGGCCCGGGAGTTTTCCTGTGCTTTGGCAGCTTCTTCTTCGCCGTGAACCAGTTTTGTCAGCTCAAATGCCAGAATTTCTTTTGCTGTGTTTAACTGACTGCCTTCCCAGTGATCCATTTCATCAATCTGCTCCAGAGGAAGGAATGTCAGCATACGCAGACATTTTAATACATCGGCGTCTGCAACATTTCTCCAGTACTGATAAAAGTCAAAGGGTGAAGTTTTTTCCGGATCAAGCCACACAGCGCCGGACTGGGTTTTTCCCATTTTCTTTCCTTCGGAATTTAAAAGCAGTGTAATTGTCATGGCGTATGCGTCTTTACCCAGTTTTCGCCGGATCAGTTCCGTACCGCCCAGCATGTTTGACCACTGGTCGTCGCCGCCAAACTGCATATTGCAGCCGTATCTCTGATATAATGCATAAAAGTCATAGCTCTGCATAATCATGTAGTTAAACTCTAGGAAGCTTAATCCTTTTTCCATACGCTGTTTGTAGCATTCTGCGGTCAGCATACGATTTACAGAAAAATGAGGTCCCACTTCGCGGAGTACTTCAATATAATTTAAGTCCATGAGCCAGTCAGCATTGTTTACCATCATAGCTTTATCATTTGAAAAATCAATAAAGCGTTCCATCTGTTTTTTAAAGCAGTCGCAGTTGTGCTGAATGGTTTCTACTGTCATCATCTGACGCATATCGCTTCGTCCGGATGGATCGCCGATCATACCGGTGCCGCCCCCGATTAGTGCAATTGGCTTATTGCCAGCCATCTGAAGACGTTTCATCAGACACAGCGCCATAAAATGTCCTACATGGAGACTGTCTGCAGTAGGGTCAAAACCGATATAAAAAACAGCTTTTCCGGTATTTATTAATTCTTTAATTTCTTCTTCGTCTGTTACCTGGGCAATAAGTCCCCGGGCAACTAATTCTTCATAAACTGTCATGTTATTTTTCTCCTCCTATTTTTGGTAAAAGAATAAAGAATATGTTTTAGTATATCCGGCAGTAGAGCGGCTGCCTGCGGCACCTTTCATCTTCATGGAAGTGAACATCTCCTATGGAGCCTTTTTGTACAATAAGAAATAAGGTTTCTATTGTATAAAAAAGAACCCTTGTCCCAAAAAGGACGAGAGTTCATAATCCCGTGTTACCACCTTAATTCGCCGGCAACTCACATTGACGGCCTTGTCAGGTATCCTGCAATACCTATGCATGTTAACGGATGCAGCTCCGTCGCAGCCTACTAAAAAATTGTTCGGTGCGAAGCTCCTGAAGGTATTCTGTATCAGTTTCCCATGCGCCTCTCATCAGCCGGCAGCTTTCTGTTTGTTTCACGGATACATACTTGTTTCAATCAATGCCTTGTACTTTATTCTCTTCAGATAGGCGTATTATAGTTGATAAAATTTGGTTTGTCAAATAATTCTGAACTATTACAGAAATTTGTTGGGAATGCCTAACGGTGTCAGGGTGTAGAAAATTTTTTACAGCCTGATATATATTTTGGAAAAGTTCTTGACTTTTTTTCTTGATAACCGTATAGTAAAAAAACTTTGAAGATACAGGAGGATAAAAATGTCGTATTTGGAATTACTTTTCATTGGGATTGGACTTGCAATGGATGCATTTGCCGTATCTATCTGCAAGGGTCTTGGAATGAAAAGGGTAAATAAACTGCATTGCTTTATTATTGCACTATTTTTTGGTGGATTTCAGGCTGTTATGCCATTTGCCGGCTGGCTGCTGGGAAAACAATTTCAGTCCTATATTGAATCTGTAGATCACTGGATTGCATTTGCTCTGCTTGTCTGTCTTGGGGCAAAGGCGGTTCTTGAGGCGGTGAGAGATCATGATGATGGCTGTGCAGAGAAACAGGAGAGTGTATTAAATGTGAAAGAGCTGTTTTTGCTTGCCATTGCAACCAGTATTGATGCTCTTGCAGTCGGAGTAACCTTTGCGTTTTTACAGGTGTCTATTTTACCGGCGGCAAGTATCATTGGTCTGGTGACTTTTGTAATATGTATATTTGGTGTGTTTATTGGAAACCTATTTGGAAGCAGATTCCAGAAGAAAGCAGAAATTGCCGGGGGCGCAATCCTTATTATCATAGGCTTGAAGATTCTTCTGGAACACTTACATATTTTCCAATGAATATTATTCAATAGTAAGGGTGTTATAATATCTGTTTTTTCCAATGGAAGATTTTTTATATTCGATAGCCTGTACAGGACAGCAGCAGATACATGCCATGCAGTGGGTGCAGCGGTTTCCCCAGGAGGGTTGTCCCTTGGCGCAGGAAACGTTATTTAACGGACAGACAGATTCACATTTTTTACACTGAATACATTGATCTGTTGCATAAAATCCTTTAGCTTTTACCATAAATGTATAAAACATATCATTTACGATACCGCTTTCTAGTCTGCCTGCAAAAGAAGGCTGTTTTGTGGGGAATGTGCTTTCACTTTTGATGGCATCTGCAGCTTTTTCAATAGGAAATTTAGCATTTTGAATAATTTTTGCAGATTCAGAGGCTGTTGGGGTTTTAAACATCACCAGATAATTTTCCGGCATTTGTATTGCCATGCAGCCCATATAATGAAGATGCTTTTCCCTGCAGAGTCTTAGCAGGTACTTTTCTGCATTTCCAATACTTTCCCCACAGGTAATTATAAAATAAATTTTTCTGGTGCCAGTAAATGTGCTGGTTTTAATAAAATCCGTAATAATCTTTGGTATCCGCCATGCATAAACTGGTGTAACAAAAACAAAAGGACGCTGAGATGTAAAAGTTTCTTTTGTCTTATTCTGTTTGAGATAATCATTAATACATACAATTTCATCGTCCATCAGTTTGGCCAGGTATTGTGCGGTATACCGGCTGTTGCCGGTTCCTGTAAAATATAAAATCATAACGTAAACCTCCTTATGTATGGATAGTTCAAAATCTATCTGCCGGATATTTAATGTGCCGGGAGAAGTTAATGATTTTGTTCTTATCCTGTCAGACCAAATCAGGAAATTGCAGAATAGTTTTCCAATTTGACCTGACAGGATACATTATAGCATAAAATATAAAGATGTTTGTCATAGTTTGTCGTAAATAAAAAGGACAGAGATGAATGGTATGAAAAATGGATGTAATAAATACAGAATAATCGGAAATACGACGTGTCAGGCCCCTGAGATGTTGTAATCAGGGGCCTGAGGGATGAGGGCAATATACAGCAGCAAAATAAAGGATACTACTTGCTGTTGATATGAGATATTATAGGTTTGTTATCAGAAACATGGGACCAGGTACCGTCAGAATTTTTACAGGTGCGTAGATCAAACGTGATATTCTGGTAAGGATTTGGATGATCTTTCCAGAGATCATATATAGCTGGTAAAAAATCACGGAAACGGCCGGCCTCATATTCGTTATGCTCCAGAGTTTTCTTGGGATCAGCTTTCGAACGGTAATTTTGTATCCATGCCAGCTCAGATTTTTTTGCCAGTTTAATAGTAATCCATTTGGTACCGCCTTCCATCTGTTCATACATATGTATCAGACGCATTCCATATCCGGTATCGCCAAATGTACCATCAGCAATCCAGCAATGCTGCGCACATTCGGTAAAAGGGTAGTTTTCCATTCCAATTCGTTTCATATGGACCGGAAGGAAATGGTTGGTTTCAAAAATATATTCGGTGGAGCCTTCGTACCCTACTTCATTTGGTGCAGCTTCCCATTGAAAACCAAGATGTTCTCCCGGAGCCCAGAGATAATACGCTTTTTCCATATTCGCGAAGAACCAGTCGATCATCTGTGGAGTAACATCTTCTAAAAATTTTACTTCGTCATTTCCAATCATAATATAGTCGCTGTCCTGCCATTTCTTATGAAATTGATATCCGCCTTCTTTTGATGGAAGATCAGGGGCTTTTGTGTAAGGAACTGTTTGTGTAAACACAGATTCCAGCTCCGGTGTAAACGTCTGACCGGAATTTGCGGTATAAGTCTGTTTCATTTTTTATATCCTTTCATTTTTCAGTATTTTAAGAAATAAATTGGGAAGTAATCATTCATATTTTCCTTCTGTCATTTCATAGAGTTCCGGAAGAATTCTGGCCAGGTTTGCGTATTCTCTGGAAGAGTGTTCTGTAAGTTTGACAATATTTCCGACAGCCATTTTTTCCCCATCCGGAATCATTTTAACTTTTTTTCCGTTAACTAGTGTGCAGCCCCGCCAGGTTCTGCTTCTGAGTTCTACTCCATTTTCTGTCTCACGAAAATAATGCAGCAAAATACGGTGGCGCTCAGGAATTAAAGTACTGTCATTGGGATCTGAGACAGCTCCCATAACTGTAATACCAGGTGTTTTCCTGTATAGTTCCCGGTCGAATCCAAGGGTTTCCATATCTACAAAGGGAATTGTATGAGGGCTTGGGATCTGGCCAAGTCCCATAATATCTTCACAGACAGAATGGGTAATGTTCATGTGTTTTTCTTCAGGGGGAATCTTGGGATCCAGTATTTTTCTGCGCCCTTCTTCTGTTACGTAAATAGAAAAGTGAGCGCCTGGATACCAGATCATATAACGAAGATCTTCCAGTGCGTGCCAGGCAAACCACCAGTTAATCATATCCAATGTAACTCCGGGCATTTTGTATAAGGAGGTAATATAGGCTGTACCATCCGGCATCTGACAGTATCCGGTTTCTGTTTTATGATATCCGGGCTCTAACAGAGCATTAACATTTTCCGGATCAAGTGCATCTTTCCAGTCCATAGGCCCTCTTTTATAAATATCAATGATGGCTGGATCTGGTTCGGGTAAGTCCTGAAAGTAAAATTTTGCATATGGTTTCTTTTTTTCTGCAGAGGTCAGTTCCCGTTTTAAATTCATATAAAAATACCTTCTTTCCATTTTTTGATAATCATATATAAAGCAAAAATCATGCCATAATTTTATAGCTGAAAAGAATTTGGTTGGGTTAAAATAATTTGCAGATAGTGATAAAAAATTAAACATATGTATAGAAAATTAACATTACATGTGTAATAATTAAACAAGAAGAATTGTAGAAAAAGATGAAAAGGGGATTAAAATGAAATTAAATTTAACCCGGAAAGAAATTCATACAAGGGGTGGAATGCTGGATCATATGATGGATGCACTTCCCAATCCTTCTATTTTGGTAGATGAGAATGGGCTGGTGCTGTATGCCAGCAGCCAGACCAGACATTTGTGGGAGCCAAATACAGAAAAAAGGCTGAACCATCCTATTCAGTCGGAGGATTCTAGAGCTGCAGTTGAGGAGACTCTGCGAACTGGCAGAGCATCTATGGATAAGCTGGTCCATATTAAAGGGCATAGAACACTGAGTAATATGATTCCCGTATTTGAGGACGAGGAAGTGATCGGGGTATTGTGTACGATTACTATACAGGATATTGTTATGCTGAAAGATATGGTGGCAAAGCTTGGGAGAACTACAAAGGATAAAGAAATGTATCATACGTTGTCCCGTGTACTCAGCAGGTATCGTTTTGAGGATTTTTTGGGAACAGGGGATGCCGCGAAGAAGGTAATCCAGCAGTGCCGGCTTGCGGCAAAGTCGGATTATTCCATATTGATTATCGGGGAAACCGGATGTGGGAAGGAAATTCTGGCAGGAGCGATTCATTCGGAACGGACGAAATACCGATCAAAGCCCTTTGTAAAAATCAATTGTACAGCGATACCGGATAATCTGATAGAGGCAGAATTATTTGGATATGAAAAAGGTGCATTTACAGGAGCAGTAAGCGCAAAAGCAGGTAAGTTTGAGCAGGCTGCTGACGGTACGATTCTGCTGGATGAGATTGGAGACATGGATATTGCGCTGCAAAGCAAACTCCTTCGTGTGTTGGAGGAAAGAGAGTTTGAACGTGTAGGCGGTGACAAGGTATATCCTTTACAGGCTGATATTATTGCAACCACCAATAAAAATCTGGCGGCTATGTGTGCTGAAAATAAATTTAGAATGGATTTATATTACCGGCTGGCCATGCTGGAGATTCATATTCCTCCCTTGAGAGAACGAAAGGAAGATATTCCCCTTTTAACAGAGCATTTTATGAAAGAATGTGGTTCACGGTTTTCGCTGGAAGAGACTGCTAAAGATAATCTGCTTTTGTATTCCTGGCCGGGAAATGTAAGGCAGTTAAAACATCTAATTACAAGGCTGACTGTTCTCTATCCAAACGAAACTGTAACCGGTGCTGTACTGGAAGATTATTTTAAAATCGGATCAGGAGCGGCAGTCGATATAAAAAATGAAAGAGAAGCTTTTCAAAATTTCGACAGTCAGGAACAGTTAAAGCCAGAAGATTATTCATTAAAATCAGTAGAAAAAGCACATATTCAGAAGCGATTAAGGGCTAATGAGGGAAATGTGTTGAAAACGGCAAAAGAACTTGGAATTACCAGGAATACCCTTTACAGTAAAATGAGAAATTATGGTATAACAAATTAATGGTTTGAAGTTTTGATATTTCATGAAAAGGAAAGAGTATGTCAAAAAGAGAAGAAATTCTCCGGCGGGTATACTCTTTTTTTATAAAAAAAAATAAATGAAATATTGGCATGTGATTTGCAAGAATATAAAGTATCATTTGACTACAGGAGGAGAAAGATGTCAACTTATGAAAAACGATTAAAGAGAATACAGGATGCTATTGATTTGAAAGAATCTGACAGGGTACCCTGGGCGCCTTTTTGTCAGGGCTATCTGGCATATCATGCAGGATACTCTATGAAAGATATTGTATATGATATGGACAAAGCAAGACATGCCTTTGCAAAGTTTGTCACAGACTATAATCCGGATATGCTGCTTCAGATAGCCAATAATAATGTGGGAATGGGACCTGTATGGGAGCAGCTTGGTATGAAAAATCTGGCCTGGGCCGGTGGACCGGATCACCGGGTGGATGATGACAGTATCCACCAGTTCCTAGAATATCCCTTGCTGAATGAAGAGGAAATGGAGGAGTTTTGTACAGATTTCTCCGGCTGGTTGATAACTAAAGGTTTTTCCAGAGTGGCAGCTTTGTTTGAGGGAATGGAACAATGGAAATTTAACAGGATTAATCCAACATTTAATGGTCTGACAAATGTAATTTCCACATTAAGTACACCGGAATCAAAAAAGATGATTCGAAAGTTCTGGGAAATTGAAGAGTTAATACAGAAACGTAAGGGGAAACTGAAAGAGATTGAGAACATGGTTGAGAACATGGGATATCCGGTTCTGGATAAAGGCGGTGCAGCGGTACCTTTTGACAGATACAGCGATATATATCGGGGAACGCTGGATTCACTGACGGATTTATATGACAATGAGGACATCATTTTATCTTACTGCAGACAAAATTTAAAAATTATGAAAGAAATGATTCGTGAACAGGGAAAGTTTTTAAAAGGTCAATGGGTATTTATTGCGCTGCATAAAGGTATGGATGGCTTTATGTCAGATGAGCAGTATGCAAAATATTACTGGAAAGATTTGCTGGAAGTAATAGAAGAAATTGTTGCCTGTGATATGGTTCCTTATATCTTTACAGAAGGAAAGTATGACAGCCGTCTGGAATATTTAAAAGAGGTTCCAAAGGGAAAGACGGTGATACATATTGAAGATTGTAATATGAAAGAAGTAAAGAGAATTCTTGGAAATACAGCCTGTATTGAAGGAGGCTTTCCTTCCTATTTGTTAGAACATGGGACAAAAGAAGAGGTAATTAATACATGTAAGTATTTAATTGATAACTGTGCCAGTGGCGGCGGGTATATTTTCTCCACAGATGGAGGGATGGACAGGGCAAAACCCGAACTTTTAGAGGCGGCGATGGATACAGTTTTAACTTATGGAAGTAAGTAATAAAATTTCAAGCGGATAAAGCGGGAGAGGAACAGAAAAATGACAGTAAAAAAACCAGAATGGCTAGGGAAAAAACAATTGGTGATTATACTTTTTGGCGGGGTGCTGTTTTTAATCTGTGCTTGTGTAAATGCCGGGACTACAAATACGATTCTGCCCATGATTGCAGAAATACGGGGATGGAAATATGAAGATCTTTTGCCATTTATGAGTTATGGGGGTTATATTGGCGCTGTGGCAACAGTGTTTTTTGGACAGCTCGTAGTAAAGAAAGGACCGCGGTTTGTAATAATATGTGGTCTTTTAATTGGCGGAGCAAGTCTTGCCCTTTATGGGACAACAAGAATTTTTGGGGTATTTGTTTTTACTATTATCTTAAACAGAGTCATGTCATGCGCTTACCAGCAGGCCGGAAATGCAGCTCTTTTGAACAACTGGTTTCCACGAACGAAAGGTATTGTTCTTGGCTGGGCCACAATGGGAATCATACTGGCTGATATTGTCTGGTCGCCCTATATTCCGGCTGTTATACACAGAATAGGGTCAGAGGCTACCATGATATTATTTGGATGTGTATTGGTACTGATTGCGTTGTTTGCCAGACTATTTATAAAAAATACACCAGAAGCAGCCGGGACCTGTCCTGATAATAACCCGAACGGTTTGGAGGAGCTAATTAAAAATACTCATGTAATGAAACGATATCAGAACAGTTATACAATGAAAAAATTGCTGCGTACAAAACAGATGTGGCAGATCAGCATTGGATGGGGGCTGCTTTGGATGGCTGCAGTGGCCTATGTCAGCCAGATTGTGCTTCGTTGTGTATCGTTGGGGTATTCTCAGGAATTTGGGGTACATGTGCTTCAGATAGCAGGTGCAGCGGCGCTGGCGGGAAGCTGGTTTTTTGGCTTTTTGGACTTAAAACTGGGAACTAAAAAAGCCAGTCAGATATATGCACTTGGAGTTCTTGCCATGTATGCAATAAGTCTTTTTCATAAGCAAAGTACGGTTTTAATCTGGATCAGTGCCTGTGGGATGATGGGATGTGTAGGTGGAATTGCTAATTTACAGCCATCTATGGTGGGAACTGTATTTGGGCGCTGGGATTTTGCAGCAGCTAACCGCCTTATAGCACCCGTTGTTATGGCTGTCAGCAGCTCCAGCTTCCTGGTAGTATCTATATTTTTGCGGTCACCATGGGGAAGAGATGGACTATATGTATTCAGTATTATTTGTACAGTTGTCTGTTTTATAATAGTCACAGCTGTCTCAGAAAAAATGATTGGAGCGAATGATACAGAGGCATTACAGAATGTAAATGAAATATTTAATAAACAGATAACAGAAGAATCAGGAGGAGAAAAATGAAAGTCTGGAAAGAAGTATTAAGAAAAAATTTTATACTTATGATAATAGCGATGATTATATGCGGGACTGCACAGATGGCGGTGAATACGAATTCAGCAGCTTATGCGGTAGGCGTTCTTGGCCTTGAACAGGCGCGGTTCGGAACAGTAGTAGCTATTGCGGGTATTGTAGTTGTGGTGCTTTATCCTCTGCTTGGAATTTTGTGTGATAAAATGCGTCATGGATTATGCGGAGCTGTGGGGGCGGTTCTGCTGGCACTTGGATTTATTCTATATATGCAGAGCACAGGATTTGCTTCTATTACAATTGCAAGATGTATACAGATGGCAGGATTTGGGTTCGTAATCAATGCGGCTCTGTCTATTGCAGCAGCATCTGTACGGCCGGAAATTCGTTCTGTAGCTATGACACTTTATGGTTTGGGACCGGCGTTATCATATTTTACAGGACCTCAGACCGGGACCGCTATTTTTGCAAAATTTGGTTTTAGAACAATGTTTATTGCCTGCGCTGTGTTATCTGTTGCCGGGGCAGTTATATTTCTATTGAATACGTCAAAACCGGTAAATAATCCGGATGCCCCCAAAAGAAAAGCCTTTGGTTTTGAAAAAACTGCCCTGCCAGGATTTATTCTTTCTTTTTTAATTCTTCAGATCGTCTTTATTGGTCAGACCTATGCGACGGTAAGCCTTTTGGAAAGAGGGATTGAAAAAGCGGCGCTGTTTTGGACAGTTGGGGCAGTTATTAATGTATTTGCAAGATTTTTCATGTCGGGCATTATTACAAAGATCGGAATTAATAAAATGTTTTACTGTTGTGTGGCGCTGCTGGTTATTTCTGTGATCTGCATTGCCAAGGCTCCGGGGCTTGGTATTGTTATTCTGGCTTCTGTCTGCTGGGGAGTCGGTTATAATGGGACGCAGGCGGCGATTATGTCGATATCCGTACTTCGTGCGCCGGCAGACAGAGTTGGCCAGGCTAATTCCACACATCAGATTGGACATAATCTTGCACAGGTTGTATGGGCACAGGTTGCAGGAATACTGGCAGGAGTTTTTGGGTATCAGGGAATGTTTTTATTTATGTTAATTCCCATAGCTGCCGGAATTATTTTCTTCATTGCATATGTACATAGAATGGTAAACCGTGTGGAGGCCAGAAAAGCTGCGGCATAATGAAGGAGAAAAATAAGATGACGATAAATATAAAAGAAAATGCATTAACAGCTTTAAAGGGGGGAATACCGGAATTTGTGCCCTGCTGGTTTAATGATTATGAAATGATGTTTGTTTCTCCTATGGGGGAACGACCGCCTTCCTTGACTTTTTAATTTTGCTGTGATACGATTTCTCTATATACGATAAAACGCAGTGAAGAAGAGAGTACATCTGCCGGAAATTTACAGAGACGCTTAAAATGCTGAGAAAAGCGAAGGGATGACAGATGGAAGATGGCTTTGGAGCGGCGGGACTGAACCTTTATATTCCAGGAGGAGTAAAAGGATAAGTTCTGACAGGAGCGCCTGTTACAGCGCCGGGTATTTTAGGATACTCAAGGAGGCTTTAGCTGTGAGGCTGAAGCGAACAAAGGTGGTAACACGGGAACAGTTCTCTCGTCCTTTTATAGGACGGGAGATTTTTTATTTCTCTATAGGAAATACCATGTTGTGATAAAGCTGAAAAGTACCGATTCCTATAGAGCAAAAAAACGCTCCGCAGTGGATCGCACTGCGGCAGAGTGAAATCATGCTGCTTGCGCAACCTGCCGCAGGCGGAGAGTCCTACCGTGGCAGGATTCTTTTTTATAGAGGCACAATATGCCCAAAAATATAGACGAGGAGGAATTATTATGTGCAAAACATGTAAAGGAAAATATTATATGACAACGGCTATTGCCTACACATCCGGCAAGCCACATATCGGGAATACCTATGAGATTGTTCTGGCAGATGCCATTGCCCGTTACAAAAGACAGGAAGGATACGACGTATATTTTCAAACCGGTTCAGATGAACACGGACAGAAAATTGAGCTGAAAGCCCAGGAGCAGGGTATTACGCCAAAGGAATTTGTAGATCAGGTTGCCGGAGAAATTAAGGGTATCTGGGATATGATGAATACATCCTATGATAATTTTATTCGTACTACTGATGAGGATCACGAGAAACAGGTACAGAAGATTTTTAAAAAACTGTATGAGAAAGGCGACATTTATAAAGGACATTATGAAGGTATGTACTGTACCCCATGCGAGTCCTTTTTTACAGAGTCTCAGTTAGTGGACGGCAAGTGTCCGGACTGCGGAAGAGAAGTGCAGCCGGCCAAGGAAGAGGCATATTTCTTTAAAATGAGTAAATATGCGGATCGTCTCATTGAGCATATCAATACCCATCCGGAATTTATTCAGCCCGTTTCCAGAAAGAATGAGATGATGAATAATTTCCTTTTGCCGGGTCTGCAGGATCTGTGTGTATCCCGTACGTCATTTACCTGGGGAATCCCCGTGGATTTTGAACCAAAACATGTGGTATATGTCTGGCTGGATGCGCTGACCAACTATATTACAAAAATCGGATATGATGCGGATGGTAATTCATCGGAATTGTTCAATAAGAACTGGCCGGCAGATCTGCATTTGATTGGAAAAGATATTATCAGATTCCATACAATTTACTGGCCGATCTTTTTGATGGCACTGGATCTGCCGCTTCCAAAACAGGTATTTGGGCATCCATGGCTGCTTCAGGGTGACGGTAAGATGAGTAAATCAAAGGGAAATGTGCTGTATGCAGATGAACTGGTTGAGTTTTTTGGGGTGGACGCCGTGCGCTATTTTGTTCTGCATGAGATGCCTTTTGACAATGATGGAATTATTTCCTGGGAGCTGATGGTAGAGCGTATGAACTCAGATCTGGCCAATACTCTGGGAAATCTGGTAAACCGCACCATATCCATGAGTAATAAATATTTTGGCGGGATTGTGACGGATAAACAGGTATCTGAACCTGTGGATGAAGAATTGAAATCTGTAGTAACAGGTACTGTCGACTGCGTAGCAGAAAAAATGGAGCATTTAAGAGTAGCAGATGCTATTACAGAAGTATTTGCATTATTTAAACGCTGTAATAAATATATTGATGAGACAATGCCATGGGCACTGGCAAAGGATGAAACAAAGCAGGAGCGTCTGGCTACTGTTTTATATAATCTGGTAGAGAGTATTTGTATTGGCACATCGTTGCTAAAGAGTTTTATGCCGGAAACATCGGAAAAGATTTTTACACAGCTGAATGGAAGAGACAGAGATTTTGAGGAATTAAGTACCTTTGGTCTTTATGAAAGCGGTACAAAAGTCACAGAAAAACCGGAGATCTTATTTGCCCGTCAGGACATTGAGGAAGTTTTAAAAAGAGTAGAGGAGCGCCATCCAAAGGAGCAGAAGGAAGCAGAAGCTGTTAAAGAGACAGATGAAACAGTAATTGATATTGAGCCAAAAGACGAAATTGAATATGATGATTTTATGAAAATGCAGTTTCAGGTAGGTGAAATTATCGCCTGTGAAGAAGTGAAAAAATCGAAAAAGCTGTTATGTTCACAGGTAAAAATAGGATCTCAGGTCAAACAAATTGTTTCCGGAATCAAAAAATACTATTCTGCAGAAGAAATGGTAGGTAAAAAGGTTATGGTTTTAGTGAACTTAAAACCAGCGAAGCTGGCTGGCGTTCTTTCAGAAGGAATGATTTTGTGCGCGGAAGATGAAAACGGAAATCTGGCAGTAATGACACCGGAGAAGGATATGCCGTCAGGCGCGGAAATTGCTTAAAAGGGAGACATGAAATGATATTCGAAAGTCATGCTCATTATGATGATGAAAAATTTGATGAAGACAGAGACCAGCTGCTTACTTCCATGAAAGATCATGGAATCGGTACAATTATAAATGTGGGGGCCAGTATGAAGGGATGTGAAAAATCACTGAAGCTGGCTGAAACATATGAGTTTGTCTATGCTGCGCTGGGGATTCATCCCAGTGATATTTCGGATCTGGATCAGGAAGGCACAGGCTGGATAGAGGCTCATCTGTCCCATCCCAAAGTGGCAGCTGTAGGGGAAATCGGCCTTGATTATTACTGGGGAAAAGAACCCGAGGTACACAACCGGCAGAAATACTGGTTTTGCCGACAGCTGGATATTGCAAAGCAGGCGGCGCTTCCGGTGATTATTCATTCCAGAGAGGCTGCGGCAGATACTATGGACATATTATCCCAGAGCTGTTATCAGGATTTAAAAGGAGTGGTCCACTGCTATTCCTATTCCAGAGAAATGGCGGCTCAATACGTAAAAATGGGATACTACATTGGAGTGGGCGGTGTTGTAACCTTTAAGGCTTCCAGAAAATTAAAAGAAACCGTGGAGGATATACCGCTGGAAAAGATTCTGCTGGAGACAGATTCCCCCTACCTGGCGCCTGAGCCTTACCGGGGAAAACGAAATTCCTCATTGTATCTGTCCTATGTTGTGGAAGAAATTGCAAGAATTAAGGGTGTTTCAGAGGAAGACGTTATCCGCGTAACCAATGAAAATGCAAGAGCTTTGTTTTTCAAGGTAAAGGAAAAATAAAATCCCGTTGTATGGACTGTTTCGTGTCGGATACAGCCTGATATTTAGCGGGAGAAGAAAAAGGACAGCCTTAGAGCAGTCAGAAAGGAATAAGGATGGCGACCTTAGGAAATCCCCAGGAAACCATTGCGGTTTTAAATAAGTATAAATTTGTATTTCAAAAGAAATTTGGTCAGAATTTTTTGATAGATACCCATGTATTGGATAAAATTATTCGTGCGGCGGATATTACATCGGATGACTTTGTGCTGGAAATTGGACCGGGGATTGGCACCATGACCCAGTATCTTTGTGAAAATGCCAGAGAAGTGGCTGCAGTGGAAATTGACAATGCACTGATACCTGTATTAAAGGATACATTAAGCGCCTATAACAATGTAGAAGTGATTCATAATGATATTCTGAAAGTAGATATCAATCAGCTGGTACAGGAAAAAAATCACGGGAAACCCATTAAAGTGGTTGCTAATCTGCCCTATTATATTACAACACCTATTATTATGGGATTGTTTGAAAGCCATGTACCCATTGAAAGTATTACGATTATGGTTCAAAAAGAGGTGGCTGACCGTATGAAGACAGGGCCGGGATCCAAAGAATACGGTGCCCTGTCTCTGGCGGTACAGTATTATGCAAAACCTGAAATTGTGGCAAATGTTCCGCCCAATTGTTTTATGCCCCGGCCAAATGTAGGTTCGGCGGTAATTCGGTTGATTAGACATGAGGTCCCTCCTGTGCAGGCAGAAGATGAAAAACTGATGTTTCGCATTATCCGGGCAGCCTTTAATCAGCGTCGGAAAACACTTGTGAACGGACTGAAAAATGGTCTGAATCTTCCGCTTTCAAAAGAGGATATAGAAGGTGCCATAGGAGAGCTTTCAAAGCCGCTGAACATCCGGGGAGAGGCACTGACGCTTAAAGAGTTTGCAGCTCTCAGTAATTTTATTAAAAAAAGACTATAGTATAGAAAACAGCAGATATCTGATATGTGTTCTTTCAGGCAGACAGGTAAGATCGTAAAACCTGTTTACTTCCTAGGAGAATATATGAATCCGTCAGGTGGCTGCTGTTTTTATGTATATTCTGAATCCGGATATCATACAGTGAAATATGAAAGAAAAAATAAAATTGTATGGTGCAATTCTGATCTTGATTATTTTTATTCCGTACCTGATTACTGTATATTTTCAGGGAGGAAAAGGATTTCCTTTTCACTCTGACAGCAAAGAGTCCTCAGAATTTGAACAAAAAGTAATTCAGATGGTATCAGAAGAAATGTCCGGGACAGACGAAACGGAGGCCCTAAAAGCTCAGGCGGTGATTGCTCGGACAAACCTATACCGGGATCCAGATCAGGAAATAAAGGAAAATGCAGAAAATCTGGCGGAAAACCTGGAGAAAATCACATTTTGTGTGGAAGATACCAGTGGAGAAATACTTACCAGTCAGGGGGAAGCTATAGATGCTGCGTATCATGCTGTCAGCAGCAAATTAACCCGCAATGCGTCAGAAGTACCCGGCCAGGAAAATAAAACATATTTGTCCAGTGTAGAGAGCAGCTGGGATATATCATCGGAACAGTATCTTATGGTTACATTTTTAGAAAAAGAAGAGATGGCTTCAAAATTGCAGAAGGTTTTAAAGGATGAGAAAGTAGAGGTTTCAAAGCTGCCGGGAGAGCTGAAAATTAAAACCAGGGATGAGGCAGGATATGTTACGGAAGTACAGATTGGAAAGACAGTTTTAAATGGAGAAGCTGTAAAAGAGGTTCTGGGACTGCCATCCTCCTGTTTTTATTTTTCCCAGCTGGAGGGCAAGGTGCGAATTACGACCAAAGGACTGGGACATGGTCTGGGTTTAAGCCAGTATGGGGCTAATCAGATGGCAAAGGAAGGAAAAGATTACAAAGAGATTTTGAAATATTACTATAAAGATATAAAGATTGAAGCCATGAAAGAAAAATAAATGGAAAATTTTTATTCTTTTGTATAAGAGATAACATTTCAGGCAAAGCTATCCGTAACAGATTTTGTGAAAGCGGATGGTGATGGAAATGAAAAATGACAGAAGATTTATTAGATCCAGACAGAAATCATATCTGACTGCCGGCGTTATCGCTCTGGCGGCAATTATTGCCATGGGTGGTCTCTATTATAAAAATTTACAAAAAGAAAATCAGCAGCAGATACAGCTGGCACAGACAAAAGATATCGTAACAGAGCCAAAAGAGCAGGAAGAGGAACCGGAAACGGTGGAAACTATGGCTGAGGATCAGAGTGCCTCGAAGGAGGCAGCTAAGGAACCGGAAACAAAGGAAACTGCATCCTATACGGAGGAAAAAGAAACCGTAAAAACCAAGGAAGCCTCAAATGCTGCAGAAACGGCCAAAGCTAAGGAAAAAAAGGAAGAATTAACTTTCAGCAAAAGTACAAAGATTGCATGGCCGGTAAAAGGAAATGTGCTTTTGAACTACAGTATGGACAAAACAATTTATTTTGCAACATTGGATCAGTATAAATATAATCCGGCTCTGATTATTCAGGCCCAGGTGAACACCAAGGTACAGGCCGCTTCAGACGGCAGGGTGACAGATGTATCAACCAATGAAAATACGGGGATGACTTTAACTGTAGACATTGGCAGCGGCTACACTGCTCAGTATGGACAGCTCAAAGAAGTAAAGCTCAAAAAAGGTGATGAAATTAAAAAAGGTGATGTTATTGGTTATATTACAGAACCGACGAAATATTACAGTGTGGAAGGAAGTAATCTGTATTTTGCTATGATGAAGGATAAAGAGCCTGTAGATCCTATGGACTTTCTGGAATAATACAGATTTTTATATCTGGCCATAAGACAGGCACAATCGGCGCATTTTGGTGTATAATATTTTAGAAAGACCAAAATACGCAATCGAATGATTTCTACAGGAAGTGTTCAAAAAATGAGTGAAGTACAAAACTAGGTCGATTGCTTTATATAAATAACAGCCGGTACCGGACTGCTTTAGGGCGGCCGGTGCCGGCCCGGGATACATACAGGAGAAATAATGAATTTTACATATATGCTGAAGTGCAAGGATGAAAGCTTTTACACAGGGTGGACCAACGATATTCAGAAAAGAATAAAGCAGCACCGCCAGGGTAAAGGCGCAAAGTACACCAGAGGAAGAGGCCCCCTAAAGCTGGTTTACCTGGAATTTTATGAAAATAAGGAAGATGCCATGAAAAGAGAGGCGCAGATAAAAAAATTAACCCGCCGGGAAAAAGAAAGACTGACAGAAAAAGATGACTGGAAATGGGAACTGCAGAAAATGGGAATACAGGAGTTGTAAAAACAGTATTTGACTTCCTGGCATCTCTTTGATATGATAAGCAGGTGGAATTTGATAAAGCATAGTAATCAGCGTTTCGCAATCTCCTTCGGAGGCGGGCGCTTTTTTTATATCATAGAAACTATGATTTATTTAATATGCCAGGAAATTTATCCTATGATATGAATAAGGAAAGGAATATAAATGGAAACAGTAAGATTTGAAGAATTAGAATTATACCCGCAGGTACTGCGGGCAGTAACAGAAATGGGATTTGAGGAGGCTACACCGATTCAGGCCAAATCCATACCGGCAGTAATGAGTGGACAGGATGTTATCGGTCAGGCTCAGACAGGAACAGGTAAGACCGCGTCTTTTGGTATTCCCCTGCTGCACAAAGTAGAGCCTCATTCTAAAAAGACACAGGCCATCGTTTTATGTCCTACAAGAGAACTGGCAATTCAGGTGTCTAATGAGATCAGGAATCTGGCAAAATATATGCACGGTATAAAAATTTTACCTGTATATGGGGGACAGGAAATCAGCAAACAGATCCGTTCCTTAAAGGGAGGAGCTCAGATTATTATCGGAACGCCGGGACGGGTTATGGATCATTTGAGAAGAAAAACTATCCGCTGTGATCATGTAAATACCATTGTTCTGGATGAAGCAGATGAAATGCTGAATATGGGATTTCGGGAAGATATTGAAACTGTTTTAGAATACCTTCCGGAAGAACGTCAGGTTGTGTTATTTTCGGCAACCATGCCAAAAGCAATTCTGGACATTACAAAAAAATATCAGAAAGATGCTATTACCATTAAAGTTGTAAAGAAAGAGCTGACAGTTCCCAGCATTGAGCAGTACTATTATGATGTAAAAAGAAAAGATAAGGTGGATATTTTGACACGTCTGCTGGATTATTATGATCCGAAGCTGTCTTTGGTATTCTGCAATACAAAACGGATGGTAGATGAACTCACAAGTGAGCTGCAGGGCAGAGGGTACTTTGCAGAAGGTCTTCACGGTGATATGAAACAGACACAGAGAGACCGGGTAATGAAAAGCTTCCGTAACGGAAAAGCAGAAATCCTGATTGCCACAGATGTAGCAGCCAGAGGAATTGATGTGGATGATGTGGAAGCGGTATTTAATTATGATCTGCCTCAGGATGATGAATATTATGTACATCGGATTGGAAGAACCGGCCGTGCCGGAAGAACCGGCCGTGCATTTTCTTTTGTAAAAGGAAAAGAGGTTTATAAATTAAAAGAGATCCAGCGTTACTGTAAAACAAAAATACTTGCACAGCCCATCCCGTCAGCAAAAGATGTGACAAATGTAAAAGCCGAGAAGATCATGGATCACATTGGACAAATTATTGAAGAAGAAGATCTGTCCAAAGCAATTAATATGATTGAAGATCAGGTTAATCATTCTGATTATACTGCTATGGATATTGCGGCGGCTTTTCTGGTGGAAGCTCTTGGTATGCTGGAAAAAGAGGCAGGAAAGCAGGATAATTTTGAATTTGAGGATACCGGTGCGGAAGAAGGCATGGTACGTCTGTTCATCAATATCGGAAAAAAAGACCATGTAAAACCCGGAAATATTCTTGGCGCTGTAGCTGGTGAATCCGGAATGCCGGGAGAGCTGGTGGGCACCATTGATATGTTTGACAAATACACCTTTGTGGAAGTTCCGAAGGAATACGGAGCGGCTGTAATGACGGCTATGAAGAAAGCAAAGATTAAAGGAAAGAGTGTAAATATCGAGCCTGCAAATTCAAGATAAGCTGATCTATCTCCCCCATGATAAGATTATGGGGCAATAGATTAATTGTAAAAAAGAACCATTACACATTTTTATGGAAAAAGTCTTTCCTGTGTAATGGTTCTTTCTTTTAGATGTAATGATATATGGCTTTGGAATTAACCAAAGTATCTCTCTAATAAGCCTTTGAATGCTCTTCCGTGACGAGCCTCGTCTCTTGCCATTTCATGAACAGTATCATGAATAGCATCAAGGTTAGCAGCTTTTGCACGTTTTGCAAGATCAAATTTACCAGCTGTAGCGCCGTTTTCAGCATCTACACGCATTTCAAGATTTTTCTTTGTGCTGTCTGTAATAACTTCACCAAGTAATTCAGCAAATTTTGCAGCATGTTCTGCTTCTTCATAAGCAGCTTTTTCCCAGTATAATCCAATTTCCGGATATCCTTCTCTGTGAGCAACGCGGGCCATAGCAAGGTACATACCTACCTCTGAACATTCGCCTTCGAAGTTTGCTCTTAAATCTGCAAGAATGTCTTCGCTAACGCCTTTTGCAACGCCTACTTCATGCTCAGCAGCCCATGACATTTCTCCTGTCTGCTCTTTGAATTTTTCTGCAGGTGCTTTACAGACTGGACAGAAATCCGGTGCTGCATCTCCTTCGTGAACATAACCACATACTGTACATACAAATTTTTTCATTTTTATCCTTATCCTTTCCTATTGGTTTTTCAATAAAAAATTTATTGATGCTACTATTGTTTTATAAAAAATCAGTCATGTCAACTGGTTTTTTTACTACTTTTTTCCTTTGCACATTCAGGGCACATTCCGTAGAAATAAGTAATGTGTCCATGAATCAATCCGGCAAAGTTTTTTCCGGCAATATCGTTGATATGGTCGATATTATCCATTTTCAAATCCAAAAATTGTCCGCACTGCTGGCAGATAAAATGATTATGGGGAGCTGTATTCCCATCAAAATGATCAGGTCCAATGCCAGTGGAAATCTTTCGAATTTCCCCTAACTCGGAAAGCAGAGAAAGATTTCGATAAACTGTCCCAAGGCTTAAAGACGGCATCTCTTTGCGCAGATGCATATAAATTGTTTCCGCTGTAGGGTGGTCTGTGCGTCCCATAAGAAACTGTTTAATACATTCCCGTTGTCTGCTTCGTTTAATCATGATTCTCTCTTTCTTGATAATAGTAATTATTACTGATTTCTATTTCATTATAACCGATAAGATAGATTTGTCAAGTAAAAAAATCATATTTTAGAGAAAAAATCATAAATTGTAGAAAGCTATATCGGGAGGAAGTATGTCCAATTATAAAAGGTTTATAACGTATCTGTTTCAATATGAAAAAAATGAGAAAAAGCTAAATTGTGGTTTTGCGAAGGTGGAACAGCGTCAAAATCAATGCAGGATGGAATTTCATATTAAAAACTGCCCGGGCCAGATCAATGAGATACAGGTATGCCTGTTTGTCAGAAAAGAGGGCTATCTGCCGCAGATTTCAATAGGAAAGCTGCCGGTAAAAAACCATTCTGCAGATGGTGTGTTTCGTTTTGACGGCGCTGCTGTAGGAGGAACCATGTATCAGTTTTCTCAAATTAGAGGAATTATTATTCCCCTGCAGGATGACTTTTTAATTGCCAGTCAGTGGGATGATGAAAAAACTGACTGGAACAGACTGCGTCCGGAGAAAAAAGAAAATGTGGAAGAAACAAAAGAGCGTCCCCAGATAACGGCTGCGCAGGCAGAGGAACCGGACAATATCCGGGTATTTCCCGGTCAAAATACTCAGGAAGAAACGACAGAGGTTCAAAATGACAAGAAGGTAATTTCAAATGTAGAACGTCTGATGGAGCAGGAAATACTGAAATCGGAGCAAAAAGATGAAAAAGAAATAAAAGCAGAAGAGCATGATTCTTTGGAACAAAAAGTAATTCCTATAGAGCAAAGCGGGAGTGAACAGGAAGGCATGGGAGATGATGCTGATCTGATAATGGAAGAACAGATAGAGAAGGAAGAGAGCATTACGGGAGAAGAGGAACTGAAGATACAGTCTGCCGGTGCCGCAGCAGTAAAAAATGCGGGAATGGAAAATTGCTGGAATGCATTGAAGAAAACCCACAGAGAGATTTATCCTTTTTCGGGTGATACGGATGTGCGTGCTATCCGTTTTGATATCAAAGATTTTAAACAGCTGCCCAAACAATATTGGTTTATGAGAAATAACAGTTTTCTGCTCCATGGATATTTTAATTACGGAGCGCTTCTTTTGGGTTACATACAGTCCGAGAATCGCTGGTTTTTGGGAGTCCCGGGTGTATTTCAGAATCAGGAACGGGTGATGGCGTCCATTTTTAGTTTCACAGAATTTAGAACCCAGGAGCAGTGTATACAAAAAACAGGAGAGTTTGGGTACTGGTATCGTTATCTGAATTAAAAGGGGCGGCGGCTGGGTATAATTTAAGTTCCCCGTATGCTTACCGAAGGTATATAGTTTTGGCACAGCTTTTGGTAATATTTTAAATCTGTGTAGTCAGGTGCATGAAGTTTTTGGAGCGGGACGGAGTCAGAGCTTTTAAAAGGCTGAAGGACATAGCGTGAAGCTCCTAAAAGCCATTCTCCGATAGATTTAAAATCAGATGCATGATGAAATTCCCGGATGACTGTAGTGCGGAACTCAATATATAGATCTGTTGTATTTTTTAACAGCTCAACGGAGCTTAAGATTGCCGGAAAGGGGAGCCCCTGATCTGTAATACCGCAGGTTGCGGCATATTTTTCTTTGGAATTTTTAATATCCATAGCCACCGCATCTATTAGTTTTTCTGATATTAAAAAACTTAACATTTTAGGGTTGGTACCGTTGGTGTCAAGCTTAACCAAATATCCAAGTTTTTTTATATCACGGATAAATTCGGGAAGATCTTCCTGCAGTGTAGGTTCGCCGCCGGAAATACAGACCCCGTCCAGAATACTTTTTCGTTTTTCAAGCAGGGAAAGGATTTCTTCAGGAGAAAATAAACCTTTAATGTTTTTTGGAATCAGAGAACTGTTGTGACAAAAAGGGCAGCAGAAATTACAGCCGGAAAGAAAAATACAGGCGCTTATCTTTCCGGGATAATCAAGCAGTGTTGTTTTTTGCAGTCCACCGATTGTCATAAAATCACATCCTTTCAAATTTACTTCTGATCATATCTGCATTATACTATAGAAAGAATGTCCGAGAAAGAGAGATACTATGGAGAAACATGAAAAGTATATGAAAGAAGCTGTCCGGCAGGCAAAAAAAGCCTGGGCGCTTGATGAAGTTCCCATTGGATGTGTGATTGTCTGTGAAGATAAAATTATTGCCAGAGGATATAACCGCCGGAATACAGATAAAAATACGCTGGCTCATGCGGAACTTTTGGCGATCCGGAAAGCCAGCCGGAAACTGGGGGACTGGAGGCTGGAAGGCTGTACTATGTATGTGACACTGGAACCGTGTCAGATGTGCGCCGGAGCGCTGGTGCAGTCTAGAATCAGTAAAGTTGTGATTGGAAGTATGAATCCCAAAGCCGGCTGCTGCGGCTCAGTGCTGAATTTGCTGCAGATGGGACAGTTTAATCATCAGGTAGAAGTAATACGCGGCGTTTTAGAAGAGATATGTTCAGACATGCTCAGCAGTTTTTTTAAAGAATTAAGAGAAAAGAAAAAGGCTAAAAAAGAAACAGAAAAATTTGACAATTAGACAGAAAAAAGCTATACTTAAATCTCCGAGCAGCTGGGGCGTTAGCGGTGCCCTGTACCAACAGTCCGCTACAGTTGGGGTGATATCCGGCCCCGGGTTTTTGACTGCAGAGCTGCCCTCTATAAGTGGCGTCGAAGTTTGGGTCTTACGCAATAGGACTCTGTGAACCAGGTCAGGTCAGGAATGAAGCAGCCTTAAGCAGAAACTCCTATGTGCCGTGAGGGTGCCTGGGCTGAGTTAACTGTAGAGGTAACGTCTGTGGCCATTAACTCAAAGCCGGATGCTCGGTAAAAAGAATAAAGACTTATGTGAAGAATGTGCAAGGCACATTCTTTTTTGCGCTATAAGAAATACCGTGTTGTGATAAAGCTGAAAAGTACCGATTCCGATAGAGCAAAAAACGCTCCGCTTTTGATCGCACTGCGGCGGAATGGAGTCATGTCGCAAAAGCGACCCGCCGCAGGCGGAGAATCCTGCCGTGTCAGGATTCTTTTTTACATAAACTGGACTGGTTAAAAACAGGAAAAGTGGATATATGAAATAAGCCATTCTGAGAGTAGGATAAGTTCCAGCAAAAGAAAGAAGGCTTGTGAAATGGAAAAAACAGAAAAGAGAGGTATACAGCAGATTCGATTTATTACAGTAACAGCAGTCTTTGTTGCATTGACATATATCTTTACTGCCTGCGTCAATATAAGGCTGCCAATTGCGGCCAATGGAGGTTTGATTCATCTGGGAAATATTCCTTTGTTTGTGGGAGCAATTATTTTTGGGAAAAGGACAGGAATGATAGCAGGAGGAGTTGGAATGGGGCTTTTTGATCTGTTGTCCGGCTGGACTTTATGGGCACCTTTTACACTTGTGATTGTAGGATTTATGGGATTTGCTGTGGGCCGGATTACCGAAAAAAGTTCCCATCAGAAATTTGTCTGGTATACGATAGCAATTGCCGTGGCATGTGTGATTAAAGCAGGCGGTTATTATCTTGCAGAAGGAATTATTTATGGGAACTGGATTGCACCGGCAGCTTCCATACCGGGTAATCTGCTGCAGATTGGCCTGGCGGCTGTGGTTACCCTGGCCATTGTGGGGCGTCTCAATACGGCGGCAAAGAGAATTGGCCTGAAAGAAGCATGAAAGTCTGATAGATAATCAGGCAGAAAGTAATTTATAAGAGAAAGATACCCAGCAGAAGGTGTCACTTTCAGAAAGGATAAAAATATGTATAAAATGATGACCCCGGGTCCTACAGAGGTTACGGAAGCTGTACGCAGCGCCCGCAGCCGGGAATTTGTGAATCCGGATCTGGATGAGACGTTTGTGGAATTTTACCAGGAAACCTGTCAGCTGATCAGCCGGCTGCTCCATACGGAAAATGAAACATTGATATTAGGCGGAGAGGGAATTTTAGGACTGGAAGCAGCCTGTGCCTCTTTGACAGAACCTTCTGACAGGGTTCTTGTTCTTGATAATGGAATTTTTGGAAGAGGATTTGCTGATTTTGTGGCTATGTACGGAGGAAATCCCTATATTTATTCGGCCGATACAAGAGAAACTTTAAATGCAGAGGAATTGAGAAAGTTCCTGGAAAAGGATCATGATTTTAAATATGCTACCGTTGTACATGGAGATACGCCAAGCGGTATGCTAAACGATGTATCCGTTATCTGCCCGCTGCTGAAAAGATATGGTATTTTAACGATAACAGATGCGGTTTCGACGGCTTTTGGAGAACCGTTATCTGTAACAGATGCGCAGATAGATATTTTATGCGGAGGCTCTCAGAAGGTGGTTTCGGCTCCTCCGGGCCTTACCTTTGTGACTGTCAGCCAGGATGCTAAACGTGCCATCAACAGCCGTAAGACACCAATTGCATCTTTTTATGCGAATCTGAAAGTGTTTGAAAACTATTACAAGGAGAAATGGTTTCCATATACGATGCCTGTCAGCGACATTTATGGGCTGAGAGAGGCGATAGAACAAATTGCAGCTGATAAAGATATTTTAATAAGACATGAAAGAATTGCAAAGGCATCCCGGAGGGCAGTGACGGGGGCAGGTTTAAAACTGTATCAAAACAGCGGTTTTTCCAATACAGTTACGGTATTTGAGGTGCCTGACGGAACAACTGATACGGCCATTCTTAAGACGATGCTTAAGGATCATCAGATTATGCTGGCGGGTTCCTTTGACCAACTGAAAGGAAAAGTAATCCGTATTGGACATATGGGCAATAATGCTTATCAAGATAAAATGACGGCGGTATTTGATGCATTGGATCAGACAATGAAAAAACTTGGGATTTCATTGAAGGACAGTATGAGAGAGCTGTTTTTGCAGGCAGTGGAAGAATGATAAAATTATAAATAGAAAGAACAGCACTTTTACTTATTGGGTAAGATACTGTTCTTTTGCATTTGATTATGATTCTGTCTTAGTTTGCCGGGGCTCTGTTTCATAAAATTCCTCTTCGCCTTTTTTCAAAGCCTCGTAAAATGCGGTGCTGTCAGCGGGATTCTGTTTTGTAATAAGGCTGAAAAAGATCATACAGACTGTGCTTCCTATAAGACCAAAGGTTCCATACCAGGATCCGCCCAGATTCCATACGAAATAAGTCATCAGTACCAGTGCGGTGCCCACGGCTGCTGAGATAATAGCAGCCTGTTTTGTTGCCCGTTTCCAGTAGATGCCGATAACCAGAATTGGAAACAGCGGCATAACAATGGCGTTGGCAAACATAATCAGTGTGAAAATCAGTCCCGGCGGCTTTAATGCCATAAAAATACTAATTACGCCGATAAAGGCGATTACAATGCGGACGGCCGTCAGCTTTCCTTTTTCGCTGAGTTTCAGATGCAGTGTATTTACAAGAATATCTTCTGTTAAAATAGATCCGGAAACAAGAAGAAAAGAGTCTGCGGTAGTTACACCTACTGATACGGAACCAATGAAAAAGCCAATCATCAGAATAAAAGCTGCAGCCGGATGAATATTCTGAATCACATTCTGTATCAGATAGGGAATAATGTATTCTGTTTCGGATGTGCTAAGACCCGGCATCAGTCCCATAGCAACAAGACCGATAATCATACATCCGCTCCATACAATAACCTGAAGCACCGGTGTTAAAAACATCAGTTTGCGCTGGGTCTGCAGGGAAGAGCCAGCGTAGCCGGAACGGATAAATACGTGAGGCAGCATAATTGTCCATCCAATGGCACAGCATAAGGGGTATCCAAGGCGGGCGCTGTAGGGGACCCAGTTATCAGGGCCGGGATAAGAAAACCATTCGCTGGTATTTTCCCACACAGTGGAGACCGCATTTCCCAGAGAACCGTTAAAGCCAATCAGCAGACAGACAATGACAATAATCCATAAAATTGCAATGTACAAAAGCCCCTGGATGGTATCCGTGATTACGATTGATTTCAAGCCTCCGATCATAACATAGGCGACAATCACAATTCCGATAATTAAAAGAATATAGCGGTAATTTATTTTTCCGCCGGTTGCGATTTCAGCAGCTTTGGAAATGGCAATTAATACAGAGGTTACCATTGGAAAAGAAGCACTTAAAAATACAAGAGCCAGAATAAATCTCAGAACAGGGCTTTTAAAGCGGTCATAGTAAATGTCTGCCGGGGTAGTGTAGTGCCGGCTGCGGTTAATAATCCATACTTTGTTCATAACAAAATGAACAATGACTGGAAAAAGACAGATAAAACTAAGCTCGCTGGCCCAGTATCCGAAACCGCCACGATAGTATGCGCCGGGGCCGGCAAAAAAGACCCAGGTGCTCATCAGCGAGGCGATGTATGTCATAACAAGAAAGGGCCAGCGGATGGTACCGCCGCTGGTGGAAAAGTCTTCTGCATTTCTTGTTTTGTGTCTCTGAAACAGACTGCCAAAGCTGGCGATAAAGAATAAAAAACAGAGATATAAAATAAATACAATCCAGAGGGTGTGTTTGCTTAGCATGTAGTTATTCCCCCTCTTTTTTCTTTAATTTAAAGATTCGGCACATTTTAAACAGACCAAAATAAACCACGGTCCACAGTGGAATAATAGTCAGGATCATATGTATAATTGTTGCTTTCGGATGATAATAAGCCGGGAAAAACGGCAGATTATATAAAAAGAAAAAAATAATGACTGAGATCAGCCAGATTTTTTCAGCTCTTTTCAGTTTCATAAAATGATCTCCCTTAAAATGTATTTACAACTGTCTTGTCAGTTGACATGTTTATTATAACAACATATCATAAATGTGCAAGAGAAAATTAATTCTCAGACTGCTGCGGGGGTAAATGCAGGATAGTTTTGAGAATGGAAATAAAGGGTGAGTGCATGAAGCTGACATTTAAATTAAATCATAAGGAGATACATGCTGATATTGCTCCGAAGCATACGCTGCTTTGGTACCTGCGGAGAACCGCCTGTTTAAAAGGAACAAAGGAAGGGTGCTCTACAGGGCATTGCGGGGCATGCACCGTTCTGATTAACGGTGTACCCCGCCGTTCCTGTATTACCAGGATGGAACAGATAGCCAACTGTGAAATCCTGACCATAGAGGGACTAGAAGAAGAAGGCAAACAATATCCGGAGGGGATTCATCCCATTGCCAGGGCCTTTTTAGATGTGGGGGCTGTGCAGTGTGGTTTCTGCACACCGGGAATGCTGCTGGCAGTAAAGGCACTGCTTGATGGCTGCCATCATCCTTCTTTTGATGAAATATGCGCCGGACTAAAGCATAATTACTGTCGGTGCACCGGTTATGTAAAAATTATAAAAGCAGTCAAACGGGCGGCAGAAATGTTGTATCCGGAAGAAAACCAGGACAATGATTTAGAAGATCTTGAGAGAACCTGTTTTTTAAAAGGCAGGTACGGGGCCAGGATGGAATGGGTTCCAAAACATATAGTGGGACAGGCAGTCTGGGATACCGACGGCATCAAAAAAACAAATGGGACGCTGATTTATGCGGACGACCTGGAAATAGCGGATTGTTATTATGGAGCCTTTGTATTTTCGGGCGTGCCCTGTGGAAGAATCAGAAATATAGACTGCCGAAAGGTGCAGAGCCTTCCGGGTGTTATAAAGGTTCTGACGGCTAAAGATGTTCCGGGATTTAACGGATACGGGGCAATTGAAATGGACCAGCCTGTTTTCTGTAAGGATAAGGTACGTTTTTGTTATGATGCCGTGGCTCTTGTTGTGGCAGATACACCTGAGCATGCCAGAGCGGCAGCCAGCCAGGTTCATCCTGATATTGAAGAGCTGCCTGGAGTGTTTTCCATGGATGAGGCAGCTGCCTGTGGTCAGATTTATGCGAGAATGTCTCATGAAACCGGAGATGTGGAAAGAGCTAAGAAGGAAAAGGGAATTATTGTAGTGAAAAATTCTTTTGATATGCCTTTTGTAGAACATGCCTGTATGGAGCCGGAAGCGGCAGCAGCAGTTTATACAGATGAAATGATTCATGTATATACATGTACTCAGTCTCCTTTTGAGCTGCAGGGCATGATCGCTAAAATACTAAATCTTTCGTCCGAACAGGTCCGGGTAACTGCAACGCCTCTGGGAGGAGGCTTTGGCAGCAAATGCGATCCGGTGATAGAGCCTGCGGCAGCAGTAGCTGCATATGTTTTAAAGCATTCTGTAAGGATTACTTTATCAAGAGAAGAATCTATGGGTATGACAAATAAAAGGCATGCATATCATACAGAATATGAAGCAGGATTTTACAAGGACGGAACAATCTGTTATCTGGATGCAAGGCTTACATCAGACGGAGGTCCATATATGGGGCTGACACCTGGAGTTTTAGAACAGTCTCTTATTTTTGCCGGTGGACCTTACCGGATTTTAAACGGCAGAGCTTCAGGAACGGCCTGTCGGACAAACAATGCGCCGGGAGGTGCCTTTAGAGGTTTTGGAATTAATCAGGCAGCCAACAGCATGGAGTCTGTTCTTGATGAAGCTGCCAAAAGACTTGGTATAGATGTTTTTGATATCCGTATGAAAAATGCATTAAAACCGGGAGATCGGACTTTTTCCGGTCAGGTACTGAAAGAAAGCGTGGGTATGGAGGATGCCATAGCAGCCTGTAAAGTTAAGACCCTAAAACTGCTGGAAGAATATCAGAAAAACTGGCCGGACAGAAAGTTTTTTATGGGGGCAGCCTGTGGATATAAAAATGTAGGTGTTGGCAAAGGAGCCGTTGACGACGGGGGTGCTAAGATCACACGCCTAGAAACAGGCAGATACCTTCTTGCGGTTACCGGAATTGATATGGGGCAGGGATTTCGTACGGCTATGAAGCAGCTTGCATGTGAGGTGCTTATCTGCAGTCCAGATGATATAGATCTGATAAACGGAGATACTAAAAGGACGCACAAGCATTACGGAGCGGTCAGTGAGCGTCAGACGTTAAACAGCGGCAGAGCGGTTGTAGAGGCGTGCAGGCTTTTGATTCAGAAAGACTGGAAGCCAGGATTGGCAGTATCCGCGCAATACCAGTATCAGGCGCCTGAGACATATGCTCTTACTGACCGAAAGGCACGGCAGATAAAAGGAGATGCATACAGAAATTATCCGACTTATGCGTATACCGCTCAGGCTGTGATTTTGGAAAAAATATCAGAAAAGACAGTGAAAGTAAGGCACATGATCGCTGCCCATGACGTGGGGAGAGCCATCAATCCACATATCATTGAGGGTCAGATTGAGGGCAGCTGCTCTATGGGGATTGGATACGCTTTAAGTGAGTGTTACGAAGTGGAGCGGGGATACCCTGTTCAGAAAATGTTTGGGCAGCTAGGGCTTCCTAAAATAGAAGATACGCCTCGTTATGATATCATTCTCATTGAAGACCCGGAGGAGGAAGGACCTTTTGGAGCAAAAGGAATTTCGGAGGTAGCAACAGTTCCGTCTGCGCCGGCAGTGATGAATGCAGTTTCAAAGGCCTTTGGGCGGCGGATTACAAAAGTGCCTATTTTAAAATAAATTTACGAAAGGGACCATATTTACGCGGCTGATATAGTATAATAATTTCAGATAACAACCTATTATGGAAAGGGGGATTTTTTATGAAAATAGAGTTTCTTGGCGCGGCTCATGAGGTAACAGGAAGCTGTCATTATTTACAGGCCGGTGATAAGCATATTTTAATAGACTGTGGGATGGAGCAGGGACCGGATATTTACGAGAATCAGGAAATTCCGGTAAATGCCGCGGATATTGCTTATGTATTTATCACCCATGCTCACATTGATCATTCCGGATTACTGCCGCTATTATATGCCCGGGGATTTCGGGGGCAGATTTTTGCAACTACGGCTACCTCTCAGCTGTGCGATATTATGTTAAAGGACAGTGCGCATATACAGATGTTTGAAGCAGAGTGGAAAAACAGAAAAGCCCGCCGGGCAGGAAAACCGGAAGTTGTTCCTATGTATGATATGAATGATGCCCAGGGGGTGCTTACGCACTTTGTTCCATGTGAATACGGGGAAAAGATTGCTGTCTGCGATGAAATTACAATTCGATTCCAGGACGCGGGACATCTTCTGGGCTCAGCCTTCATAGAGATCTGGCTGAGGGAGGAAGGAGAAGAAATTAAGCTGATTTTTTCGGGAGATCTGGGTAACGGGAACAGACCATTACTGAGGGATCCTATGATGCCGGATGAGGCAGATTATCTGATTATAGAGTCTACGTATGGAGACAAAGTACACTCAGTTCCTCCGGATTATGCTCTAGAGCTGGCCGCACTTATGAAAAAGACATTTTCAAGAGGCGGAAATCTTGTGATCCCGGCATTTTCGGTGGGAAGAACCCAGGAAATGCTGTATCATATCAGAAGAATTAAATCAGAGGGGATGCTGCCGGAATTTTCAGACTTTGAAGTATATGTAGATAGTCCCCTGGCAGTGGAGGCGACGAATATATTCAATAAAAATACAGAAACATGTTTTGGCAGTGATGCAAAAGAGATGATTGCCAAAGGTATTAACCCGATTCAGTTTTCGGGATTGAAAAAATCCGTATCCAGTGATGAGTCCAAGATGATAAATTTTGTAAAGAAACCTATTGTGATTATTTCTGCTTCCGGAATGTGTGAGGCCGGACGGATCCGCCATCATTTAAAACATAATCTCTGGCGTCCAGAGTGTACGATTCTTTTTGTTGGCTATCAGGTGCCAGGGACATTGGGCTTTCATCTGTTAAACGGGGCGAAAGAGGTGAAGCTGTTTGGCGAAATGATTCATGTCTGTGCGGATATTGTAAATCTTCCGGGAATCAGCGGCCACGCAGACCGGAACCATCTGACTTCATGGGTTCAGAGCATGAGCAAACTGCCGGAGCGTATTTTTGTGGTTCATGGAGAGGACAGTGTTTGTGACGAGTTCGCAAAACATCTGCACGAGGTTACCGGATGTGAATGTACAGCGCCGTACAGCGGCGACAGCTATGATCTGAATCGTAATGTGTGTATTGCGGCGGGCAGCAGAAAAGCCGCCGGTAAAAAAAGATCAGCATCAAAAGCATCTTCCAATATTTTTGCAAGACTTCTGGCGGCAGGTCAGCGTCTTATGGCTGTGATTCACAAAAATGAAGGGCGTCCCAATAAAGAACTCAGCCAGTTTGCGGATCAGATTAATTCATTATGTGATAAGTGGGAAAAATAAAAATATACCTGCTGTAAGATAAGTGACAGGTAATAAAAAGAAAGTTTTTGCAGCATAATATAAATGCGTTGAAGAAATATTACAATTGTTTTAAAGTATTATTAAATCATGGAGAAGTTGGTAGAAAATGAAACTTTTTACTTTTTTTTGTGGTCTAATTGTTAAAGAAAAGCATTACAATAAAAGAAAAGTATAAGAGGAACAAGCTATGACAAAACAAGTAGGAAAAGTATTTGGTGTTACACTTCTGGCTGTATCATGCGTTGGACTGGCAGCAGGATGCGGCAAAAAAGAAAGTGTGGAGATGGATACAAAAAGTCTTGCCCAGGAGCTGCAGGACAGTGGAATTTTTGAAGGCACTTTAAAAGAGGCGGATGCATCCACAGCATCTTATATGGTGGCGGCAGCGAAGGATACAAATGTGGAACTGTATATGGGAGAGGATGGCAGTAAATCAGATGAGATTCTGATTCTGACAGGTAAGGACTCTTCTTCCACAGAAGAAAATAAAAGTGCGGCAGAGACACATTTAAAGGATATTACCTCTTCTTTTGAGGATTATATTCCGGAAGAAGCTGCTAAAGCGGAAAATGCTGTTCTTGTTGATCAGGATAAATATGTAGTGCTGTGTATTTCCGATGATTCGGATACTGCAAAACAGATTATTGAGAAATATTTAAATGGTGAGGGCAAGCAGGCTAAGGCAGATACTGACAGCAAAAAAAAAACGAACAGTTCTGATGGAACATCAGCAGATGTAGAAGATAAAACATCTGATTCCGGTTCGGATTCCGGGGAAACTGATAAGACCCCGGAACCGGATTATGATAAAATTGAGAGTAATGACAGTGTAAAAAAATATGGCGGAGTGGCAGCGGTAGGAAATCAGGGATTTGAAATTTATAATTACCATGAAAATGCAGCTAAGAATTACGCGTCCCTGGTAACAAAAGCTGCGGACAAGTTAAAAGGCGTATCAACGGTCTATGATTTAATTCCACCCACCAGTGTGGGGATTACGTTCCCGGATAATCTGAAAGATAAGATCAGCAGCAGCGATCAGGCTGAGGCGCTGGATAAAATACATGGCTTCATGGGAGCGTCTGTAAAATCGGTGGATTTATATGATAATCTTATGAAACACAGAACAGAGTACATTTACTTTCGAACGGACCATCACTGGACCGCTTTGGGAGCATATTATGCATACGAGCAGTTCTGTAATGAGAAAGGCATAAAGCCCAATGCCTTAGCAGATTATAAAACAGTAGAGTACAGTGGATTTTTAGGTTCCTTTTACAAAGATACAAAAAACAGCAAGGCTCTTGGAAATACCCCGGATACTATCAAGGCTTATCTGCCCAAAGGTAAAGCATCCTTGGATGTAACTGCACAGGACGGACAGAAGTATACCTGGGATGTAATTCATGATGTCAGTGATTATGGTGCATCTTTAAAATACAGTACATTTATTGCCGGGGATAATCCCATGACTGTCATTAAAAACAGCGATATTACAGATGGCTCCTCCTGTGTAGTAGTAAAAGAGTCCTTTGGAAATGCGTTTATTCCTTTTCTGGTAGATCATTACCAGACCATATATGTCATTGATTACCGTTACTGGAACGGGGATGTTGCATCCTTTGCGAAGGAGAAAAAGGCGGGAGACGTGATTTTTATAAATAACATATCTATGACCAGAAGCGATTTCCTGATTGGAAAGCTGGCAAAGGTTATAAAATAGCGGAGAGAAAACATGGTTTTTAGCAGTATAATTTTTCTATGTATGTTTCTTCCGGTAGTGATGGCGGCATATTTTATATGCCCCCGCCGCTTCCGGAATTTAATTTTGCTTATATCAAGTTTATTTTTTTATGCCTGGGGAGAACCGGTTTATATATTAATTATGCTGTTTTCAACAGTATTTGATTATATAAACGGACTGCTTTTGGAATGGTTTGATGTCAGGGAAAGATTTCGTGCCCGTAAAGTGGTAATTGTGGTTTCGGTAGTTGTAAATCTGGGGATTTTAGGATTTTTCAAATATACTGATTTCTTTATCTCCAATATAAATGAGCTTACGGGGTCTGCCATTGGATTGTTACAGCTGGCGCTTCCTATCGGAATTTCTTTCTATACATTTCAGACTTTATCATACACCATTGATGTGTATCGGAGAAAAGTAAAAACTCAGCATAATCTTTTAGATTTTGCAACTTACATTAGTATGTTCCCCCAGCTTATTGCAGGACCTATAGTACGGTACAGTGATGTTGAAAAAGATATCCATGACAGAAAGACAAGTCTGGATCTCATCGTAAGAGGGGCACAGCGTTTTCTTTTGGGCCTTGGAAAAAAGGTTCTGCTGGCCAATCAGATCGGAATGGTATGGGAGGAGATCTCTTCCATGGGACAGCTTAGCACATCCCTTGCCTGGATGGGGGCTTTGGCATATACCTTTCAGATATATTTTGATTTTTCCGGATATTCGGATATGGCGGTGGGACTTGGACAGATTTTTGGGTTCCATTTCCCGGAAAACTTTCGCTATCCCTATCAGTCTAAAAGTATTACGGAATTCTGGCGCAGATGGCATATTACTTTGAGCAGCTGGTTTTTAGAATATGTGTATATTCCTTTGGGAGGAAACCGCAAAGGCAGAGGAAGGCAGATCGTCAACCTGTTTATTGTATGGTTTTTAACAGGCTTCTGGCACGGAGCAGGCTGGAACTTTATTATGTGGGGCCTGTATTTCTTTGTGATTTTATTGATAGAAAAGCTATTTCTGCTAAAACTGCTGGAAAAATGTCCGGCTGTGATACAGCATATTTATTCTGTATTTCTGATTGTTGTGGGCTGGGTGATTTTTGCCAATACAGATTTATCTGTTATGGGCAATTTCTTTAAGGCAATGTTTGGTATCGGAACCGGTGCTGCCGGAGGATTATCCGGCTATTATTGGCGTACTCATATAATATTAATTATAATTCTTGCAATTGGTTCTACCCGGATTCCGAAGATTTTGTGGCGGCTTAGCCTAAAGAAAATTTTTGCAAAGGCAAAATACCGCGTGCTGGCAGTGAATATACTTTGCCTTGCAGTACTCTTTTTGAGTCTGGCTTTCCTGGTTGGGGATACGTATAATCCGTTTTTATATTTTAGATTTTAAGAGGTGCGGCAGATGAAAAAAATTAGAATGATTTTTATAATAATTGTTTTTGCGGCTCTGGCGCTTCCAGGATTATTTATACTGATAGTGCCGGATAAATCTTACTCTGAGAATGAAAACCGATACCTGCAGACCCGGCCGAAGTTTTCTGTAGATAAAATCTTTTCCGGGGAGCTTCAGCAGGAACTGACGGATTATTTCAGCGATCAGTTTGTGAAAAGAGATTTTTGGACTGCAACAGCTACAAAAGTAAAGAAAGCTGCGGGCTATGATGATATCGGCGGTGTTTTTCTTGGCAAAGATCATTATTACTTTGAAAAAATAGAAGATTCAGATATTTCAGCAACAAGATATAATCAGAATCTTAATTTTGTCAAACAGTTTCTTAAGAAACATGAAGACCTGGATTCTGCCGTGATGATTGTACCCTCCCCGGGAACGGTGTTAAGTGATAAACTTCCTCAGGGGGCTATGCTTTATAATTCTGATGGAATGTATAAGCAGGCAGAAACTATACTGAAAGGAAACGGATTTATTGATATCCGTCCGGAGTTAAAAGCTGCATCCGGAGATTATATCTATTACCGGACAGATCATCACTGGACTGCTCAGGGTGCCTATATCGGTTATCAGCAGTATTGTAAGAAAAAAGGACTTAATGTGAAAGACTTTGACAGTTTCCAGGCAGCAGCGGTTACAAAGGATTTTTACGGGACTTTATATTCTAAGGCACTGGATTCTGCAGCTATACCGGATACCATTGAGCTTCCGCAGAATCTTCCGTCTGTATCAGTGGAATATAACGGAAAAGAATATGACAGTATTTATGATGACTCGAAGCTGGAAACAAAGGATAAATATGCAGTATTTTTCGGAGGAAATTATGGTGAAGTGGTAATTAACACATCGGCCGGGACCGGAAAACGTCTGATGGTAGTAAAAGATTCCTTTGCAAATAGCATGATTCCATATCTGCTGGAAGATTATGACCAGATTATAATGGTTGATATGAGATATTACAGAGGGTCATTAAGCAAAGATATCAGGGAAAATAAGATTACGGATATCCTGGTATTATATGAAATGAGTAATTTTGCGGAAGATGGAAATCTTTATAAACTAAATACTTTTGAATAATTGGTTCCCCTGCTTGGCAATTTCGGGAAATATGGTATAATAACGCCAGAATGTTGAAAAATGCAGCATGAGGTGGATGTATATGAATATCAACGATATTGCAGAAATGGCAGGGGTTTCCCGCGCCACTGTATCCAGATATTTAAATGGAGGGTATGTCAGTCAGGAGAAAAAAGATTCTATTAGAAGAGTGATTGAAGAGACCGGTTATGAGCCGTCCCGGCAGGCCCAGATGCTCAGAACAAAAAAAACAAGAGTGATCGGTGTTGTCATACCCAGAATCAATTCTGATTCCATCAGCCGGATGGTGGAGGGTATCAGTAAAGTTTTGCTGGAGGCGGGCTATCAGCTGCTTTTGGCAAATACCCAGAATCAGGAGCAGGAGGAGCTGAATTATTTTCAGACACTGAAAAATTATCATGTGGACGGTATCATTCTTGTGGGAACTATTTTCACGAAAGCCCACAAGAGGGCGCTGAAAGAACTGGATATTCCCGTTGTTATTTTAGCTCAGCAGCTGGATGGATACCCTTGTGTATATTATGATGACAGACGGGCAGCTTATGAGCTGACAGGATATATGCTGAAGGAAAGTAAAAATCCGGGCTATATAGGAGTTACATTAAAGGATCAGGCAGCCGGCTTTCGGCGGCGGGAAGGATTTTGCGAGGCATGCAGTGAATGCCGCATAATCTGTCCGCCGGAGAATATGGAAGAGGCTGATTTTTCCATGGAATCTGGATATGAACATGCCAGGGAGCTGTTTGAACGGTCGCCTCAGATAGATGCGGTTTTCTGTGCTACAGATCAGATTGCCTATGGAGCTGTTTTATATCTGCGGGAAACAGGCCGCAGCATCCCACAGGATGTGCAGGTTGCAGGGATTGGAGATTCTCTGATTGGCCGGTTAATGGAGCCAAAGCTTACAACCGCCCATTATTTTTATAAAACCAGCGGAATGGAAGCGGCTAAGATGCTTCTGGGACTGGTTAAAGAGCAGACAGAAAGTCTGAAGGAAGTAAAAATGGGGCATCGGCTGGAATTGAGAGATTCCACCTGGTCCAAATAAGAAAATAGCGGAAAAACAGCATCAGAAGAAAGCGGACGCTTAAAAAGATACAATAAAAGGACGAAATCTTATTCCGAAAAGTAAGGTTTTGTTCTTTTTTTATATTTTTATAAAAGGATCCCCAAAGATGTGGACTTCCGGAAAAATGAAACGTATTGCAGGCGGCCGGCTTGCCAAAACAGAATCTTCAAATTGTCAAAAGAAGCAAGAAATTTGGCTAAGTTGCATAAATAAAGGGAACTGTATTTGTAGAAAATACAAATTTACAAATTAAAATTAATTGTTATAATTTGAATATAAGAGAACGATCTCACATATGAAAGAAAAGATATAGATGGTAGTGCTGTAATATCATTATATATAAATGAGAACGATATCATATAAGGGAGGAAGAGAAATGGATTACAAGGATACGGCCAGACAGGTATTAAAACAAATCGGCGGAAAAGAAAATCTTATTTCAGCGGCTCATTGTGCTACAAGACTGCGCCTGGTAATTTCGGATAATAAAAAGTGCAGCAAAAAGTCACTGGAAGCAGTTGACGGAGTAAAGGGTGTTTTTGAAGCTTCCGGACAGCTGCAGATTATTTTCGGAACGGGTGTGGTAAATAAGGTTTATGATGAATTTATCAAGGCTGCGGATATACAGGCGTCCAGCAAAGAAGATGTTAAAAAGGCTGCGGCTTCTAAGGGAAATTTGTTTCAGCGTTTTATTAAAATGCTGGGAGATATTTTTGTACCTATTATTCCGGCGATTGTTGCCAGCGGATTTCTGATGGGCATTATGAATACACTGGATTTTATGAATAACAGTGGAATTATTCATATTAATACTTCGGGCTCGCTGTATGTATTTGCTACGTTATTTGCCAATACGGCATATACATTTCTGCCAATTTTAATTGCATTTTCCGCGGCAAAAGTATTCGGCGGAAATCCGTTTTTAGGAGCGGTAATAGGTATGATTATGATTCATCCCGATCTGCAGAATGCCTGGACGGTTGCTACAGAGGGAGTTCTTAATATGCAGGAGGTTTTTGGCGGATTATACAGTATAAAGCTGGTAGGTTATCAGGGCCATGTAATTCCTGTTATTATAGCCGTCTGGGTTTTATGCATGATTGAAAAACGGCTGCATAAAATTGTTCCTGCTATGCTTGATTTATTTGTAACACCTCTGGTTTCCGTATTCGTTACCGGATACCTGACCCTGGCAGTGATCGGACCGGTATTTGTCACCGTTGAAAATGGAGTTTTAAATGGTATACAATGGCTGATTGCGATACCTTTTGGAATTGGTTCCTTTATAATGGGCGGACTCTATGCGCCTACTGTTGTAATGGGTATCCACCATATGTATACCATTATAGATTTGGGACAGTTGTCTATGTATGGACTTACTTTCTGGCTCCCACTGGCTTCTGCCGCCAACATTGCCCAGGGAGCGGCGTGCCTTGCTGTAGGAGTGAAATCAAAAAATGCCAGAAATAAAAGTCTTTGTCTGCCCTCTGCGCTGTCTGCCTTTATGGGGATTACAGAACCGGCCATTTTTGGTGTGAATCTTCGATTTTTCCGGCCGTTTCTTGCAGGCTGTATCGGAGGGGCATGCGGAGCAATGTATGCATCCATTGTCCAGCTGGGGGCGTCGGGAACAGGGGTAACCGGAATTTTTGGTATTTTGTTATGTTTAAATATGCCTCTTTCTTATATTATTATGTTCGCGATTTCGGCAGGGGTGGCGTTCTTTGTATCTTGGGCCATTACACCCCGTGCTCTGATTGATCCAGATGAAAAAAAGGATGAGGATTCCGAAGATACAGAGCTTGAAACAATGACAGAAATTACGAAAAAGGATTCAGCGGATATAGAAAAGAATACAGAAGATACAAAAGAACTACAGCCGGACGGCGGAGCGGATGCTGTGCTGGAACTGCCGTCACCTCTTTGTGGAGAAGTTGTATCTTTAGAAGAAACAGGGGATGAAACGTTTGCATCTGGGATGCTGGGAACCGGAGCGGCCATACGGCCGTCTTTGGGAGAAGTAAAGGCGCCATGCAATGCGGTTGTATCTGTAGTCATGGGACATGCTGTGGGCCTGGTCTGTGATAATGGAATAGAGCTTTTGATTCATGTTGGAATCGACACGGTACAGTTAGAGGGAAGACATTTTGAGACGCTGGTTTCAGAAGGGGAACATGTGACGGCAGGGACGCTTTTGATGAGGTTTGATGGAGAGGCTATTGTGAAAGAAGGATATCCCATCATAACTCCGGTTATTATAACCAACAGCGATATGTATAAAGAGATTTCTGTACCGGCCTTTGGAAATATCAGCACCAAGGACACATTGTTCAGAATTAATCAGTAAATGAGGAAATGAAATTTTATGCGTGTAAAAGAAGATTCAGCAGCATTTTATAAAACAAAAGAAGCGTGGAAGGAGGCTATTCAAGAAAGGGAACGGGCGGCCGCCTATCAGGCGGCTGAGGACCCATGGAGGCAGAAACTGCATTTAATGCCGCCAGTTGGCTGGCTGAACGATCCCAACGGCCTTTGTTATTTTAATGGAGAATATCATGTTTTTTATCAGTATTCACCCTTTTCTGCAAATGGAGGAAATAAATACTGGGGGCATTATAAAAGCCGGGATTTGATTCATTTTCAGTCATGTCCGGTAATGCTTTATCCTGAACACAGCTGGGATGATAGGGGGGTTTATTCCGGTTCGGCGCTGATTGATCATGGAAAGATGTATCTTTATTATACCGGGAATGTAAAGCTTGAGGGTGATTATGATTATATCCGGAACGGAAGGGAGCATAATACAGCTGTAGCAGTGAGTCTTGACGGAATTACAGTTCAGGAAGAAAAACTTCTGTTAAGGAATGATGATTATCCAAAAGATTTGACCTGTCATGTGCGGGATCCGAAAGTATTTGCTTATGAGGGAAAATTTTATATGGTTCTGGGAGCCAGAACTAAAAGTGATATCGGGCAGGTACTGGTATGGGAATCTGAAGATAAGCTGAACTGGAGGCATATTAATACGTTAAAGACAGAGAAGCCTTTAGGATATATGTGGGAATGTCCGGATTTATTCTGCCTGGATGGACAATGGATTCTTATGGTATCGCCCCAGGGTGTTTCTCATGAGTCTTACCGGTTTCAGAATATTTATTCCAGCGGCTATTTCTTGGTATATGGAGATTTCAGGACCCAGGCATATTTAGGGGAATACAAAGAGGCAGATATCGGTTTTGATTTTTATGCGCCTCAGACATTTCAGGCACAGGAGCGGAGGCTTTTAATGGGCTGGATGGGAATGCCTGATGCGGAGTACAGTAATCCAACGGTGGCTTATGGATGGCAGCATTGTATGACCATTCCAAGAGAGCTGAAGTATGCAGATGGGATGCTGAAAATGGAGCCTGTCCGGGAGTTAGAGCAGCTTAGAGGGGAAGAAATAAGAGTTTGTGTTTCTGGAGAGTCTGCAGTGGAGTGTCCCAGGACAGCGGATATTCTGGTTGATAACCATTCGGAAGAATTTTACTTTGAATACGATCAGACGTTCTGTCTGGAGTGGAAGGCAGGATGTCTGCAGCTTCGGTATCTGAATAAAGATTATGGGCGGACATGCAGAAAACTGCGGCTTAAACATCTGGATAAACTCAGAATCATTATTGATGTATCCAGTGCAGAAATATTTGTAAATGCAGGGGAAGCGGTTTTCAGCAGTCGTTTTTACAGAAATACAGAACGTCTGTTAAAGGTTTCCGGGGTGTTTGATATGAAAATTTACGGCCTGGACTGTGAAAATATCCAGGTATAAAATTATGTTAAATGAGCGGAAAGCATTAATGAATACAGGAAATCAGAGACCGGAGGGGCGTAGTCATATGCTTGTCCTTGTGCCATACAGCTAACAGCTGGTTACGGATAATAAGGTCTTTAATTTCAACAGAAACCAGTGTTTTGTCAGCCAGCTCCTTTTTTACTAATACCTCAGGGAGGACGGTAATGCCAAGACCGGCTTTTGCTGCCTCTATCAGAGCGGAAGAATTTACGCTGGTCCATGCAGGGTGAGCTTTATAGCCGGAAAGGAGCAGCTTACTGTCTAATGCATCCCGGATGGCGCTGCCCGGTTCCCGCAGCAGGAGCTGCCGGCTGCAAAATTCACTAATAGAAGCCGGCGGGCGTTCAAAGGACAAATATGTTGGAGCGCACAGGATTTTTAGATTATATTCGGCAAAGCAAAAGCTTTCAAAGGGGGCATGAGGGGTTGCGCCTTCTACCAGGGCCAGATCTGCATTTCCCTCATGAAGCGCCTGCAGGGCATTTGCCGCACTGACCACGTTTACGTATACGGGAACATTCGGGTGATATGTTTTAAAGCGGTTTAGTATACCGGGGAGCCAGTAAGAGGCTAGAGTAATGCTGGATACAATATTGATGGGGGCCTGCAAATCCAATCGACGGATTTTTTGTTCCAGAGATCTGCAGGCAGTAAGGATCGGCGTGATCTCTTCTAGCAGCAGCTTACCGGCTGCTGTCAGCCGGACCTTTTTAGAAAGCCGGTCAAAAAGCAGTGTACCGGTGTATTCCTCCAGCTCGCGGATGGTATGGGAAACCGCAGACTGAGTAATATAAAGATTTTGGGCAGCCCTGGTGAAATTTTCTGTCGAGGATACTTCTTTAAATATCATGTAGTGGCGCAGTGACAGCATTTTTGGGAACCTCCTGATAATTATCATGAAAAAAACTAATGACTTCCAGAATATTATATCGTTTTTCAGATAACAGAACAAGTGATATGATATTTGATATAAAACTAAGGAAGTGGAATAAAAGGTATGAAAGAGATCAGGCAGGAAAGCAGCAGGAAAAAAGAAAAGATTATAACTTATTTGTGGCTGATGAAGGTAAATATGTTCATCAGCGCTTTTACATTTGGCGGAGGATATGTAGTGGTCCCCATGGTAAGGAAATATTTTATAGAGAAAAAGCATATGTTTTCGGAAGAGGAATTGATGGAAATGGCGGCGATAGCTCAGTCAACACCAGGGGCTATCGCTGTTAATATGGCGTCTCTGGCAGGTTACCGGACGGCAGGGAAGATTGGGATGCTGATTAGCTGTGTGTGTGCGGTAATTCCTCCTGTTCTGATTTTATCTGTTGTGTCCGTGTGCTATACAGCTGTTATTTCCAATGAAGTGGTGGCAGCTGTGCTGAAAGGAATGCAGGCGGGAGTAGCTGCGTTAATTGTTGATTTTATTGTAGATATGACCCGCATGATTCGAAAAGAGAAATCCAGGATTTTGGACCTTCTTGTGATATTGTCTTTTGCAGTCAGTTTTTTTACCAGTATCAATGTGATTCTTGTGCTTTTATGCAGCTGTGCGGTATGTATTCTACGGGTATGGATGACGAACAAAAAGGCGGTGGGATAAATGGGGCAGATTTTACAGCTGATGTATGTGTTTTTTAAGATAGGAACATTCAGTATCGGCGGAGGCTATGCCATTATTCCACTGATTCAGGAACAGGTTGTGGAACATTATCACTGGGTAAGCCGTCAGACATTTACGGATATTGTTACCATATCTCAAATGACGCCGGGGCCTCTTGCCGTGAATACCTCCACTTTTATTGGAATACAGATTGCCGGTATCCGGGGAGCGGTTTTTGCCACGGCCGGGTGTGTGATTTCCGGCGTCTGTATTTCTGTATTACTGTACCGTTTTTTTAAAAGGCATCGGCAGTCGAAATATATTCTTGAAGTATTAAACGGGCTGAAAGCAAGTTCTCTTGGATTGATTATTTCGGCAGCAGCTACGATTCTTCTTCTGGCTTTTGCAGGTACAGAAACTATCAGCCGGAAAATGACCTGGGACTGGATAGCAGTCGCAGTTTTTATCAGTACCTTCATTGTTATACGTAAGTGGAAAATAAATCCCATTCTGGTTATCATTGCAGCCGGAATCATCGGGGGACTTGTTTATTCATAATCCTGCCATGAGATTGCGGCATATGCTTATTAGGATTTAACTGTTCCCTGATTGCTTCCAAAGGCATCAGGGGCTTTTTCTTTTATATACTGAATAAATAATTCTGTGTTTTTATTCATGGAATATGGGTTCCAGGTCATGCACAGCCGGATGGGAAAGGCATCTGAGATGGGGATCAAATGAAGGTCCCTGGTGTTCATACAATAATCGCTGGCAATAAAGGATAATCCGGAACCGGCCCGGGCAAGGGCTACAATGGTCTCCATATCCTTTAAATAGTGAATACGGTTTTTGCTCTGGCCCCGGTTCATGTACAGAAAAAACGGCAGCAGGGAATGCTGAAACGGAGCATCCTGAGATTCCAAAAGCAGAAGGGTTTCGTTTACTATTTCTGAAAAACGGATGGCCGTTCTGTGAGCCAGAGGATGATGTTTAGGAACAGCCAATGCAAGCTGATCCTGATGCAGTGTTATGGTCTGCAGAGGATTTGGGCAGGATGTTGCAGCAGATAACAAAAAACCTACCTGAATTTTATCATTCAGCAGATCGGAAAAAATCTGGCTTGGGGAGCTTCTATCAATTTGTACAGTAATATTTTTGTTCTCTTCCTGAAAGGAAAGGATCCAGTCTGGAAGCTGGTGATTGAAAGAACCGGACATGTGGTGGATATGCAGCGTATCAGGAGTAGAAAGAGCGGCCGCACGTACACGGTTTACCAGCTGTGTATGTTTGGCAAACAGTTCATTTGCTTCTGAAAGCAGAGTCTCACCTGCGGGAGTAAGAGTTAATGAATGATTTCCACGGTCAAACAGGACTACCTGGAGTTCTTCTTCCAGCAGACGGATTTGTTTGCTCAGGGCAGGCTGGCTGATATACAGTTCTTGAGCGGCTCTGGATATATTCAAATGTTTTACCACCACCAGAAAGTATTCAAGAGATCTAAGGGTCATGTATCGTTTTCCTCCTTGCACATAACTATATAACTTTAGGGTTATAGTTATAGCTCAAAAAATATTAGTATTTTAATTCAAAATACACTAAAATCTATATAAATACAATAAATATTTGGGGAAATTGTATTGAAAGTATTGAAATGTAGAGAAAGTGGAGGTTATACTATGAATCAAAATTCAGCAAAGAGTAATTTCGGAAAGATGGGCTGGCTGATTATTATTTATGTACTGTTTTTGTATATGTTTTCCAGCACTCCGCCGGATACTCTGAATGTAACGGCAGAATTTTTCGCGGGGGCAATGGGATTAGATTCCAGCAATGCCCTGCTGGTATTTTCAGCAGTGGGAGGTTTTGTGGGAATACCGGTGGCTCTGATTTTCGGTCAGATTGTATCAAAAGTAGGTGTAAAATGGCCCACAGTTATTATTTTACTGATTTATGCGGTAATCTGGTTTATCAACGGCAAAGCCATTTCTTTCGGGCTGTATGCAGTGATTGTAACGATTATTACAGCCGTTTCAAATACCATTAATCTGGTGGCAACCCAGCAGATTATGAGCAACTGGTTTCCGAAAAAGAAAGGAATTGCACTGGGATGGGCCACCATGGGTATGTGCTTTTCAAGCGCTATTATGGTTGCGGTTTTCCAGGGGATGATTCTGAATGTGGGATTATCGGCACCATTTAATTTAATGGTAGTTATCTGTATTGTTATGGCGGTTATTACCGCAGTCTGGTTTAAAGCTTATCCGGAGGAAGCGGGGGCTTATCCTGACAATGAACCGATTTCTGAAGAAGAGAAGAAGGCAAATCTGGAATTAATTAATAATTATAAAAGTGATTTTTCTTTTGGAAAATTATTTAAAACAAAAGAGCTCTGGATGATAGTAATTATTTTTGGCTTTTTATTTATCGGACTTGTAGGTACGGTTTCACGAATGATACCGAGACTGGTTATCGTTGGCATTGATCAGAATATAGCAGTCCTATGGCTGACCATTGCCTCTGTGATTGGTATTCCGGCTTCGTTCTTCTGGGGATTGATTGATCAGAAAATCGGAACGAAAAAGGCAGTTGAGATTTTCTGCGTGTTATGGACAATTATGATGGCCATTGCCGCAGTAGGGTCTGCAGCAGTAAGTGTACCTGTTTCTATTATTTCCGTTGTATTTTATGCATGTCTGCTGGGCGGACTTGGAAATCTTATGCCGTCAATGGTAATTCAGATCTTTGGACGGTATGATTTCCCGCAGGCAAATAAACTGGTGGTTCCGCTTGTTGTTGGAATTCGTTCCTTTGCCCTGCTGATTGTTCCGATGATGCTGCAGATGAGCGGAATTGGAAACGAGAGTGCAGGTTACCGAAATGTCTTTATCGTATTTATGATATTATCACTGGTTGTGACGATACTGGCTTTTGCAATTAAAGATAAAACCATAGGTAAGATTTAAGTTTATAAGGAGGATATATCAGATGAAAAAAGTAGGCGTATGTGAAGAAGAAAAAAGATTATCATATTTTAAGTTTTATGAGCAGCCACTGGCTGAAATTCCCCAGGAAAAAATTGATATTTTAAATGCAGGACCAGCTGATCCGAAAACAGGAATGGGAATTGAGGATAAAAATTTATTTTTAAAGGGAGACATTGAGGGATTCTGCAAAACAGGCTATGGTGTCCGGGAAGATGGAACGGGTTTTGTATGCAATACTACATATATGCCGGGCGTAACAAGTGAAATGTTAGACTGGTGGTTTCCATGGCATTCTGTAGGCTCCGATCTGCGTTATAAAATCTGGGATCCAGAAGATCATTATTTTGCAAAAGCAGACCGGGCAGATTATGTCTGCGATCCGGCAGTGCCTATGAATCAGAAAACATGGGATGTAAATCACTATATCCTGGAAGATATCGGAATGGGACCGGAATATTTAAAGCTTTGTTTTAAAAGACCGGCGGATTTTGGATATGATGAATCTATTATTGGTACGGAAAACTGTACCTCTATGGTATGCGCTATTGGAGAAAGCAGCTGTGCGGCAGCTATGACACATAAATGGCATCCTTACAAGGATGGGGTATTGTTTGAATCACGATTCTGGATCGGGTTTAAATGGGAGGACGGCAAGATCGTAAGAGGTCTTCCGGAAGGTGCTGCAATTCCGGAATTTGTGCCAAAAGCTTTATTCGGCCACAATATTAAGGAATTTTCAAATCTGGCGGCAGTTCTTCCTAAGGTATATGCCCAGGAGAAAGATATTTTTTAGGAAATCAGGAAGTTTTATCTAATATGTATAGGTATATATAAGGTCTTTTATGGAAACGGAGTAACCCATATCTTATAGTTTGACACGGTCTTTAAGCAAGTGTCATTATAGGATATGGGTTATTCTGTTTTGAACAGCATAGCCTTTGTTAAGTATACTTGATTATATTTTCTGAAAAAGACGGATTTAATGAAATTTATTTACCGTAGAATTCGTTGATTCCATCGAAGAATGCCTGGATATTATCCCAGCTGGAAAGCGGCGGGATATCGCATCCGGAGGAAACCACAAAGTTTTTGTAAGAACCGCATTTTTCCAGAAGTTCTATTGTATTGGCCTTTACGGATTCCGGTGTTCCATTGCGGAACTGGCCGGCAGGATCTACATTACCCATTGCAATGATATTTTCAGGAATGTGTTTCATCATTTCAGACATATCAATAGCGTTGCCAAAGTGAAGAACACGGCAGCCGTTCTGTACGATAGAATCAATCTGCTGGATGGTACAGTTGCCGCAGTTATGGTAGCCTACAAGAAAATCGTCTGTCTGTGTTGCCGCGATAATTTTCTTTACATATTCACAGGAAAATTCTTCTTCCAGTGCCGGTGATAAGAGCCCTGCAAGAGGTTCTGCCATTAATACACCGTTAGCGCCTACTGCTTTATAAGCATTAATATAATTGATCAGGAATTCAGAAACCTTTTCCAGTACAGTATGTACCATATCCGGTTCATCGTAACAGTAAATCATTGCTTCGGAAACGTCCATCAGTCTTCCTGCCAGTGAAAAGGGACCAATAACTCCGGCAAAGACCGGTCTGTCGTTAATCAGCTTTACAGATTTTTCAATAGCGTCAATATAGATCTGTGTACGGCCCGCTCCAAGTTCCGGAACCTTTAAAGCGTCGGCATCTTCCTCGGAATTAACGATACTTCCAGTTACTGTAGGTACTTCGTCATCAGAGAAGTGTACAGTAGAACCAAAGGCTTCTGCCTCTAGAGAAAGGTCCATCATGCTGACAGCAGCAGCAGCTTCCGGTGTTGAATCAGCAACAATTTTCATTGCTTCCGCTTGTAAATCGCTGGATGCAATTAATTCCTTCACGGTAATGCCCATTTTCTGGATAGCAGGGAATGATAATACAAGAAATCCTTTTTTCTGATCAGCAGCAAGTATATCATCTACCCATTTTGTCATATTCTGTTTCATATTCCGTTCTCCTTTTACTATTAGACTTAATCTAGTTGTTGGGCCTATTATAATGTAAAAAAATTATATTATCTGTGATAAAGTCTTATATAAAATGTAATTTTTTTGGAAAAATATTAGATATAGAAATTTTTTTATTTGACTGACAAAAAGAAAAATATACAGGAAATAAGAAAAATTAAATATTAAAAAAACAGAGAGTATGATACAATAAATGAGTCTTCAAGAGATTCCAGAGGACAAATCAAAGAAGGGAGAATTTGAGTAAATGAAAAAGAATGTTAGCTGCAAAAAAATGATTGCGGCGATGTCGGCAGCGATTCTGGGAATTTCGTTAATTCCGATTCATGCGATGGCTGCAAAAAGCAGTCCGGATTTCCAACTGGAAATTGCCAAACTGCCTGCAGAGGATTACAGCGGAGGAAAGATTCCGGGCAGTTTTGACCAGTCTTACTATAATTATCCGAAACACATGGTTCAGCCATATGTTTCTTTGCCGGAAAAGTATGATCTGCGGGATGAGGGGCGGGTAACACCTGTAAAAGACCAGTCTCCTTACGGGAGCTGCTGGACTTTTGGAGCGATGTCGGCCATCGAATCTTATATGGGAAACAGCGATGACTTATCTGAACTTCATTTGGAACATTTTGTTTATTCTCTGTACCAGGGGGAAGGGATGAATCTTTTACAGGTGGAAAACGGCTTGGATTTAGGAGGAAATGCAGATATGACAAACAGTCTGCTGTCTTCCTGGGGCGGAGTCGTACCGGAAGAGGCGGCGCCTTATGAAGCGCCCTGGACAGTAGATGCAGCGCTGAGAAATGAATCTGTGGGACACCTGCAGAATGCAGATTATCTGCCGGGTCCTGCGGTGTTTGATGACGAAGTAAATAAAACCGGGTATCATCTGGATACAGCAGCCATGAACAATATAAAACAGATGATGATGCAGTACGGCGTTATTGACATGTCTTACAATGCTGAGCAAAATCTTCCGGGCCAGCCTGAGGGAAATACATATTGGAATGGGGAAACAAGCTCTCAATATATGAATACTTATATGCCGGCGAATCATGAAATTTCCGTTGTGGGATGGGATGACAATTATTCCAGAGATAATTTCTCCATTAAGCCGGAAGGCGACGGTGCATGGATTGCAAAAAACAGCTGGGGAAGTGACTGGGGAGAGGAAGGATATTTTTATATTTCCTACTATGATCAATCTCTTTGTGATTTTACAGTGTTTCATATAGACCAGCCGGAAAATGATCTGTATGAGTATGACCATAATTATCAATATGATTATCTCGGGACTGCCAGTTTATTTAGACCAAATCCAGTAAATATAAAAATCGGGATGGGAAATGTCTTTGTGTCAGAACAGGATGAAATCCTGACGGCAGTGTCAGCGATAACAAGAAATCCCGGCAGTGAGGTGGAAATCCGGATTTACAAGCTGAGTGACGGACAGGAGCTTTTGGATGGACAACTTGTGTATGAACAGATTGAAACAGTGGAATACGGCGGCTACCATACGATCGTTCTAGATAAATCTGTTGCGCTGAAAAAAGGGGAGCGTTTTGCAGTAACTGAATTTGTAAAGGGAAGAGACGGTTATTTTATAAATATTGAAAGTGGCTTTGGCAAAGACGTATCAGAATTATATGGTTTGCCATATAAGCAGGACGTGGTCATAGAACCCGGGCAGTCGTATCTGCTGCAAGAAGAGGAAGGCACCGGAGAGCTTGTGGCAGAGGATATTTATGAAATACCTGGCGTAAATGGAATGAAATTTGGAAATGCAGAAATCAAAGTATTTACAGAAAATCAGGAAACAGTTCCGGAGCTGATGTTAAATATGGACTGCTTTGACGCAGAGGGCAGGCTGATAGACAGTAGCAGGCTTTTGTCAGACCATACACAGATACGGCTTTCTTCTGACACGGAATCAGTATCTTTTGAAAAAGCCGGGCAGAACGGTGAAGGAAGCTATCAGCTGAGCCTGGGAGGAGAGCCTTATACAGAAGGAACCCTGATTTCAAAAGAGGACCTAAAAGGCGGCTTGGAGATATCTTTAGTATCTGCGCCTAGAGGAAATGCAGATGCCAAGATTGGGTATCAGTTTGTAACAGAGACTGTTCCGGAAAAAGAACCGTCAGAAAATGAAGATGGAGATAAAACACCGGGGACAACAGATCAGCCAGAGGACAATACCGGCGGCGATCAGAAAGATCCGGGAAAACATCCATCGGACGAGCTGTCAGATAATAAGAATCCTGGTATGTCAGAAGGTTCAGGAGCAGATCAGACCGCACAAGATAAATTAAAAAAGGATACAAGTCCAAGAACAGATGACTATGGGAATAAACCAGCGCTCTGGGGATGCATTACAGCTGCCGCCGCGTTGGGAGCTGCTGTAATTATTAGAAAAAAGAAATATTATTCATAAAAATTGGCTGCCGGTTTTTGCCGGCAGCTGTTTTAGTGTTACAGAATGCTGGTGTTCTGTAAGCGCATAAAGCGGAGGAGAAGGGATTTGAACCCTTGCGCCGGTACTGCCGACCTACTGGTGTTCGAAGCCAGACCCTTCAGCCACTTGGGTACTCCTCCAGAATCAATATCTTTATTATTATAAAAGTAATATGAAGATGCGTCAATATGTTTTTTGTCCTCCAGAATGTAAAAAATAATTGCTGTTAATACAGATAAAAAGGCACCGATTTTCAAGATGGCAGATGTCTGTATTACAGGTGATATGTATGAAGTTATGGAAAAACTGACGGACTGTTTCTTTTAGGAACAGTGCCGTCAGTTTTTGTCAATTTACAATGTGGAGAAACCTTTTTATCATATAGACATACCATCAGAGATTTTGATGATACAAAACCAGGCATCCCAATGCAGACGGTTACTGTAAAACAAAATAAGATGGAGGATGAGTATGATAAAACAAAAGTATCCACATTTAATGGCGCCTTTTTCGGTAAAGGGAATTGATTTTAAAAACCATATTTTTCTGCCGCCGTGTGCCCTGTCCCATGTAACATATGGCGCCCCCAATGATCTGGGGATTGCATATATGGAAGAGAAGGCCCGGGGCGGTGCGGCGCAGGTGACTCAGGGAAATATTACCGGTCCGGGAGGATACGGTGATAACGGAGGACATTTTAACCGATATTTTACCAATTGCTTTACGGATATGGCGTTCACGGAGCTGGCAACTGCCATCAAAGAGCATGGCTGTGTGGCATCTGCAGAAATCAATCATGCGGGGTTTATGGCCGGTCTGGCAGAAAACAGCAATACGCCGCCTATGAGCTCCATGGGATTTATCCGTCCTGATGGAGTAAAGGTTGTTCAGATGACGGAAAAAATGATTGATGATGCCATTACATATTATGCCAATATTGCAAAGTTTTTAAAGGACTGCGGGTTTCAGATGTGTATGGTTCACGGGGGTCATGAAATGCTGATCAACCAGTTTATGTCGCCGCACTTTAACCGCCGGACAGACCGGTGGGGGGGCAGTCCACAGAACCGGATTCGTTTTCCAAAGATGATTCTGCAAAGGATCAGAGAATTGTGTGGTGAAGAGTTTTTAATTGAAATGCGTATTTCAGCGGTGGATCACTGTGAGGATGGAAAAAACATAGAGGAAAGCATTTACTTTGTGCAGGAATGCGGTGATCTGATGGACTTTGTACATATTTCAGCCGGGTGCGGACCGGATAAAGCATATCTGACCCAGGAAGTATGTTTTCAGCCGGAAGGTTTAAATATTCAGTATGCGCAGGCAATGAAAGAAGCCGGTGTAAAACCTCTGGTTGTAGTGATGGGCGGAATTGTATCACCGGAGGTGGCAGAAGGATTTCTGGCGGAAGGAAAGGCAGATGTAGTGGCCATGGCCAGGGCGCTGATGGCAGATCCTCAGCTTCCAAATAAAGTCCGCAGAAATCAGGAAGAGGATATTGTGCCGTGCTTAAGATGTAATCATTGTCTTGGCTCCAATAAGACGGCCTTTTTTGAGGCAAAATGTATGGTAAATCCTCATATGGCTCACGAGCACCGGACAAGATTGATACCGCCAGCTGACTGTTCAAGAAAAGTTCTAATCGTCGGGGGAGGTATTGCCGGCATGAAAGCTGCCATGACTGCAGCGGACAGAGGACACAGGGTCATACTTGCGGAACAAAGTCCGGAATTGGGCGGAGCCATTAAATTTGCAGATTATGATTCGATTAAAGTGCAGCTAAAAAAATATAAGGACTATTTGATTCGACAGGTGTCAAAAAGAGAGATTGATATCCGGATGAATACAAAGGCCGGCAAGGAACTTGTTCAGAAGGTGCAGCCGGATGCAATTATTGTGGCAGTGGGTGCAAAACCGATAATTCCGGATATTCCGGGGATTCAAAAAGAAAATGTTATGTATGCCGTGGATGCATACTTTCAGCCGGAAAAGGTGGGAAAAAAAGTTGTAATTATCGGCGGAGGGCTGGTGGGCTGTGAAGTAGGTGCGCATCTGGCCAATACCGGACATTTGGTGGACGTACTGGAAATGGGACCGGAGCTTGCACCGGAGGACAATCCGTTTCATCATTTTGGTATGCAGGCTTACTGGGCAGAGCGGCCTATTTTGGGGCATGTGAATACGAAGGTGACAGAGGTCACGGACCAGGGAGTAAAGGCAGTCTGTGAAGATGGAAAGGAGATACTGTTTGATGCGGACACAGTGATATACTGTGTTGGTCTGCGGGCGGATACATCCGTCACAGAAGAAATGAAAAAATATTGCTATGATGTAGTTCCGGTAGGAGACTGCGTCAGAAGCGGAAGAATCGTGGACGCAGTAGAAACCGGCTATCATGCGGCCATTGATTTGGCATAAGTTTAAAGAGGGTGTTCCTGTCTGTGCGGGGCACCCTCTGTTTTAGCGGCCGGATAAAGATCAGGAAAAGGTAGACAGCAGTGCGCCTAAGATCAGCGGAAGCAGAGGGTTTTTATTTGCCTTTTTAAAGATCAGACAGACATAGAAAGTTTCCAGCACATCAGAAATAGGGAGCAGTTTAAAGCCCAGATTCCGGCCAAGCATTGTACTTTTGGGGAGGATGGAGACTCCGCGGTTAATACCGATCTGGAAAAAAACGTCTTCCAGTCCGTCTGCATTATAATAATTCGGGAAATACAGTTCTACAATTTTGCCAAGCAGTGCCATATCTGTATTAATAGTGCCGACTCTTGGGGGAAAGATAATACATTCTTTCTGCAGATCCTTCAGGCTGACAACATCTCTTAAGGCCAGGGGATGCGTAGGGTTTACAATCACACAAAAGGAATCTTCAAAAAGGTTCTTGCATGTAAAATCTTCCATATCTTTGGGCAGCAGATAAGAAAAGCCAATACCGATATCCGCCTGTTTATTTTGCAGAATGTCGGGAATGCGTAAGGGTTCTGTATGGCTGAAAATAAAATTAATATCCGGGTGTGCCATTCCGATTTTTGACAGAGTTGCAAAGATTTGAGTTTCGTACAGCGGAGGCATACACAGGGTGATAGTGCCCTGGATGGAGTTTTCCACAAAGTGAATCTGCTGTCTGGTATTGTGCCATATTTTTTGAATGTAGGTGCCCTGTTCTACCAGATATCTGCCGGCCGGAGTAAGGTGCAGTGTGTTTTTATCCCGGATAAACAAACGGGTATTCAGCTCTGCCTCTAAAGCGGCTATGCTTTTGCTCAGGGCAGAATGACTGACATAAAGCTCTGTTGCGGCCCGGGACAGATTCTGGTATTTGGCAGATTTTAAAAAATATTCCAGCTGGTCAAAATTCATAATAAAATGTGCTCCTTTCTGATTCCTGTGAATCAGATTTTTAGGGTACTTGTTTTTGGGTCAGTAATGTTTAAAAAGATGCAGGTAATTAACATTAAAATAACAGATCACAGCCGTCGGTTCAAGAAATGATACCTGATATTCCAGCGTGAAATTTTGGAACAACGATCTCCCTTTTATTCAATATGCAGAAACTGTCAGAGCGGGTATGATGTTATTACAACGTTAGTTAAAAGCAAAACTGGCGGATGGAATGCATTGGGATGCAAGAATACAGGGAGGAAGACAAATGACTGTTGAAGAACGTTTAGAAAGACTGGAAAAAGAACTAAGGATAACGAAACATGAGCTTGCCAGAGCCCAGGCAGTGACTGAGATCGCCAATACAATGGCGCGTTACAACTACTACCACTCAGGGGGGCGCCAGAGAGAATGTCTAGATCAGTTTGCTATGAGAACGCCAGGTGTGGCTATTGAAATTGCCATGTGGGGACAGTACCACGGTCCGGAAGGGCTTTATGAAAATTATGTGGAGGGGATTGCCAGACATGAGGAAGCCGCCGGGGACGGCAGAAAAGGATGGTATTGTGAACATCCCATCTACAATCCGTTGATAGAGGTTGCCGCTGACGGGAAGACAGCCAAAGCGGAATGGCAGACCTTTGGTCCTGAGACGGCCAAAGCCAATCCGGCAGATCCGGCCTGTGAATACGATCCAAACTGGATGTATGGAAAGTTCCAGGCAGATTTTATTCTTGAGAACGGACACTGGAAGATCTGGCATCTGCAGGTTATGCCTGATATTATGTGTCCTACCTGCGAACCGTTTACAAAACAGAAGCCTCATGATGATTTTATTCCTGAAGATATGCCAGGTTTTGGGGACCGTGTGAAGTCATTTTGTGAGGAGTATGACGTTAACAAGGTGCGGAAATTCTGGCCGCAGCCGCCGGAGGCATATGATACATTTGAGGGTTCTAGGATGCATGCGCTGCATAAACCTACAAAAGAAGATCAGATAGAATATTCCTATCAATATAATGATTTTACACTAGAAGAGTATATGGCGTATCTGGAGGCGAAAGATCCCTGGAAAGAGTAGCGGATTTCAAAGAACCGGAATACTTTGTGGAGGAGGATTCAGATGAAAAAATTTAATTTTGGTATAAAAGGCTGGGGAATTATCATTTTTTGTTTCTTTTTATTCTGGGTGGGGTCCGGATGCCCGGTTACATCTTTGAATGTCATTATGGAGGAATATCACCAGATGTATGGGTGGGATGTATCTGTGCTGAACAGTTTCGGCACAGTGGCCAATCTGCTGTCTATTGCGGCCGCAGCATTTTTCGGCTGGTGGTGCAAAAAGAAAGGCCCAAAGACACTGATTTTTGCAGGCTGTATAGTAGGCGCGCTTTCCATGTTTATGTGGGGGCGGGTGGAATCGGTTGCTTCCTATGCGGCGTGGTATACAATTTGTGTTATTGCCTCCAGCGCATATTGTCAGATCGGCCTGGCCTCTTTAATTGCCAACTGGTTTCCAACAAAAAAAGGACTGGCTATGGGAATTGTAACGCTGGGTTCCTGTATGGTGGGGTGTACCTATATTAAAAGCCAAAATGTTATGATTGACCATTTCAGCTTTGAAGCCTCTTTTGACTTGTATGCTGCAGGTTTTGTAATACTTGCAGTTGTGTGTCTGCTGCTGGTAAAAAATGATCCTGAAATGTGCGGTGTATTTCCCGATAATGATCAGAGTATGACAAAAGAAAAGGTGGAGGCTATGCATCAGGAAGGGATTCTCTATCGGCAGTCCAGTCCGTGGACAGTAAAAAAACTGTTAATGACCAAAGAAACATGGTTTGTGGGAATCGGAGGCGGCGTGCTGGTTATGTTTACCATAGGTATTATGAGCAGTTTTATTCCCATGTGTAATTATGCGGGAATTGAGACGCCGAAAGCCGTATTTTTAATGGGAATTACTTCCTTTGTGGCCATGCCGGCTTCTGTTATATGGGGAATAATTGATGAGTATATTGGCAGCCGGAAAACCTGCATTGCCATGTTTATATATTTTATTATTTCGGTTATCTTTGCACTGATACCTAATCCCGGGACTATGATACTTGCGATTGTTATGTTTGCCAGTGTAATGGGAGGTGCCAATAATCTTGCGGTATCTATGACTGCCTCTGTCTGGGGACGTTATGATTTTGATTCTGCGTGGACCGTTGTGTTCATTCTAAATACGCTGGTGAGATCCTTTGGATTTGTAATTGTGGGCAGTCTGGCTGCTATAACAGGAAGCTTTACAAGTACATTTATCGGTTTGATTATCTGTTCTGCAGCGGGAGCAGTTTTAATGGTGCTTTGTACAAAGAAGCCCCTTGGAAGGACAGATTTATATCTGCAGAAAGAAAGCTGAACAATGACTGGGGAGGAGGTATTTAGGTGGTACAACAAAGAGTAAATAGTCCTGGTTTTGCAGGAACGCTGGCCATGCTGAGTCTGACGCTTATGGGGCTTGGATCTAATGCAATTACACCGGCGCTGGCAACGTTAGCTGATCACTTTGAAGGAAGGGATGTATCTTTTATACAGACCATAGCTACATTAAGTATGGTGGCGGGCTCTCTGGCGGCAGGAGCTGCTGCAGGAAAAAGAATGAAAATAAAAACCCTTGCTCTTTTGGGAAGTCTACTTTGCCTTGTTTTCGGGATTCTGCCAGTATGGATTGACAGCTATGGCTGTATTCTGCTGGTAAGGCTGGTATTCGGATTTGCACTGGGAGTAATATCTCCTCTTGGGAATGCGCTTATTATGACACATTTTAAAGGGAATAAGCAGGCGGCTTTAATTGGCATCGGCACATTTTCTATGAATATCGGAGGAATTGTTTTTCAGATGCTCAGTGGTGTGCTGGCCGATATATCCTGGCAGCTTTCATTTCTGGGACATTCATTTTTCATTGTGGCAGTTGTAATGGCATTTTTTCTGCCAAAGGAGGAACTGATAAAGCAGGAGAAATCCTATGTCCAAAAAAAAGCAGGAGAAAAAATAAATTTAAAGACCGTAATGTTCATCGGTGGTCTGCTTTGTATCTTTCAAATTGTAAATTTAAGCGTAATGATGAGTGCGTCAACTATTTATGATATACGCGGAGCAGGCGGCGCTGCAGCCGCCGCGGCCGCTCTTACCGCATTTTCTGTGACAGGGATGTTTGCGGGGCTGCTTTTTGGAATGGTTTTTAGGCGGGTGAAAAGATTTATATTTTTTATAGCCTTTATCTTTGTGGCTTTGGGGGCATATATTATCCTTACCGGCTCCTCCGGTTTGATTATGGGGCTTGGGTATGCTCTTATTGGAATTGGATTTAACTGGCAGTTTGCCGCCTTTACCGGCTGGATTGGTATATCCACACCCCAGTCTACCATCAGCGCAGGTACATCTATTGTGCTGGCGATGATGAATCTGGGAGGGTTTTTCAGTTCTTTTTGGATGATGGCACTTGGAGGAAACCTGACAAGCATATTGCTGGCGGATGTGGTTCTATGTATTTTGCTGGCCGTGCTGCTGCTGGTGATCAATCCTTTCAAAGGTAAAAAATAAATATCAGAAAAACAAAAGGGACCGGGAGCTATGATTGATTCCCGGTCTGTTTTGTTTTTTTCAGGGAGAATTGAATGCTGAAAAGTATTGACAAAATTACTTTTAATAGTATACTGAAAATATAAAAGTAATTTAAAACGTACATTATGGGGTGAGAAAAATTGCTAGACTGTGGTAAATGGGAACGTGGAGGTGGTAGGCTAAATCGAAAACAAAAGTACGGTTAAAAGTATATTTGAGGAATTTCTGGTAAGGAACAAAAAGACAAGAGAAAAAGGAGAAGAAAGATGAAGAAGAGACAGATATCTATCATACTTTGTTTCGCTGTGGGGACAGCGCTGATGGCAGGCTGCGGTACGCAGTCAGAGGAACGTAAAACCGGCGAAAATACATCATCTAGTGGGTCTAAAGAAGCTTCGAGGGACGGTGATTCAATTATTACCGGTTATACATGGATGGCGGAAAATGAAACGGATGCCATGTATTATAAAGACTATGAGGAAAAATTGGGGGAAGTAACAAAAGAGATGGTTCCCAAAGATTTTTCCATTGGAGTTGTATCTATGGCCTCATCTAACGATTACTGGATTAATCTGAATCAGGGAGTAAAAGAACGGTGCCAGGAGCTTGGAATTGAAGTCGCTGTGGAATATGTGGAGGGTCCTACTGATTATGAACAGACGCTGACAAATGCGGAAACCCTGTATAATGCAGGCTACAGCGCCTATATCTTCAGCCCTGAAAATGAAACCTGCCTGGAGGAGATTACAAGAAAAATTGTGGGGGAAGGATATCCCGTTATTAATGCTTATTGCTGTGAGATCAATGATGCCACCTGCTTTATCGGTTCTTTGGATAGTGAAACCGCCAGGATGGCAGCAGATCTGGCCATTGAGCTTTTGGACGGAAAAGGAACGGTTGCAGTAGCTGAGGGTGATGTGGCAGCAAAACTGGCACAGACAAGAACAAATTATTTTATTGACCGTATTGAAAAGAACTCAGATATCAAAGTGGAAGAGATTCCGGCTCAATGGAATCCTACAACAGCAAGAACTATGACAACGGATCTTTTGACAGCTAACCCCGACGTATCCTTTATCTGGTGCAATAACGATGATCTGGGACTTGGTGTATATGAAGGGCTGCGGGAGGCCAATGCCATTGACGACTGCTATGTAGTATCCATGGACGGCACAAAAGCCGGTCTTTCATCTGTGGCATCCGGGGAAGTTTATGCTACATACTGGAATAATCCCAAATTAATCGGAAGATTATCTGTAGATGCCTGTGTCAGAGCCGCTGTGGGGCAGGATATACCAAGGGTAGTGACCACGGATGTGGAGCTGGTAACAAAAGAAAATGTAGAAGATTATCTGGAAAAATAGCTGCATTCAGACCATATTGCGTATAGATATGGGGGAAATGCCGGGGCCGTATTTGCTGCGGCTCCGGCTGAAAGGATACGTGTGATATGGAACATATATTGGAATTAAAAAATATTTCTAAAAGTTTTCGAAATACAAAGGCACTAGATGGGGTTTCGCTGACGTTGTATCCGGGAGAAATACATGCGCTGCTTGGAGAAAACGGTGCCGGGAAATCCACTGTGCTGAATATCATATCCGGGACTTATCTGCCGGATGCCGGAGAAATGATCTATAAAGGTGAAAAGACAACAATGGAATCACCTATGTATGCAAGAAAGAAAGGCATTGTTATGGTTCACCAGGAGCTTCAGCTGGTTCCGGAGATGACTGTATATGAAAATATTTTCCTGGCAGATGAAATTGTAAATCCGATTACGAAATTCATAGATTATAAAAAAATGGAGAGCAAGGCAGATGAACTGTTAAAGAGAGTAGACGCCGACTTTAAAAGCTGTGTAAGTGTAAAATCACTGAGTATTGCTCAACAGCAGATGGTTGAAATTGCCAAAGCTCTTCATCTGAATTCGGATGTTATGATTCTAGATGAACCAACCTCCAGTCTCACAGACAAAGAAATAGAAAAGCTGTTTGTGATCATGGAGAAGCTGCGGGCGGAGAAAAAAGCGTTGCTATTTGTGTCCCACAGAATGGAAGAAATTTTTAGAATTGCAGATAGGATTACAATTTTCCGGGACGGGAAATTCATTGATTCTATGCCTGCTAAAGGCGTTGGAAGAGAGGAATTGATTTACAAGCTGACCGGAAGAAAGATTCAGAGTGTTTTTAATACGGAAAGCCTGAAAAAACCGGAAGGGATAGCACTTTCTGTAAGGAATCTAAAGGATGCTGCCGGAAAAATTGCAGGGGACGGTGTGAGTTTTGATTTATATAAAGGAGAAATTCTTGGATTTTCAGGTCTGGTAGGTTCCGGGAGAACAGAAACTGTGCGATTGATTTTCGGAGCGGATAAGATACGCTCCGGTGAAATAAAAATAAATGGAAATACGGTTAAAATAAAATCTATTCGGGACAGCATAAAACAGGGAATTGCTTTGATTCCGGAAAATAGAAAGCTGGAGGGTTTTGTGGGAACAGCAAAAAATATGAACAATATTGGAATGTGCTCCTATGACCGGTTAAAGCGCGGACTGCTTTTTGATAGAGACATTTTGAAAAATGCCAAAGAGTATATGAAGAAACTGCATGTAAAGCCAGAGGATCCCATGAAACATACGCAAAATTTAAGTGGGGGAAATCAGCAGAAAGTAGTGCTGGCAAAATGGCTGTGTACCGGGCCGAAAATCCTGATTATGGATGAACCCACCAGGGGAGTGGATATTGGTGCAAAAGAGGAAATCTATAAACTGATGAACGATTTAACCAGACAGGGGGTTTCCATTATTATGATCTCTTCCGAACTTCCTGAGATCCTTATGATGAGCAACCGGATTATGGTGATGTTTGAAGGGAAAATGAATGCCATTATTAACCGGGAGGATGCCACAGAAGAGAAAATACTGAATTATGCAATGGGAGGTACATCATGATGGAAAGAAAAAATTATCAGGCTGCGGCGTCCGGCCAGGCCATAGGTATTAAAAAGCTGCTGAATAACCGGCTGACCGGCATTGTATTGGTGCTGATTTGTATGATTGTAGTTCTTTCCCTTGCAACAGACAGCTTTCTGACACCCAACAATCTTCTGAGTATTATGAATCAGGCCTCGCTGAAAGGAATCCTGGCTATTGGGATGACGTTTGTAATTGTGGGAGCCGGAATTGATTTATCGGTAGGAGCTTCCATGTCTATCTGCGCTATGTTTTTAGCAGATTTCCTTGTAAAATATGGATTTGAAAAAATATGGCTGGCAGTTTTGGTATGTTTTCTGGCGGGAACTGCCTGTGGTCTTATTAATGGTCTGCTGGCGGCTTATTTAAAACTTCCGGAATTTTTACTGACCATGGGAACTATGAGTATATTTCGAGGATTTGACTATGTGTATACAAACTGTCAGACGATACGGGGAATGGATCCGCGGTGGATCAATTTCTGGAATGCCGGGATTCCCTGGCCGGCAATTTTTATGATGGCGCTTGCGGTGGCCGCATGGCTGGTGATTAAATATACAAAATATGGCCGGTATGTGTTTGCGGTTGGAGGAAATGAAAATGCCAGCAGGCTTTCCGGAATTAATACAAAGAAAATAAAGTGTGTAAATTATATGGTTATGGGATGGTGCTGTGCTCTTTGTGCCATTGTCTATGTGGGAAGGATGTCTTCGGCGGAAGCGGCGGCCGGGGATGGATTTGAACTGACGGCCATTGCGGCTGCGGCTATTGGCGGCGCCAGCCTGGCGGGCGGCCGGGGAAGTATCGCCGGAGCAGTTATAGGTGCGCTGATTCTGTCGGTTTTATCAAACGGACTTACATTGCTGAGGGTAAGTTCCTATTACCAGACGATGTTTACAGGTGTAATCATAGTTGTGGCAATTTTAATTGACCGCTTTACACAAAAGGACTAAAATTCTCGTAATGCTTTGACATCAGGGGAACATAACTGTAAAATATACCCAGAGATATATAAACAGGGAAGCGCAGGGATATGTGATGTCATCAAATTTATCAATGTTTTATCAGAAAAACGGTATTACGGTAAGAAATCTGTCCAGGGATTTGCTATGCCTTTCAAAAGGAGAGGTTATGACATCCATCGCAGAATATACAGAGCGTTTTTGTGTATCACGCTGGACGATACAGACTGCGATTCAGTTCCTTCTGGAAAATGAATGTATGCAAATAGAAAAGCATGGTCCGAAAGGAACACTGATTGTAGATCTTAACAGAGAGAAGCTATGGAAATATGCAGACCTAAAGCCGCTGGTGGGCTTTGCCCCTCCACCGTCCACCTATATACATGATTCTCTGTATACCGGACTGGCAGCGGCCGTTGCAAAAACAGATCTGCCTGTTAATCTGGGATATATGGTTCCGGCAAGTCTGCGTATTGATTCTTTGAACAGCGGACGGTGTCATTTTGTTATAACATCAAGACTGGCGGCGGAACTGTTTCTTGAAAAGTATCCGGAAATCAGTGTCGCACTTATTTTAGAGGGAGCAAAATATACTGTGCCCTACCGGTTGTATGCAAGAAAAGGCAGAACACCAAAGGTGGAAGACGGAACGCGGGTAGGTATTTATAATGAAGCGATTGAACAAAGTTATCTTACAGAGCGCCTGTGCCAGGGAAAAAATGTGATCCGGAAATACGGGAATTACCATGGGTGCCTGGAACTGCTTGCCAAAGGTGAGATAGATGTATTGGTACAGCGGGGGGATATTGATAAATATCCCCTGCAGGAATGTGCCTATTGCGAATTGACAGATCTTGGAGTAGATCAAGAGGTAGTGCTGCCCGTTATTTTGTGCAGTCAAAATGACTATGGGGTGGAGGTACTGTTAAAAAAGATGCTGGATGTGGAATATATTGCCAGCATTCAAAAAGAAGTTCTGGATGGGAGCCGGGCGCCAAGTTATTATTAGCCTGATTCTGACTGCCGGATTTCTTTGCAAAATAAAAACGGGTGTAAAAGCAGACGCTGTTTTGCAGGTGGATCATCATTTGCAAAGGGGCGTCTTCTTATTGTGATATTGGTTGATTGTTATTGTTTTAGAATGAAAAATGGACTATAATATCTACAGTTATCTGGATACATAAAAATGTACCTATTTATAGTATAATCGGAAGGAGTATAGCTTATGAAAAGAATCGGAATGCTTACAAGTGGAGGAGATTGCCAGGCATTAAATGCGGCTATGCGCGGTGTGGTAAAGGGACTGAGCAATAGTTTAAAAGAGCTGGAAGTGTATGGATTTTTTGATGGTTATAAAGGACTTATATATGGAAATTACCGTCTGCTGACTGCGGCAGATTTTTCCGGAATACTCACAAAGGGAGGAACCATCTTAGGGACTTCCAGACAGCCCTTTAAACAGATGAGAGTGCCGGATGAAAATGGTGTGGATAAGGTGGAAGCAATGAAACATACATACCATAAACTGAATCTGGACTGTCTGGTGATTCTGGGGGGGAACGGAACCCAGAAAACAGCTAATCTTTTGCGGGAAGAGGGGCTGAATGTGATTCATCTTCCAAAAACAATTGATAATGATATCTATGGAACCGATGTTACATTTGGATTTCAGAGTGCGATTAATATCGCAACAGATGCCATTGATTGTATCCATACCACAGCAGCATCCCATAACCGGATTTTCATTGTGGAAGTTATGGGCCATAAAGTGGGGTGGCTGACACTGTATGCTGGAATCGCCGGGGGAGCGGATATTATTTTGATTCCTGAGATACCATACAGTATTGACAAAGTGATAGAAGCAGTGGAAAAACGCAGTCAGGCAGGGAAGGGCTTTACTATTCTTGCGGTGGCAGAAGGTGCAATTTCCAGAGAGGATGCAAAACTCTCTAAAAAGGAATATAAGGAAAAGCTGAAAAAAAGAGAATTTCCGTCTGTGTCTTACGAGCTGGCGGCGCGGATTGGAGAAAGAATTGGAAACGAAGTGAGGGTTACCGTACCAGGACATATGCAGCGGGGCGGCAGTCCGTGTCCTTATGACAGAGTTTTGTGTACGCAGCTGGGAGCAGCGGCAGCTAAGCTTATATTAGATAATGATTACGGATATATGGTAGGAATGGTTAATGGTAATACACAAAAAGTGCCATTGGGAGAGGTTGCCGGAAAGTTAAAGATGGTGGAACCGGATTCCCAGATCATTGACGAGGCGAAAGCTGTTGGAATCAGGTTTGGCGATTAAATTACCTGTCTGTATCGGAGAATATGAGGATTTAGTACTGCAGATAGCAGTGCCGTAATAAAAAAGCGCAGGAAGGAGACAGAAAATGTCATATACAGCGTTGTATCGAAAGTACCGCCCGGCTGAGTTTGAAGATGTAAAAGGGCAGGATCATATTGTTACGACCCTGAAAAATCAGATAAAAGCAGAACGAATTGGACATGCATATCTTTTCTGCGGAACCAGAGGAACGGGAAAAACAACTATTGCAAAGATTTTTGCAAAAGCAGTAAACTGTGAACATCCGGTGGATGGAAGCCCCTGTGGTGAATGCCCATCCTGCAAGGCTATTGCGGCCGGAACTTCTATGAATGTTATTGAAATTGATGCGGCTTCTAATAATGGCGTTGACAATATCAGAGAGATTAGAGATGAGGTTGAATATTCACCTACAGAAGGCAAGTATAAAGTATATATTATAGACGAGGTTCATATGCTTTCTATTGGTGCATTTAATGCTCTTTTAAAAACATTGGAAGAACCGCCGTCTTATGTTATATTTATTTTGGCTACAACAGAGTCTCATAAAATTCCCATTACGATTATGAGCAGATGTCAGAAGTATGACTTTAGAAGGATCTCAATTGACACAATTTCGGCCCGCCTGCAGGAACTGATGGATGAGGAAGGCACAGAAGTGGAAGGTCGTGCAATCCGTTATATTGCCAAGGCGGCAGACGGCTCTTTGAGGGATGCGTTAAGTCTTCTTGACCAGTGTATCGCATTTTTTCTGGGGCAGAAACTGACCTATGATCATGTTCTGGAGGTGCTTGGGGCAGTGGATACAGAGCTGTTCAGCAGGCTGCTTCGCAAAGTGATGGAAAGTGATGTGGCAGGGGCTATGGAGCTTTTGGAAGAACTGGTAATTCAGGGAAGAGATTTGGGACAATTTGTGTCGGATTTTACCTGGTATCTGAGAAACCTTCTGCTGATGAAAAGCTCCGATGATATGGAAGATATGCTGGACATGTCGTCAGAGAACCTGATGCTGTTAAAGGAAGAGTCTCAGATGATTGACGGTGAAGTGCTGATGCGCTATATTCGTATTCTGTCAGATCTATCCGGACAGCTTCGTTTTGCGGTGCAGAAAAGAATTTTAATAGAAATTGCATTGATTAAACTGTGCCGTCCGGCTATGGAGACACAGCAGGATGCACTGTTAGACCGGATAGCCCAGATTGAAAAGAAGATAGCACAGGGAATTGTGCCGGCCTCTGATCTGCCTGCAAAGGCAAATGATATTCAGAATGTCAGCCAGGAAAAGCCAAAGATGCCCGATGCGCTGCCGGAAGAAATACAGAAACTGATTGTAAATTGGAATACAATGCTTTTGGAGCTTCATCCAAGATACCGTATGGACTTATCTCCGGCAAAATCTATCAGTCTTGGTATCAAAGGCAGTGGAGAGGGACAAAAAGCCGTTGGGCTTGAGCCTGGGAATGGAAATGAGCTTGTGCTTACCTTCAGCCGGGAACGGGAATATGCTTATCAGGAAATCAGTATGGAAGAGCATAAGCAAATAATAGAAGATACATTTACTAATGTAATAGGAAAACAGGTAAAGCTAAAAGTGGTGCTAGATGAATCAGCCGGTGCCTTTCAGAATAAATATCATTCAGTGGAAGATTTCATGAATGTATTTGGAACGGCCGGTATTGAAATAGAAAATGAAGAAGAGTAATCAGGAGGATTAAAACATGGCAAAAAAAGGAGGATTTCCGGGAGGAATGCCGGGAAACATGAATAATTTAATGAAACAGGCACAGAAGATGCAGCGTCAGATGGAAGAGGCAACCAAAGAATTGGAAGAAAAGGAAGTTACAGCCTCTGCCGGAGGCGGAGCAGTGGAAGTTACTGTTTCCGGGAAAAAAGAAGTGGTCAAAGTAAAGCTGGCAGAAGAAGTAGTAGACCCTGATGATATTGAGATGCTGGAAGATCTGATTATGGCAGCTACCAATGAGGCTCTGCGTCAGGTTGAAGAGTTTTCACAGCAGTCTATGTCAAAGATCACTGGTGGCCTTGGGGGTATGGGCGGAGGATTTCCGTTCTAATGGATTATTACAGTAAACAGATTTCACAGCTGATTGAAGAACTGGCCTCACTGCCGGGAATCGGAAATAAATCGGCGCAGCGTCTGGCGTTTCATATTCTAAATATGCCAAAAGAAAGGGCGGACCGCCTGGCAGTCACGATTCAGGAGGCCAGAAATAATATTCGTTACTGTAAAACCTGCTGTACATTAACAGATGATGAAGAATGTCCCATCTGTAAAAATTCCGGCCGTAATCATAAAACAATTATGGTGGTGGAAAATGCCAGGGACCTGGCGGCCTATGAAAAGACGGGACAATATGATGGCGTATATCATGTACTCCATGGAGCTATATCACCGATGCTTGGAATAGGCCCAAATGATATTAAATTAAAAGAACTGATGAAACGTCTGCAGGGGGATGTGACAGAAGTCATTATTGCTACCAACTCCAGTTTGGAGGGTGAGACAACGGCCATGTATATCAGCAAGCTGATTAAACCCACAGGCATCAAAGTCTCAAGGATTGCCAGCGGCGTGCCGGTTGGCGGTGATTTGGAGTATATTGATGAGGTTACGCTTTTAAGAGCACTGGAAGGACGGATTGAGCTGTAAAATGGGCTTCCTTTTAACTGGGGCTAAGTGATATTGTATAGAGGTATAAAGCACAATAATATGTGAGAAAGGACTTTCTTATGACAAAACTAGAGTTACAAAAAACTGCTGTGGAAATTCGGAAAGGTATCCTGACAGGGGTACACAGCGCAAAATCCGGGCATCCGGGTGGATCTTTATCCGCTGCAGATATTTTTACATATCTGTATTTTGAAGAGATGAACGTTGATCCGGCCAATCCAAAAGCGGAGAACAGGGACAGATTTGTATTATCTAAAGGGCATGTAGCGCCTGGACTATATTCAACATTGGCAAACAGAGGCTATTTTCCGGTAAAAGATATGGAAACTCTGCGTCATGTGGGCTCTTATTTACAGGGGCATCCGGATATGAAGCATATTCCGGGAGTAGATATGTCCAGCGGTTCTCTTGGCCAGGGACTGTCAGCAGCAGTTGGGATGGCCCTTGCGGGAAAAATGGATCAAAAAGATTACCGTGTTTACGCATTGTGCGGCGATGGTGAAATCCAGGAAGGCCAGATCTGGGAAGCTTCTATGTTTGCAGGGCACAGGAAACTGGATAATCTTGTTGTAATAGTAGATAATAATGGGCTGCAGATTGACGGAAATGTAGATGATGTGTGTTCCCCGTATCCCATTGATAAAAAATTTGAAGCATTTAATTTTCATGTAATTAATATAGATGGTCATGATTTTGATCAGATAGCGGCAGCATTCAAAGAAGCGCGGGACACAAAAGGCATGCCAACAGCAATTATCGCAAAAACCGTAAAAGGAAAAGGTGTTTCCTTTATGGAAAATAAAGCAAGCTGGCATGGGGTGGCTCCAAATGATGAGGAATTTGCCAATGCAATGGAAGAATTACAGAAAGCAGGTGAAGCATTATGTCAGAAGTAAAGAAAATTGCAACGAGAGAAAGCTATGGTAATGCTTTGGTTGAACTGGGCAGAGCCCATGAAGATCTGGTGGTTTTAGATGCCGATCTTGCAGGAGCAACAAAAACAGGCGTGTTTAAAAAGGTATTTCCAGACCGCCATGTAGACTGTGGAATTGCAGAATCCAATATGGCAGGCATTGCAGCCGGATTGGCCACCTGCGGGAAAGTGCCATTTATGAGTTCTTTTGCAATGTTTGCTGCGGGCCGGGCATTTGAACAGGTGCGAAATTCCATTGGATATCCTCACTTAAATGTAAAAATCGGGGCAACACATGCGGGGATTTCTGTAGGTGAAGATGGTGCAACGCACCAGTGTAATGAGGATCTTGCGCTGATGCGTACAATTCCGGGAATGGTTGTAATCAATCCCTGTGATGATGTGGAGGCAAAAGCGGCGGTAAAGGCAGCTTATGAATATGAAGGTCCCGTATATCTTCGCTTTGGACGTCTGGCGATTCCGGTTATTAATAATGAAGAAGATTATAAATTTGAAATCGGTAAAGGGATTGTGCTCAGGGAAGGCGCAGATGTGACGATCGCTGCAACCGGACTTTGTGTAAATGAGTCCTTGGGAGCTGCAGAAATGCTGGCAAAAGACGGGATAGCTGCAGAAGTAATTAATATTCATACAATTAAACCTTTAGATGAGGAATTGATTATAGCTTCAGCAAATAAAACCGGGAAAGTTGTAACAGTAGAGGAGCATTCCGTAATTGGCGGTCTTGGAAGTGCTGTATGCGACTGTCTCAGTGAACATGCGCCGGCAAAAGTAATGAAAATAGGTGTGTATGATCGCTTTGGTGAATCAGGACCGGCGGCACAGCTTATTAAAAAATATGAATTGGATGCAGAAAGTATCTACAAAAAAGTAAAAGCATTTATATAATCAGGCAAAATAGAAAGGCTGTCGTTATTTAACGACGGCCTTTTTTGATTCTTTTGTCAGAAACTGCGAATTCTTCTTTCATAAAACGGCAAAAACGGCAGAAAAAGTATGATATTTTTTGAATATCTTATAATGTTATGCAGAGAAGAGGTGCGATTATGACAGAAATAAAAACGGAAACTTCGGATAATACAGAACAGAATCAGGTGCAGGATACATTTAGTTTGCCAAAGAACATCAGGCAGATGGGAACTCCGGGACAAAAACACAAATTTTACATAGAAGATTATGTTTATACATATTTACATACATTTTTAAAGGAAAAGCACAAAGAAGATACACTGCAGGCGGCAGTGCTGTTAGGGCGCTATGAGGTGTACCAAGAATGCCGCTACACATTTGTAAATGGCGCAGCGGCCTGTGATTTCTCTGTTTTTTATGAGGGCGCCGAGGGGCAGATTTTAGAAACAATTAGAGAACATTTTCCGGATTTGGTAATTGTTGGCTGGTATGTCCGGTGCAGCGGGCAGGATTCCCATGTGCAAAGTGTAATTAAGCATTATTATGCTGAAAAAGATTCTGCGATATCCCTGGCATTTGTATATGAAGATGAACTGGAAGATGAATTCGGGGTTTATGTGTGGGAGCAGAATGCCCTAAGAAGCCTGGATGGATTTTATATTTATTATGAAAAAAATCCACAGATGCAGGAGTTTTTAATTCGGGAGAAAGGTGGACAAGTGTCAGAAGCCTCAGAAACGTCAGAGGTGATACGGCCGCTGCCAAAACACAGGACTGCCTATGAAACAAAAGCTTCCGGGGAAGAATATAAGCTGCGTGAAAAAAAGAAACCGCAGAAATTTATCTATGCAGCCTGTGCGGCGGTTTTAATTGTAGTAACGGCGACAGGAATTACTCAGATAGGAGATTATCAGAATCTGAATAATTTTCAGAAGACAATACAGACGATGTCAGGAAATCTTTTAAACAGAACCAACAAAACGGAAAATGATAATAGTCAGGAGGAAGAAAAGTTATCCAGCGGAACAGACGAAAGTTCGAAGAATTTATCAGAAGAGGATGTAAATCATAATCAGACAGCTGCCTGGCAGGACCGAAACGAAGACATAGAGGAACAGCAGCAGACAGATCAGCAGGGGTCAAACTCAGATAACGAGGGAGACAGTGATAATAAAGAAGATAATTCACAGAAAAAAGACGCTGATAAAAATAGCACAAATAACACAGAGGCAGACAATACAGCAAAGAATTCCGCGGGAGATAAGGAGGATGAGACAAAAGCAGCAGACAGCCAGAAGGTTCTTTCTGAAAGCCAGAAAGCCTTAAACCAGGGGTATTATATAGTGAAAAAGGGCGACAGCCTCGTAACTATAAGCCGGAAACTATATAAAACAGATGCTATGGTTGATTCTATTTGTGCCGCAAATGGGATTGGAAATGTGGATGTTATATATGAGGGACAGAAATTGAAGCTTCCTTAAGAATATGTGAATTTCATTTTAAATATATAAATGTCGTGTTATAATATGCCATATCAGCCTGCGGGGATATGATTATTAGATGCTGTTTGTCAGGATGATAAAAGTTTAATAAAAATACAGAGGGAAAAATGTCGGATAAAAAAAACAGATTTTTACATGAAGTGAAGATAGACTGGGATGAAATAGAGCAGAAGGTTCGTGAGCATAAGAAGCAGAAGTTAAAGCAGGCCGCTGTAATAGCGGCCTGCTGTATCGCTGTTTTTGCGGTGGTTTATATATTTTTCCAGGTGAAAACATATAGCAAATACCGGGTGGTAAATACCATTGAAAGGTCAGATACTGAGGCTGCAAAATTCATACAGTTTAATGGGAATATTTTAAAATACAGTAACGATGGAGCTTTTTATACAGATATCAAAAATAACCTGATCTGGAATCAGACTTTTGAAATGCAGGAGCCATTGATGGCTCAGTGCGAAGAATATGTAGCATTTGCTGATAAAGGCGGCCAAAAAGTATATGTTCTAAATACAAGTGGTCTTAAGGGAACTGTGGAGACAAATATGCAGATTCAGAATATACAGGTGGCCAACCAGGGGACTATCGCTGTTCTGATGAAAAGTGAAGGCGCGTCATATATTGCATTATATAATAAAGAAGGGGACTGTCTTGCCGAGGGTGCACTTCATATGGAAAACAGTGGATATCCTATGGATATGGCACTTTCTAATGATGGTCAGAAATTAGCAGTTTCTATTTTGGATGTAAGCCAGGGAAGTGTACAGACAACGATTTCATTTTACAACTTTGGTTCAGTAGGACAGAATGAAATAGATAATATAGTAAATACGTGTTCCTATGCAGGGAATGTAATTCCGGAGATTGTTTTTGTAAATAACAACAGAATGCTGGCCTTTGGAGACAGTGGTATTATGATTTTTGAGGGAAGTGAAAAACCGGAAGAGAAGAAAACGATAAAAGTATCTGAAGAAATAAAAAGTGTGTTTTATGACAATTCGTATTTTGGCTATGTATACTCTGATAAAGAAAATGATAATAAGCGTAAAATGATGATCTATGATATGAAGGGAGCGCAGGTTACAGACGCGGAGCTTGGTATTAATTATGATGAAATATATTTTCTGTCCAATCATGAAATCTGTGTACAAAATAACAGTCAATGTGAAATATATACTCTTCATGGCATAAGAAAGTTTGTTTCCAAGTTTGACGAAAATTTATACTATGTTCTGTCCAGAAAGGGATTTAGGAATTATTCTCTTATGCTGGAAGGAGAAACACAGCAGATAAAATGTAAAATATTCAGCAGTGCACGTTAAGGAGCAGATAAATGAACTGGTTACTGGTAGTTGTTCTTATAATTATTGTGTTTGCCATGATTCGGGGATTTAACAGAGGATTCCTGCGGGTGTTGTATTCTCTTGTGGCAATTATTCTTCTGATTGTACTGGTAGGTTATGCAACTCCTCATGTCAGTCAGTTTCTGAAGGAAAATACAAAGATTTATACTTCGGTTTCTGATAAATGGGCGGATAAAATTCAAAATTCTATGGAGGGGGCAGTAGACAGTACCGCGCAGGGACAGCAGGAGACTTTAGATGAAGCGGGAATCCATCTGCCTAGTATTTTAGAAGATTACATATTTGGCGATGGAGTGCAAAAGGCGCAGCGCAGTATAGAGGAAACTGGTTTCTATCAACAGGCCGGTAATCAGATGGCGGATATTATTGTTGCTATTCTTGCGTTTTTGCTTGCTTTGTTTTTGGCGGTTATTATTGTGTGGATCATAGGCAAAGCCACGGATGTAGTGAATAAGATTCCAATTATCAAAGGAATAAACAGATTTTTGGGTATATTTGCAGGGGCGTTTCAGGGGTTTATAGTTGTATGGCTGCTGTTTTTATTCATTACTATGATAAGCGGAACGGAAATAGGAAAGGTGCTTGTCAGTTCTATAGAAGAAAATTCATTTTTAAGTATACTATATAATCATAATATACTGCTGGAAATATTCTCATGGATCTTCTAGCTGATGAATAGATATTGGGGTGCAGAATGCTTTGCACCCCAATATCTATAGAAAAGGAAAAAAGTGTAAAAAAAGTGTTAAAAGATGGTTGACAAAGGAGGAGGCTCATGCTATTATAATCAAGCTGACCGCGAGAAATGTAAAAACACTTCGAAGGTCAGAAAAAAATAAAAAAAGTTGTTGACAAAGCACTTTATAAATGATAAGATATA
>NZ_JAOQJQ010000001.1:731672-968276 GCF_025566885.1 Brotonthovivens ammoniilytica | reverse complement strand
GAACCGGGAGAAATTGATTTTAGAAAATTAAATCAGCTGTATGTAATTATGATTACACCTTTTGACCTGTTTGGGGCGGGGAAGTATCAGTATACTTTTCAGATGAAGTGTGAAGAAGTGCCGGGACTGAATCTGGAAGACGGGGTTACCCGGATCTTTTTAAACAGCCGTGGGACAGACCCGGAAGGGGTAAGCGAGGAGCTTATAGAGCTTCTGCATTACATAGAGCATACCAATGAAAAGACAGAAGAGAGCTGTAGAAGTGCCCGTGTAAAAAAGCTGAAAAGACGGATTGACAGTCTCAAAGAGAATGCGGAAGTGAGTGTGAGATATATGCAGGCATGGGAAGAGAGAGTCATGGAGCAGAATGAGGCTAGAAAAGAAGGCAGAGAAGAAGGGTTTAAAGCTGGAAAACGTGATGGAATAGCCGTCGGAAAAGATGAAAAATTATGGGAATTAGTTCAAAAAAAACTGGCAAAAGGAAAAAATATTCAGCAGATTGCAGATGAAGTGGAGGAAGATACTGCAACTGTGCAGAGATTTATAGCAGAGATTGAAAAGGGCGACCGGATAACGGCTAATTAGTAAGCTAAGCAGGGCTTATACGACTGTACTGTTTCAGACGCTGAACTTAAAGCTGAAACAGACAGTCGTTTTTGTTTTAGTGGACTGTTACGGGCACCTTAACAGAAGAAAATATTTCTTTGCACTGTCTGATACATTCATCTGTGACAGGAGCAGTTGTAAATATATTTGTTTCCCGTCCGAGCCGGGGATATTTTGCATTACCAAGATCATGGTATGGCAGGAGTTGAATTGCTGTTATAGATTGCCGTATCTGACGGCAGAATTCTGCAGCTGCCCGCAGGTTATATATATCTGTGTTAAAGCCTGTAATTAAAGGAATACGGATTTGAAGTTTTCCTCCGGATGCGGCAATTAAACGGGCATTGTTTAAAATTTGTTCGTTTGGAACACCTGTTATTGTTTTATGGATTTTAGAGTCCATGTGTTTTAGGTCGTATAAAAATAAATCCGTAAGGGGCAGTATCTGATAAATAATTTCCGTACCGGCGAATCCGGTAGTGTCTATTGCAGTATGAATATTCAGCGTTTTTAAAGCTTTTAAAAGTTCTAGTGTAAATTCTGGCTGGCTTAACGCTTCGCCGCCGGAAATTGTTACTCCCCCGCCGGATGTACGATAAAAGGGAAGATCTTTTTGAACAATTTCAAGAACCTGATCTGCCGTGTATTCTGAGCCGGAAAGAAACAGAGCCTGGGGGAGACAGGTTTGCGTACAGGTTCCACAATTCACACATTTGCCACGGTTAATGGAAATCTGGCAGAGGGAGGGTGAGGATTCTGTGCTGTTTTTTGTGAAAGGAACAGTAATGGCCTGATTGGGACACTTAGAAATACAAGTATGGCATCCGGTACACCGCATAGATATCCAGCATAATTGTGGATGAAATTCCTGAGATTCGGGGCTGTGGCACCAGGGACATCGAAGAGGACAGCCCTTTAGAAAGACCGTGGTGCGGATGCCTGGTCCATCCTGGATGGAAAACGGCTGTATATCATAAATTAGTCCCTTTTTAATAGTGGTGTTCATATACAATCCTCCCATCAGTTATTATAATTTGTCATAAATTTTATTTGATATTAGAAACTTATAATCCAAGTTCAGTTCTGCGGATTAAATCGTCCTGGGCACTTTTGAAAACATCTACAAAATATGCGGCAAACCCAGCTATGCGCACCACTAGATCTCTGTAATTTTCGGGATGGAGCTGTGCATCTTTTAATGTTTGGGCGGATACAATGTTAAACTGCATTTCCATGCCTCCTAGTTCAAAAAAATATGTTTTCATAAGATTGATTAGCTTTGTGTAACCCTCTTCACTGGATAAGATTGTTGGATGAAACTTCATGTTCAATAATGTTCCATTGGAATAGTCTGTATGGTCGAAGCTGGAAACGGAACGCAGAATGGCAGTGGGGCCGCTTTTGTCAAGTCCCTGAACTGCGGAAATGCCGTCAGAAAGTGGTTCTTTGCAGAAGCGGCCGTCCGGAGATGCCGCAGTCATTAAGCCGTATACCACATTCATGGTTACAGGAAATAATCCGGCCGCATATTGTCCTCTAGGACCGGTCATGGAGTTAACCGCATCTGCGTAAGTTTTAGCGGTCCAGCGGCAGTATTTGTCATATTCCGGATTCCCATTTCCGTAATGAGGCATCTTACAGATAATATAATCATGTAACTGTTCATGCCCTTTCCAGTTATTTAAAAGAGCGTCGTATAATTCGCGGGTTGTACAGATGTTTTCTTTAAAACACAAATGCTCCAGTACGTTCAGACTATCTACAACATTTCCAAGACCAATGGCTGAATGGCCGGTAGAATTATATTTTGCACCTCCTTTAGTTACGTCGGTTCCGGATTCCATGCAACCGTTCATGGCGGCGGATACTACTGGCTGTGGGAGGAAATTGTGTGCCACAGTTTCATATAAATTAATAACATTTACATGCCATTTTAACCAAAATTTTAATTGGGTCAGATAGGCTTTTTTCACATCTTCGATATTCTTCATTTCATATAGATATCCTGTCTGCGGACCGAACTGCACTTCATTTCTGCTTCCGTTCGGATTTGGCAGGTAGTTTTTCCCATTGTTGATGGCAAGCAGCAGGATATTAACTATATTCAGATAAGAACTAATGCCGATTCCTCCGCAGGCAGGCCATTCAGAACCGCCTATAGATGGCTCCACGCATCCTACCGGACAGTAATTCCAGACATCAGCTTTGCTGATGCCGCGTTTAATCAGAGCTTGTGTAATTACTTTATCAGAAAAGAATGCCAGCAGACCTCCTGCTTGTTTATTCACTGCTAGTGCGCAATTCCAGATTTCTTCGGGGGTTTGTTCATGAATACGGATACCTTGGGGCGGGGTATGGAGTTTTAGCCTGCCGGCAGCCTCCAGACATAAAAAGGTAGCGGTGTTTGCAGCATCACATCCATTCTGGTCGGTTCCACCGATAGTAATCAACATTCCGGAATTATAGCCGGGGCCGGAGCGGGAAGTTCGTTCAGACCATACTTTATTCATTTCTGCGGCCTTTATGTAAAACAAATCCATATATTCCTGGGCTTCCTGCCGGGTAATCGTACCTTCCCTTAGATCTTTTTCTAGGAATGGGCCTGTAAACTGATCTACGCGTCCAAGGCTGGTGCCATGTAAGTTGGCATCCATAAGCACACACATCTGATAAAACCAGACCGTCTGCAGGGCTTCTTTATAATTGCGGGCGGGATGTTCCATGATCCAGTCAAGTGTCTGTGACATTTCAAGCAGCTCCTGTCTGCGCCCAACATCTGCAGTATTTTCAGCAAGATCAGAACATGCTTTACTGTATCGTTTGGAAAATATAATCATGCCCTCGCAGACAATGGAAATTCCGTGATAAAAATTATATTGTTCCGCCAAACTGCCCGTAAATCCTGTTACTTCTAGCTCTGCCATTTTTTTTAATGCATCGTTTCGGATTGCGCCAAAGCCGGTAAGCACAGCCTTTTCATGGTTAGGGACAAAATGTCCAACCGGCTGCGGGCAGATATTGGAGGGGGTAAAAAATAATGGTCCTCCTGCGCTTATCCGGGAAAAAGTTTCAGGAAGATAAGGATTTAATTTGGAATTCATACATTCTCCCAGCCAGTAATCTGCGGTGGATAAGATATATTCCCGGTCTTCCTCCGTGATAAGATAAGGATCGGATTCCCTAGTAGAGATCAGACCGCTTTTTAGTTCATCTATTAAAAAGTCAATGGAGTTTTCCGGATACAGGGCAGAAGCCCGGCATTTTTGAACATAGGAACCGACAATTAGTTCTCCTTCAAAAATAGTACATGGCATTTTCTCGCACAGATTTTTAAAATTGAGAGCTCTTCTTAGACTGCCGGATAATTCCGGATGATTCCGGTAGAAATCGGTGACAATTTTGTATCTGGTGATATCAATATAGGGTGTGGTATTGCGCATACGGCTGCGGGCTATTTGAACCCGGGGTGATACAGGACCAAACGAATACATAAATAATTTCCTCCCTCCTGCTGGATAGTGAAGAGAAAAGGGGGGCCGTATATAAGCCCCCTTTTTCGGGCTTCTATGTAAAAGAAATATACATTACATCATTAGTCTGCTGGCAGGATAGATAATAAAGGATACACCTGCCCAGGCCAGCGCAATCATGATTAAATTCCATTTCAAAGAATTTTTGACCGTAATATTTTCATTTCCAAAATAAAAGGGTGCTGTGATTGCTGCGGACGGAACCAGGGAGGCAAAGCAGGCCATAACGCAAAGCAGTATAATTAGAGGTATTACATTGCCTCCAGCGGCAGATATAAGCGGTACGGAAATGCTGAAAAATAAAAGCATACATACTGTATTGGAAATAAAATTTGTTAAAATAACACATCCCAGCAGCGCTATGATTACAATGGCATAGATAGACATGCTGGACGTGATTGGAGAAAGAATATTTGTCAGACAGGCGGAAATTCCTGTTTCCGGACTGCTGACAGCGTTTCCGAGTACCGTAACTGCACCGATAAAAAGTAATACAGTAACCGTTGAGGTACTTGTCATTTCACGAAAGGTTGTGATAGGTCTGCCTTTTATATGGATGATACATAAAAGCACCATAGCGATAATCAGCGGAAAAGCGGTGCCGTATGCAGAGTAAACTGCTTTTATGTTTTCTGGAAGCATAGATGGAAAAATAGTTGGAAGAACCCAATACAAAACAACCAGCAATAACATTATAATTGTAATTTTTCCCTGAATGGTCAGCGGCTTTACTTCTGACTTATGGGCATCCAGATCATAGGTGTTAAATTTGGATGCCTCCGGTTTCCAGATCAGGCAGATGAATACAATAGCAATAAGGGTGATCAGGATGGCGGCAGGGACACCGATGGACATCCATTTAGCAATAGAAATGTCATATCCGGCTCCGGCGGCAGAATTAATCATAATCAGCGGCAGAGCGTGGCCAAGCGGAGATCCTCCGTTAAAGGCATTGGTAATCCAGAACAGGCCAAGCATCATAGCTGTAAAAAACGGGTCTCCCTTTTTATATCCGATTTCATTGCAGATTACTGTAATTACTGAGATAAATACCAGCGTAACTGCGCCAACATCCATAAAGAAGCTTAAGACGGCACAGATAAGAAAAATAATTGCCATAAATACATAAGGTCTTCCCCGGACAAATTCACGTGTGATTGCCCATTTCACAGCTGTATCAATAACGCCTGTATCTACAAGCACTTTACTGAATGCCAGCATGCCGATAACAGTAATAATCAGGGAAGTGCCAAAGGTACCGGAATATACTGCGTCAGGGGATAAAACCCCTGTCATAAAGATCAGCGCCAGAGCCAGCCAGCTGGGCCAGTCAGTTCCAACTGTCAACCAGAGATACAGAACCGGAACAAAGACGGCGATGACTCTGACACCGGTTCCAGTGAGTCCGTTAACTGCAGGAATTGCGTTTAATAATATAATTCCGATGACGATAGCAATGATAATGTGCAGATATTTTTTTCTGTAAGTTTGCATAGGTTTGTTTCCCCCTTTTATTTTTTTCGTTCTCTGTCTGGTTGAGATCATGATAGCAGTGTGATGTAAAGATTACCAACATGTAATTTGAGTGATAGTATTTGTAAATGCTTATAGCATAAATTATCTTGATTTTTGTAGACTTAAATGATATATTTTGTTCATATAATTAGTCAACTGTGTATTGTTATTTGGTAATTATTGCCAGTTTTATCAGGGAGGGGGACGGGATGAATATTATGCGTATGCAGTATTTTGTTGATGTTGCAAGAATGGAAAATGTTACAAAAGCAGCACAGCAGAATTATATTTCACAGACTGCAATGAGCCAGCAGATAGCGAATATTGAAAATGAGCTGGAAGTAAAATTGTTTACGAGAGAGAAAGGCAGGCTGCATCTGACACAGGCCGGACAGACATTTTATGAAGGGTGTTTAAAAATGCTTAAACTGTACCAGGATGTTACCCGAGAAACAAAAGAAGCCTGGGATCTGCAGTACGGTTTAGGGCAGATTGTGATCGGTATTCTGACTTCGTCCACAGTAGAGTATCTGGAAATTATCCGGGAACAGTTTAATGAAAAGTATCCGGATATACATATTAAGTTTTCACAGGGATCCTTTCGGGAACTGCGGTGCCAGATGGAACAGGGAGAGCTGGATATAGCCATCTGTCCTGATTTTAATTTAAAGGGAATCCCCACTATTGACACAAGAGTTCTGGCCCATGAAAAAATGGGACTGCTGGTCAATAAGAAACATCCGTTGGCAAAAAAGAAATGTGTAACGGTAAAGGATATTAAAAAGGAAAAGATTATTATGACGGAACCCCGCTGGGCAGGTGGCTCTTATGAACAGATGCGGCTGTGCTGCCAGGAAGATGGATTTGAACCGAATATTGTAGAGGAAGCATCGTCTGCGGCCATTCATACTATGCTGGTGTCTATGGACCGGGGATGTGCCTTCCTGCCGGAACGTATTGCGGTGTATGACCACAGAAAATGTGTAATGCTTCACTTGACTGACAGCAAGCAGATCAGTCATGTAAGCATTGGATGGAAGAAAAAGAAAGAGCATACTCCGTTGTATTATTTTATACAGCTGGTCTGCAGCTTTTATGAGAATGACTATGAGAAATGGGTGCGGCAGTATATGAAGGCCGGCAGATCGGAAGGAGGGACATAAGTTTTTCTGAATAGGAGTACCTGAAAAACATATTGGACGCAGCAGAGGGCCTGAATTATATTATAGACAGCCATGAAACATTATTTGGAAGGAGTGGAAGTTTATGTATGAATTCAGGCCCGTTTCTGACAGAATTGCCAGAATGAGAGAGAGATACAGAAATACAAAGTTTACGTTGGACGGGGAAAGAACCCTTTTGGTTACAGAATTTCACAGACGGCACAAAACGCTGCCGGCACCGTTGTTTCGTTCCAGGCTTCAGTATGAGGTATGCAGCAGGATGACGATACGAGTGGAAGATGACGAACTGATTGTTGGAAATCTGGCGAAGAATTATAAGGGGACAACTTTGTGGCCGGAAATTTCCGGAATTGCCTGGTTGTATGCTGAGCTGGATGACGGCTCTTTTTATACAAGGAAACAGCAGGACGAACCAATGCATCTGCCTGACGAAGAGAAAGAAAAGATTTTATCGGTACGGAATTACTGGACAGAACATACGCTCTGGACCGGGATGGCGGACTGCTATCCGGAAGGCACGGATGATATTATCAATGCCGGAGTTTTAAATATCGGCCAGGGAGGCCGGGGAAGAGTGGTTGCCACAGGACATCTTGTGCCCAATTACGGCAGAGTTGTGGAAAAAGGATTTGGTGCCGTGCGGCAGGAGGCTCTCCTTTGGCTGGAAAAATGGAAAGGATTCTCTAACGATGAAACAGATCCGGAAAAATACTATTTTTATCAATCTATCGTAATTACATGCGATGCTTATATCCTGCTGGCCTGCCGTTATGCGTCTGCCTGCCGGGATAAAGCAGCCTGGACAGCAGATCCCGTCAGAAAACAGGAACTGCTTATGATGGCGGATTCTCTGGATTATATAGCGGAAAAGCCGGCCAGAACTTTTCAGGAGGCGGTTCAGGCTGTTTACCTGTATCAGCTGTTTTTGTTTATTGACGGGAACTATCAGAATTGTTCTTTCGGACGGTTTGATCAGTATACGTATTCTTGTCTGTGTGCAGAGCTAGAGAGAGGCTCCATTACCCTGGAGAAAGCACAGGAGATTGTGGATTGTTTCTGGCTGAAGGTGGGCAGTTTGTTTAATGCAAGGCTAAGATATACTGCTCAAGTGACAGGGGCTTATTCCACATTTATGCATCTGACACTGGGGGGATGCGATAAAAACGGAAAGGAAGCTTCTAATTTGATAACCTATATGGGGCTTGAAGCGGCAGCGCGTCTGAAACTTCATGAGCCTCCGGTTTCCTTAAGGGTCAGCCGACGGATGCCGGAGAGCCTGTTTGAATGTGCTATTGAGTCTTCCAAAAGAGCCGGGGGTATTCCCTGTTTTCAGAATGAAGATCTGATCATTGATACCCTTGTGAAAGGAAATTACTATTCACTGGAGGATGCCAGAAATTTTGCGGTAAACGGCTGTCAGGAAATTTCCGGTTCCGGGAATGATTATTCCGCCTCTCAGTGTACAAATTCCTGTGCAGATATAAATCTGGCTAATGTGCTTCTGCTGAGTATTAATAATGGAATCAACCCCGCCAATGGCAAGTCCTGTGTTCCGGGGCACGGATATTTATATGAAATGAAAACCTTTGAAGAGGTGAAGCAGGCTTTTGCCGCTAATATTGATTATTTTGCAAACTGGCTGTGTATCTTAAATAACTGCCTGGAGTATTATCATTGGAAAGTATATCCGGTTCCGGCGCTTTCTGTTATGCTGGATGGCTGCGTGGAATCCGGGGTTGACTGTGTCAGAGGAGGGGCAAAGTACAACTCTTATGGAACATCAGTAGGAGGAACAGCTGTAATGATAGACAGTCTGGCTGCAATAAAATACATGGTCTATGATCAAAAAATATGTACAGCCAGAGAATTGTATGATGCAGTTATGGCAGATTGGGATGGCTGTGAGGAGCTGCGGCTTAAGATTTGTAATATGCCTCATCGTTATGGAAACGGGGATCCCTATGCTGATGAAATTGCCAGATGGTCTATGGAAATGATAGGTAAGACGATCAACAGCAAGAAAATGCTGCGGGGACGGCTGCGTATGTGGGTGGGAAGTGCTTCTGCCCATGTGGTAGCTGGGAAACGCGCATGGGCTACTCCTGATGGAAGAAAGTATCAGGATCCATTGTCAGATGCCGCATCTCCCTGCCAGGGAGCCGATAAGAATGGGCCGCTGGCTGTGCTGCGATCTGCGGTCAGCTATGATCACCATAATTTTCCCACAGGGTTTGCGTTAAATCTCAGGTTTTCCCCAAAGACACTGCAGGGAGCAGACAGTATATCAAAATTAAAAGCCATGCTGCTTTCTTATTATGATATGGGTGGAATGGAGCTGCAGTATAATATCGTAAGCTCAGAAGAACTGCGGGCAGCTCAGAAAGAGCCTGAAAAATATCGTGATCTGGTAGTACGCGTTGCAGGATTTTCTGCTTATTTTGTAGAGTTGGCGACAGGGCTGCAAAATGATATAATAGCAAGAACAGAAAATGCATTGTAATACATCTGTGGACTGCCGGATAAACCTTAACATGCAGTTTCCGGATACAGCAGCTTTTCTGATTATGATATTTGGAGGAATAAAAGATTGAAAATAAAAACAGTTGCTTTGCTGGGAGCCGGAGCGGTAGGCAGTTACTTTATCTGGGGGCTTTCTGAAAAACTGGGAGACAGCTTATGGGTAATTGCTGATGGAGAGAGAAAAAAACGCCTGGAACAGGAAGGTATTTTGATTAATGGCAAATGTTACAGGCCATGTGTGCGTACGCCAAAGGAGGCTAAGGGCGCAGATCTGCTTTTGGTTTCTGTGAAATACGGCGCACTGGGTTCCTGCCTTACAGATATTTCACAGATTGTGGGAGAGCACACCATTGTATTAAGTCTGCTAAATGGTGTTGACAGTGAAGAAATCATAGGAAGAAAAATCGGTATGGAGCATATGCTGTTTTCCATGATGAAAATTGCTTCCAGAAGGGTCGGGAATGAAATTGTGTTTCAGGAAAAAACAACTATCGGCCTGCTGTATGGTGAGAAGGACCAGGAGGAACCAAGCGGGCGTATGCTGGCTGTGGAAGAGCTCCTTTCCGGCACCGGTATCCACCGTCAGATGTGCCGTCAGGTGCTTCGGGATATCTGGCACAAATATGCATTTAATATCAGCATGAATCTTCCCCAGGCAGTGATCGGATGCGGACTTTGTGCTTATGCATTCAGCGAAAATGCAGCAAAACTCAGATGGGAACTTCGAAAAGAAGTCTGTGAAGTTGCAGCGGCAAAAGGGATTGATATTTCAGAGCTTTCAGATATCGAAAAGATGCATGTGGAAAAAACTCCGGATACAAGATATTCAACCCTGCAGGATCTGGACGCCAAGCGGCATACGGAGATCGACATGTTTTCAGGAACACTGATGAAGCTTGGCAGAGAACTGGGTGTGCCAACTCCATATAATGAGGTTATTTATTATATGATCAAAGCTCTGGAAGAGAAAAATGACGGAAAATTTGACACAGTTCAGAAAAGAAAGGAAAAGGAATGACGGCTGTTATTATCCTGGCAGCAGCGGCGGTAGTTGTTTTTGGATATCTGCTTTGTTTAAAACCCAATACCAAAAGAAAAGAGCAGATGAAGCCTTTTGAAGAAGTCTATATTGCTCACAGGGGGCTTTTTGATAATCATTCTAAGGCACCGGAAAATTCACTGGCTGCATTTCAGAAAGCTGTACAGGCCGGTTACGGCATTGAACTGGACGTTCAGATGACAGCTGATCATCAGATGGTAGTGTTTCATGATGCGTCTTTAAAGCGGATGTGCGGCGCAGATCTGCGTCTTACTGATCTGACCTGGCAGGAACTGAAGGGGTATCGGCTGGCAGATTCTGATGAGACGATTCCGCTGTTTCGGGATGTGTTAAATATAATTGCCGGAAAAGTACCTGTAATTGTGGAAATAAAAGTACAGCATCAGTATCTTGAGACAACCCGTTATCTGGCCCGGATTATGGATCATTATCAGGGTGTTTACTGTATTGAATCCTTTCATCCTCTGGCAGTGGCCTGGTTTCGCAGGCACAGGCCAGAGGTGATACGGGGACAGCTGTCAACGAATTACAGAAAAGATCATATCCGTCAGCCGGCGCCTGTGCGGTTTATTTTGACGAACCTGTTGTTAAATGGATACAGCAGGCCGGACTTTATTGCTTATAATTATAAATTCAGCAGTCAGTTTTCTTACCGGCTGTGCAGACGCCTGTATTCTGTAGAAAATGCAGCCTGGACCATTCGCAGCCAGGAAGCCTTAAACCAGGCCAAAGAAGTGTTTCAGATCTTTATATTTGATAGTTTTATTCCAGAACAGTGAACAGTTTTATAGAAGAACAGAGAAAAATAATTTTTGTTATTTTTTGTATGCTATTTTGCTAAAGATGAGATTCCGTTTATATATAGGTTGTGTATAAGTTCAAATAATACATCAGAAGGAATATCTTTCCCATTTTTCAACCAAACACGAAATAGAGATAACGAGGTTGCTATGTGAAATTCAAGCAAATATGGGAATAACTTTTCCTCTTGTGGAAACGATTTTTTAATTTCATCTAATGGTAACTCCCGTTTCAATCGTTCCAAAAAGTGAATACTTCCATAGTCACCAAACACTGCCTTTAAATAATGTGCCTTATCCTCAAACAGTAATAGTAATTGCTCCAAATCTGGAGTTCGCAATGAATCACTATTGGTTTTCCACAACTGCTTCATTGCGGTTAATAAATCATTTTCAATATAATTTAACAAATCATAAATATCAGTAAAATATTGATAGAATGTGCATCTGTTGTAACCTGCTTGGACAGTTATTTCTTTTATAGTGATTTTGTTTATAGACTTTTTCATGTATAAATCACAAAAAGCTGTTGCAATTGTTTGTTTTGTCCGTTCTGTTATTCCAGGTTGTTTATTCATAATCTGCTCCTTTGAATATCCGACAATTTGTTTGAAGATTGTTGGTTGATACGCCACTGCAAGTCTCTTATAATTATCATACAACAAGTTGTAGGATATTCAAATGGTATTATCTTATTTGGTTTGAGGATAGAAAGAGGGCATATATATGAAAGCAATCATTATTTATTATTCACGCTCTGGTAATACAGAGAAAATTGCATTACAGGCACAAAAAGATATGAAGTGCGAGATTATAAAAATTGTGCCGGAAGAAGCCTACGGAAATTACATTTCATCATGCCTGCGGGTAACAAAAGAAAAGAAAGCGGCAGCTGCACCTGCCTTTACAAATCCTATCCCTGATTTAACAGACTATAATATGATTTTGCTTGGCTATCCCATTTGGGCACAGGACTTACCGAGATTTGTTTCTGATTTTATAAGTCAATGCGATTTGACAAATAAAATTGTCGTACCGTTTGCTGCTTATGGAATGTCGGGGATTAACTGTACAATGAACCACTTGCAGAAACTTTGCGTGAACGCAGAAATCAGGTATCCATTTGATAGTGGTGTTTTCAAAAAGGGAAATTATGATATATGGATAAAACAAGTTTTAAAGGAATGTTCTGAAACATAAGTTGTTCTTGTGGCATAAGAACAGAAAAATAGGCCCCATACAACAAGAGCACTGGTATGTAATCATATTGTTGAGGCGCAAAGGGCGGTTTGAAATCATTTGAATCAAGCCGCCCTTTTTACATGAGAATATGGAGCCCTTTTTTTGGCTCCCTTTGTAGATTATGATATTGTTATCTCACAAGAGAAGCCATATCCTTAAAAAATTCCGGATATGAGATATCTATACAGCTGGCATCAGAGAAAGTCGTAGTACCCTCTGCGGCCATTCCGGCTACTGCAAATGCCATGGCGATCCGGTGGTCCATGTAAGTATTAATTTTGGTTCCGCAAAGTGGTTTTCCGCCCCGGATAATCATACCGTCATCGGTTGGAGTGACGTCGGCTCCCATTGCTTTTAAGTTTTCGGTAACTGCCGCAATCCGGTCGGATTCTTTTACCTTTAATTCCTGAGCGTCTTTTATGACAGTTGTTCCGTCAGCAAAGGCCGCCATAACGGCAATGACCGGAATCTCATCAATCAGTGCAGGAATTAAGTCTCCGCTTATTTCGGCTGCTTTTAAGCTGCAGGAGGTAATCAGCAGGTCTGCCACAGGTTCCCCGGAAACCGTTCTTTGATTCAGATATGAAATGTCAGCGCCCATTCGTTTGGCGGCTGTTAAGATTCCGTTTCTGGTGGGATTGATGCCTGCATTTTCTATCAGGATCTCAGAACCCGGTATCATCAGCCCGGCTGCAATGAAATAAGCCGCTGAAGAGATATCTCCGGGGACTTGGATTTTTTGGCCGGTAAGTTTTGGTTCCGGGCAGATCACTGCCGTGGTGTTTTCTGATGTTATATCTGCACCAAAGCCTTTTAGCATTAATTCTGTATGATTCCGGGAAAGATAAGGTTCTGTGACGGAAGTTTTGCCGTCAGCATATAGTCCGGCCAGCAGAATACTGGATTTTACCTGAGCGGAAGCCACAGGAGAATCATAATGTATGCCCTTTAAACTGCCGCCTGTTATGGTAAAAGGGGCGCAGTTGTTGTTGTGATGGCTGAAAAAAGCTGCTCCCATTAAGGACAGGGGAGTAAAAATTCTGCCCATAGGGCGTTTTTGAATGGATGCATCTCCGGTAATGATGCTTTCAAAAGACTGACCCGCAAGAATACCGGAAATCAGACGGGTAGTAGTGCCGCTGTTTCCCGCATCTAAAATGGAAGAAGGGGCTGACAGACCGTGCAGTCCTTTTCCGTAAATCATTACTTTTTTCTTTTCATTTCTGATTTCAATTCCCATTTTCTGAAAACAGGAAATTGTGGAGAGACAGTCGGCTCCTTGAAGAAAACCGGTTACTTCTGTCAGTCCATGAGAAATCGCACCGAACATAATGGCTCGGTGCGAAATGGATTTATCTCCGGGAACACGAACAGTTCCGTGTAAAGCGTTGGTTTTTGTAATCTGCATCTGTCTTAAAAATCCTTTCCTTTAATGTTCATAAACAGTGTAATGATATTTCTGCAGTAAATCAATGGCATGCTTTAAAGCATCGGCGTCGTAAAATTCAATATGAAGAACACCCTGCATAAACTCCCGGTTATGAACGATTCCAATATTTTTGATGCTGATATTGTTGGAGGAAAGAATGGTTGCAATGGCAGCGATTCCTCCGGCCTCATCAATCAGATCACAGAACAGATTATAAACGGGTTTAATGGGTCCGGCCGTGGAGATCTGGAAGGAATCCCGGTAGTCTTTTGCCTGTTCAAAAAAAGAATGAATCCGGTCACCTTCGCCTGCTGCGATTTTTTCACGAATTTTCCCGATAGAAGCTGTATAGGCATCAATCAGATGTAAAATCTGATCTCTGTTGGCAAGACAGATGTTCTCCCACATCAGCGGGGAGGAGGAAGAGATTCGGGTAATATCCTTAAATCCTCCTGCGGCCACAGTTTTCATGGTTTCTTTTTCATCATCCAGTTCCTCTACCAGATTTACAAGTGTCGCTGAAATTACATGGGGAAGATGGCTGACAGAGCCCACAGTAAAATCATGTTTCTGATAATCAAGCACCAGAGGAAGTGCGTCAAGAGAAGCAGTGAAGGCTTCAAAATCGGCGGCACGCTGCCGGCTGATGTGTTCCGTAACTGTAATCAGATAATAAGCATTTTCCAGCATATAGGCAGTTGAATATTCGTAACCTGTATGTTCTGTTCCGCACATGGGGTGTCCGCCGATAAAATTTGCTTCCATCTGCAGCCGTTTTACTTCTTTATGAATCCCGGTTTTGACACTGCCGATATCTGTAATCAGAAGACCAGGATTTTGAGAAACAAAACCTTTAAGCAGCGGCAGATATTCCGGATTGCGCAGAACCGGAGCGCACAGATAGATATAATCACAGGAGATAAAGTCTTCTGTGACACTGCTGTAACCTTTTGTAATGATCTGCTCTTTTAATGCGTCATCCAGAGTTTTTTGTGACGGATCAAAGGCAATCAGCGTAATATCCGGATGGATTCTGCGGATTGTTTTGGCAATGGAGCCTCCAATGTGCCCAAGCCCGATAAAACCGATTTTTGCTGGTGTCATTAGTATACCCTCCCGGCAAGTATGGTAAAGGTTTTCAGTTCCTTCATAAAATTATGAAATTCCGGAAAATCAAGAGACTGGGCGCCGTCGGAGAGTGCACATGCGGGATCCGGATGCACTTCAATCATAAGACCGTCGGCTCCGCAGGCAACGGCAGCCTTTGACAGCGGTGCAATATAGCTTCTGACGCCGCAGGCATGGCTTGGGTCCACAATTACCGGCAGGTGGGTCTTTTCTTTTAATACGCAGACGGCACTTAAATCCAGTGTATTTCTGGTAGCTGTTTCAAAGGTTCTGATACCACGTTCACATAATGCCACCTGAGAATTTCCGTAAGACATAATGTATTCGGCGGCGTTTAACCATTCGTCAATAGTAGCTGAAAGTCCCCGTTTTAACAGAACCGGAAGCCCTGCCTTGCCCACTTCCTTTAAAAGCTCAAAGTTCTGCATATTTCTGGCTCCGATCTGAATCATATCCACATATTTTACCGCCAGGTCAAGGGCTTTTAAGCTGGTGACTTCGCAGATGGTATCAAGCCCGGTTTCCAGGGATGCCTGCTGCATCAGTTTTAAGCCTTCTTCCCCAAGACCCTGAAAAGAGTACGGGCTGGTTCTGGGTTTAAAAGCTCCGCCTCTTAAAATGGTAGCGCCGGCTTCTTTTACGGCCTTGGCAGCGGACATAATCTGTTCTTCTGATTCAATGGCACAGGGACCTGCCATAACAGTCATATTTTCCGGCCCTATGGACGTATGCTTTAAAGAGATGACGGTAGGGTCCGGATGAAATGTAATATTGGCCAGTTTATAGCTTTCTGTAATATTTACTATTTTTTCCACATCAGACATGGCCTGAATAGAACGTGTATCCAGTTTTGTTTTATCACCCACTACACCAATAATGGTGACCTCTTTTCCGGCTGATAAATGGGCCGTCATACCGTTAGTTTCTATAATATGAATGACTGTATTTACAGATTGTTCCGGTGCGTTTGGTTTCATTACAACAATCATTTTAAATTCCTCGCTTGTTTTTATGTTTTTGTATTCGTTATCATACCTCTTTTAGATGGACACTGTCAACACTTCAATGCATAAAAGCTTCGAAGTTTAACGCGAAAAAGTAATTCGTAAGAAAAATTGTAAAAAATCGCTAAAATAGTTGTAATATTCACGCATCTTTAGTAAAATATAACCATGAATTTTTATGATGTATGGAGGAAGTATTATGAATGTTTATACCACGGACAAAATCCGAAACGTAGTAGTGTTAGGCCACGGCGGAGCCGGCAAGACAACTGTAGTAGAAGCTATAGCATATCTTTCCGGACTGACTGGCCGAATGGGAAAAATCAGTGATGGAAATACCATCAGTGATTACGATAAAGAAGAGATTAAAAGGGGTTTTTCCATTAATACTTCTGTGATTCCTGTTATTTGGGGTGATACAAAAATTAATATTCTGGATACACCGGGATATTTTGATTTTGTTGGGGAGGTAGAAGAGGCTGCAAGTGTTGCAGACGCTGCCATCATTGTAATTTCCGGCAAATCAGGGGTTGAGGTCGGAACGAAAAAAGCATGGGAATTATGTGAAAAATATAAGCTTCCAAGACTGATCTGCGTAACTAACATGGATGATGATAACGCAAGCTTTCGTCAGGTAGTGGAAGATATGCAGGCTTTATACGGGAAAAAGATTGCTCCTTTCCATATTCCGGTTCGTGCCAATGAAAAATTTATTGGATATGTAAATATCATCAGCCAGTCTGCCCATCAGTGGAATGATAAAGGAGAAGTCATTCCTATGGAGATGCCGGAATACTCAAGACCAAATCTGGCAAAACTCAGGGAAGCGCTGTTAGAAGCAGTGGCAGAGACCAGCGAAGAGTTTATGGACCGTTATTTTGCCGGGGAGGAATTTTCTGAAAATGAAATCCGTCAGGCACTGCGTGTAAACGTAATTGACGGAAGCACCGTACCGATTTCTATAGCATCCGGTATATTAGCCCAGGGTATTTATACACTGCTGGATGATATTGTAAAATATCTGCCAAGCCCGGATAAAAAAGAATGCAAGGGAATCAGCCTTAAGTCTAACGAAGTATTTCATGCGGATTATGATTTCTCAAAACAGAAATCGGCCTATATTTTCAAAACAATTGTGGACCCGTTTATCGGAAAATATTCTTTGATTAAAGTAAATTCCGGAGTTTTAAAAACCGATGATGTGCTGGTGAATCCGGAGCACGGCATGGATGATAAAATCGGCAAATTATACGTGCTAAGAGGAAACAAGCCTGAGGAGGTCAGCGAGCTTCATGCAGGTGATATCGGGGCACTGGCCAAATTAAATAAAGTAGTTACTACAGATACGTTATCTGCCAAAGGCAGTCCGGTGGTATTCTTAAAAACAGCTTTTTCTGTACCGTATACATATATGCGCTACAAAGCAAAAAATAAGGGTGATGAGGATAAAATATCCCAGGCGCTGCAGAAGCTGATGCAGGAAGATATGACATTAAAAGCAGTCAATGACAGCGAAAACCGCCAGACGCTTCTGTATGGAATGGGAGATCAGCATTTAGAAGTAGTTGTCAGCAAGCTGAAAGAGAAATACAAAGTAGACATTGAGCTGAGCAAACCAAAGATTGCGTTCAGAGAAACCATCCGCAAAAAATCTGATGTGGAATACAAATATAAAAAACAGTCCGGCGGTCACGGTCAGTACGGCCACGTAAAAATGACCTTTGAGCCATCCGGAAATCTGGAAGAGCCATTTGTATTTGAACAGATTGTGGTGGGCGGCGCAGTTCCGAAAAACTATTTCCCGGCAGTGGAAAAAGGTCTTCAGGAATCTGTGGAAAAAGGACCGGTTGCCGGTTACCCGGTAGTTGGTGTAAAAGCCGTACTTTATGATGGATCATATCATCCGGTGGATTCATCCGAGATGGCATTTAAGATGGCTACCATTCAGGCATTTAAGAAAGGATTTATGGAGGCTTCTCCTGTATTGTTAGAGCCCATTGCTTCTGTAAAGGTTGTGGTTCCTGACAAATATACCGGAGATATTATGGGTAATCTTAATAAACGCAGAGGCCGGGTGCTTGGCATGAATCCGGTAGACGGCGGAAAGCAGGAGATTGTTGCAGATGTGCCCATGTCAGAGCTTTACGGATACAATACAGATCTTAGATCTATGACAGGAGGCAGTGGAGAGTATTCTTATGAATTTGCCCGTTACGAGCAGGCGCCTGGTGATATTCAGGAAAAAGAAATTGCTGCAAGAGCAGGCTCGGCTGACGGAAATGAATAATTTATAGAAAATAAATTATCCGGAGAATTAGAAATAAAAAGAATGTATAGGTAAAATACAAAGAGAACAGGTTCATTTGGGAAAGAAGTGAAAGCAGACCCAAAGGACTTGTTCTCTTTGACTTTTGTTTCCGGGAAAAATTAGTGCAAACCCTGATCTGACGGGCATTTCAGCTTGACAATTGTACGTTGTGTGATAAAATTTTTAAGATGCAGGCATTCTGTCTGAATCGCATAGTTTCAATATAATGCATATCTGATTGTTAGTTTTATATTCATGATGTATGTTAAGATACAATTTAGGAGGAATGAAACATGGCTGTACCCTATAATCACAGGGAAATTGAACAAAAATGGCATAAGATCTGGGAAGAAAAACCGGTGAATGTCAATGATGGAAAAAAACCGAAATATTACTGTCTGGATATGTTTCCATACCCTTCCGGTAATGGTCTGCATGTAGGACACTGGAGAGGATATGTTATTTCAGACGTATGGAGCAGATATAAAATGCTGCAGGGATTTTATCTGATTCATCCCATGGGCTGGGATGCGTTTGGGCTTCCTGCGGAAAATTATGCTATTAAAATGGGTGTTCACCCGGCAAAGTCAACAGCAGAAAACGTTGCCAATATCAAACGCCAGATCAATGAGATTGCGGCAGTTTATGACTGGGATATGGAAGTGAATACTACAGATCCGTCCTTTTACAAATGGACCCAGTGGATTTTTGTGAAAATGTTTAAAGCAGGGCTTGCATATCAGAAAGAAATGCCTATTAACTGGTGCCCGTCTTGTAAAACAGGTCTGGCTAATGAAGAGGTTGTAAACGGAAAATGTGAACGCTGCGGTGCTGATGTTACAAAGAAAAATCTGAATCAGTGGATGCTTAAAATTACAGAATATGCAGACCGGTTATTAAAGGATCTGGATAAACTGGACTGGCCGGAAAAAGTAAAAAAGATGCAGGCAGACTGGATAGGAAAAAGCTATGGTGCGGAAGTAAACTTTAAAGTGGACGGTTCTGAGAAAGAACTTACTGTTTATACTACACGCCCGGATACTTTATATGGTGCAACCTTTATGGTGCTGGCTCCGGAGCATGCTTATGCAAAAGAACTGGCAACAGATGAGACACGTCAGGCAGTAGAAGATTATATTTATCAGACTTCTTTAAAATCATCGGTAGACCGTCTTCAGGATAAGGAAAAAACAGGTGTATTTACCGGATCCTATGCAGTAAATCCGTTAAACGGCGCCCTGGTTCCAATCTGGCTTTCCGATTATGTACTGGCGGATTATGGTACAGGGGCTATTATGTGCGTGCCTGCTCATGATGACCGTGACTTTGAATTTGCCACAAAATTTAATATACCGATTATTCAGGTAATTGCCAAAGACGGTGAAGAAATTGAGCATATGACAGAAGCTTACACAGATGCCAAAGGAACCATGATCAATTCCGGAGAATGGAACGGTATGGAATCTTCCGTTCTGAAAAAAGAAGCGCCTCATATGATCGAAAAAATGGGAATCGGAAAAGCCACAACCAATTATAAGCTCCGTGACTGGGTATTTTCCCGTCAGCGTTACTGGGGCGAGCCGATTCCTATCGTACACTGTCCGGACTGCGGAGCTGTACCTGTTCCGGAAGAGGAGCTTCCCCTGCTTTTACCGGATGTAGAATCCTATGAGCCAACAGGGACCGGAGAATCTCCGCTGGCAGGCATTGATGCGTGGGTAAATACAACCTGTCCGTGCTGTGGAAAGCCTGCAAAACGGGAAACCAACACGATGCCTCAGTGGGCAGGTTCCTCCTGGTATTTCCTGCGTTATGTGGACAGTAAAAATGATAAAGAACTGGTATCCAGAGAAAAAGCAGATCAGTATCTGCCGGTGGATATGTATATCGGCGGTGTGGAACATGCGGTACTGCACCTTCTGTATTCTAGATTTTATACAAAATTCCTGAACGATATCGGAGCCATTGATTTTGACGAGCCATTCCATAAATTATTCAATCAGGGTATGATTACCGGAAAAAATGGCATTAAAATGAGTAAATCCAAAGGCAACGTAGTTTCTCCGGATGAGCTGGTAAGAGATTACGGATGTGATTCCCTGAGACTTTATGAACTGTTTGTAGGTCCTCCTGAACTGGATTCGGAGTGGGACGACAGAGGAATCGACGGTGTTTACCGTTTTATTACCCGTCTCTGGAAACTTGTTCTGGACAATAAAGACAGTGAAACAAAAGAGACAAAAGAGCTTTTAAAAGTACGGAATAAACTGATTTATGATATCACCACACGTCTGGAAAGCTTCAGTCTTAATACCGTTGTTTCCGGATTTATGGAATATAACAACAAGCTGATTGATATGGCTAAAAAAGGCGGTGTGGATAAAGCCACACTGGAAACACTGGTTGTGCTCCTTGCACCCTTTGCACCTCATATTTCAGAGGAGCTTTGGAGCCAGCTTGGACATGAAACCTCTGTTTTTGAAAATCAGTGGCCGGAGTATGATGAAAAAGCAATGGCAGACGATGAGAAGGAAGTTGCCGTGCAGATCAACGGAAAAACAAAATGCGTGGTAAAAGTTCCGGCAGATATCAGCAAAGAAGACGCCATAGCGGCGGGAAAAGAAGCTCTTGGTGATAAATTAAGCGGGAATATTATCAAAGAAATTTATGTTCCGGGCAGGATTATTAATATTGTGCAGAAATAGGCAGCACTGCCGTAATTACAGGTTGATTTTGCTTTTATGTTTTCTTAAAAACAAAAGTCCCCAATGCTCTGATAAAAAGTACAGCGTATCTATTTTGGCAAAGATACGCTGTATTTTTGTTATATTTTATTTTTCCAATTCGTCATAGTTCTTTTCGTTTTTCATAATTTCCTGACGAATCAGGTGTATAATTTCGCCATTAATAGAACGGCCTTCAAATTCTGCAAGGCTCTTTAATTTCTTATGTGTTTCCGCATCGATTCTTAAACCGATGTGCTTTTCCTTCTTCATATATCTCCTTTATACTGGATAAAAATGATTGAAACTTCACAGACTACTTGATGACAGAAATACGGTTCATATTTGATAAATTTTCAGGCCAACATTACAGTATTACATTTATTCTCTGCTGGCAAGTGTCAAAATATCAAGAATGCGGAGGTTTCAATTCACCATGATTTTTTTCGTGTTCTGCAATGGCCTGCCGGATTAAGTATGCGATTTCTCTGTTGATGGAACGGTCTTCTAATTCAGAGAGACTTTTTAATTTTTGGTGTGTTTCCACATCAAGTCTTAATCCCAGATGTTTTTCTTTTTCCAATGTTATTCACCTTCCTAAATCATAATACATTATCATCTTCTAAATTTATGAGTACATTTTAAGCACGGATTATATTATGATGGTGTAAATGAACTTGTTTTAAGTACACTATATTTTTGTCATTCAGAAGGAGAAATATGTATCTTACAGAGTTATTTTTCAATTCCTTACATGATCATTATGATAAAGCTTCTGTGGAGTACGCCATTAGAAAATGTAATGAAGAGATGCTTAAAAGAATCGGAACATTCGATACAGTACAGGATACGGTGACACTTTGCTTTGGAAAAGAATCGAAATTTTTGGAATATACACCGGTATTTCAGGAGCTTATGGAATTTCGGGAAATGCTGGAGCTTTTTCGGGAGCTGATTCCATATGAATTTAGCACAAAGTTTAAGATACTTCAGGTAATAGAAGAAAGCTACAGTATTTATCAGTATCTTATGAACCGGAATCTGACCTCGGAACTTGGAGAACAGGAAAGAAAGAATTTGGGGCAGCTATATCATAAGATTGAGGAGCTGTGCCGGAATGAGGAGGCATACCCCAGTAAAAAAATCATGTTTTTCTGTGAAAAAAAAGAAGACATCGTGGCGGAAAACACATTATCTTTAAACGGATTTTTAACAGATGAATTTTCCGGGCAGAAGCTTTATGTAAAAAACAGATTAATGATGGCTATGAAGACGGGGGGCGTTGTTGTGATTGTATTTGGAACAGAGGTGGTAGAGATTCAGAAAATATATGGTTTTATTTTGCTTCATGGCCGTTGGAGAGAGTGCTCTAAAGTGCTGGATCTTTATCTGATGCGTCTGTTGTCAGAAGAGGAATAAAGTTTGTTTCCTGGCTTAAATCATGGTAAAATGGAAAAAATATGCATAGATATTTTATATTGGAGGAAAATTGCGTGAAATTACAGGATTTAAAAGCATATGAAATCGTGGAAGACCGCGAAATCAAAGATTTAAACTCACAGGGAGTTGTACTGCGTCATAAAAAAAGTGGAGCCAGAATCTGCCTGCTGCTGAATGATGATGAAAATAAAGTGTTCTATATTGCGTTTCGGACACCGCCGGTAAACAGTACAGGTCTGACTCATATTCTGGAGCATTCTGTGCTCTGCGGCAGTAAGGAGTTTCCTATAAAAGATCCCTTTATTGAACTGGTAAAAGGATCTTTGAATACATTTTTAAATGCCATTACTTATCCGGATAAAACGGTGTATCCTATTGCAAGCTGCAATGATAAAGATTATCAGAACTTAATGCATGTATATCTGGACGCCGTATTCCGGCCGAATATTTATCAGTATCGTGAGATTTTCTGTCAGGAGGGATGGCATTATGAACTGGAGCATCCGGAGGATGATTTGAAAATTAGCGGTGTTGTTTACAGCGAAATGAAAGGTGCTTTTTCATCTTCAGATGATCTTTTGGAACGCGAGATTTTAAACTCTCTGTATCCGGATACCGCCTACCGATTTGAGTCCGGCGGAGATCCCAAAAAGATTCCCGATCTTTCTTATGAGGAATTTCTGGATTTTCACAGCAAATATTATCACCCGTCCAATTCTTATATCTATCTGTACGGAAATCTGGATGCTGTCGAAAAATTAAAGTGGCTGGATGAGTATTATTTAAGTGGTTATAAGACCGATGACTTTGATACGGAAATTCATCTTCAGAAAGCCTTTGATCATCCTTTAAGAGTCGAGAAAAAATATTCTGTTTCCAGCCAGGACAGTGAACGGGATAAAACATATCTGTCCTATAACTGGTCGGTTGGGGATATTCTGGACCAGAAACAGTATCTTGCATTTGAAACACTGGATTATGCACTTTTATCCTCCCAGGGGGCGCCGCTAAAACAGGCTCTTCTTGACGCCGGGATCGGAAAAGATATTCAGGGAGGATATGATAACAGTATCCGGCAGCCGCTGTTTTCTGTAATTGCCAAAAACTCAAATATAGAAAAACTGGATGAGTTTCAGCAGATTATACAGGATACCTTAAAAAACCAGGTAAAGCAGGGAATCAACAAAGAAGCACTGCTGGCTTCTGTCAATCATGGTGAGTTTAGATTCCGAGAGGCAGATTTTGGGAATTATCCAAAAGGACTGATGTTTGGTCTTCAGGCTCTAGACAGCTGGCTGTATGATGACAGTAAAGTATTTATCCATCTGGAACCATTGGAGACCTACCGGTTTTTAAGAGAACAGATGGAAACCGGATATTTTGAAGGGCTGATTCAGAAATATCTGCTGGATAACCCCCATGTATCGGTAGTTACCATGGAGCCGGAAAGGGGCCTTAATGCAAAAGAGGAAAAAGAACTGTCTGATAAGCTTCAGGCATATAAAAACTCTCTTTCAGAAGCAGAAATTCTGGAGCTTACGGCATTTACGAAACATCTGAAAGAATATCAGGAGCAGCCAAACGCGCCTTTAGATCTGGAAAAGATCCCCATGCTTTCCAGAAAAGACTTACAGCCTGCGCCGGAACCTTTAAACAATCAGGTGCTGGATTTAGGTAAAACAACAATGATTTGGCATGACATTCCGGCAAATGGAATTGTGTATCTGGATCTGATGTTTGATGCGGGACATATCCCGGAGGAGCTTGTTTCCTACCTGGGCGTCCTGAAACTGCTGCTTGGTTATCTGGATACAGAAGATTACACATATACAGAGTTAGCAAATGAGGTAAATCTTCACACGGGAGGAATCCACAATTGTATAACTGTTTTGGCAGACGCAAAAGATGCAGATAAATATCATGCTAAGTTTGAGGTGCGTATCAGCGCTTTGAAAGAAAAGCTTGAGAAGGCCATGGAGCTTACAGAGAGTATGCTGTTTGCTACAAAGTTTGATGATAAGAAGCGCCTTGGGGAACTGCTCGCTCAGATTAAGTCGTCCCTGCAGTCTGATTTAAGCGAAAGCGGGCATCTGGCGTCGGCAACCAGAGCGCTGTCCTATTACCAGCCAAGGTCCAGATTTGCAGATTTGACAACAGGTATTGATTTTTATAAACTGGTGGATAGACTGGAAACCTGTTTTGAGGACGAGGTGCAGGATCTGAAAGAAAAACTACAGTTATTAATGCGTATGCTGTTTCGGCCTGAGAAGCTGCTGATAAGTGTAACCTGTGATGAAAGCGGAAGAATTGAAGCAGAAAAGCAGGTTCGCAGGATAGAAAAACGATTCTATACCGACCCAATTGAGGACCGCCCGTGGGTTGTGAGCTGTACCAGAAAAAATGAGGGATTTATGGATGCCTCTCAGGTTCAGTATGTTTCACTGGCAGGCAGTTACCGGGATGCAGGTTTTTCGTATACCGGTGCATTTCATGTATTAAAAACGATTCTAAGCTATGACTATCTGTGGCTGAATATTCGTGTGAAAGGCGGGGCATACGGGGCGGCCAGCGCATTCTTAAGAACCGGGGATGCTTATTTTACCTCTTACAGGGATCCGCATTTGAAAAATACACTGGAAGTTTACAAAAAGACGGCAGAATTTTTGAAAAGTTTTCATGCCAGTGAACGGGATATGACAAAGTATGTTATCGGAACTATCAGCAGCCTGGATACGCCTCTGAATCCAAAAGCAAAGGGCAGAAGAAGCCTGCTGGCATATCTTTCGGGGCTGACGCCGGAAATGATGGCAGAGGAACGAAGAGAGGTAATTGAAGCTTCTGTAGAAGATATCCGCGCTCTGGCAGCTCCTGTAGAAGCTGCTGTTAAAAATGAGAATATATGTGTCATTGGAAACGAAGATAAGATAAAACAAGAGCAGAGTGTTTTTGACAATATACTGCCGCTGCTCTAAAAAGGAGATATATGAAAGCAGATTTCAAATCAGGATTTGTAACGCTGATCGGACGTCCTAATGTTGGTAAATCCACATTGATGAATCATATAATCGGACAAAAGATTGCCATTACATCAAAAAAACCACAGACTACCAGAAACCGGATACAGACTGTATATACTGACCCGGAAAGAGGACAAATTGTTTTTCTGGATACGCCCGGTATTCACAAAGCCAAAAATAAACTGGGTGAATATATGGTAAATGTGGCCGAAAGTACACTGAAAGATGTGGATGTGGTTTTATGGCTGGTAGAGCCTACAAATTTTATCGGGGCCGGCGAGCGTCATATTGCCGCCCAGCTGCAGAAGGTAACGGTTCCGGTGATTCTTGTAATCAATAAAATTGATACCGTTAAAAGGGAAGAAGTCCTTGAATTTATTGATACCTATCGGAAAATATATGATTTTGCCGAAATCATTCCCGCCTCTGCACTCCGGGGGGAAAACCGTGATGTGGTCATAGATATGATTTTTAAGTATCTGCCTTATGGTCCCATGTTTTATGAGGAAGATACCATTACAGACCAGCCGGAACGCCAGATTACAGCTGAGCTGATCCGTGAAAAGGCCCTGCATGCGCTAGACGAGGAGATTCCTCACGGCATTGCTGTTTCCATTGAAAAGATGAAACAGCGCAAAGGGCAGAAAATCATGGACATTGAAGCTACTATTATCTGCGAGCGGGATTCCCATAAGGGGATTATTATTGGAAAATCAGGCTCTATGCTGAAAAAAATCGGAAGCAATGCAAGATTTGAAATTGAAAAAATGCTAGAAGAAAAAGTAAATCTGCAGCTTTGGGTGAAAGTAAAAAAGGACTGGCGTGACAGTGATATTCTGATGAAAAATTTCGGTTACAAAAAAGAAGATATTTAAAGGGGAAAAGAAGGTTTCCAGTTTTTATCTAGTATAGTCAAATCACATTCGGAGAACCTATAAATGACAGATAAATTATTTCAGGGGGATAATACGAATGTACGATAAAAACTGGATGAAATTTGAACAGAGCGGAAAAGTATCTGACTATTTAAGTTATTGCGAAAAGATTCAGAACCGGTATGATACAGACCGGCAGGATGTAAGAAATGAGGATGAAAACATAGATGGGGCAGAGTTGTACACTGACCGGTATGGTTCTGACTTCCATGCCGGTAGGGGAATATGACAGACGGATTGTGATATTAACAAAAGAGCGGGGAAAGATTACGGCTTTCGTCCGGGGGGCCAGACGTCCCAAAAGTACCATGATTGCAGCTGCAAATCCTTTTTGTTTTGGTGAATTTGAGGCCTATGCCGGAAGAAATGCCTATACGATTGTAAAGGCATCAATCAGCAATTATTTTTATGAAATCAGTATGGATCTGATGAAAACCTGCTATGGGTGCTATTTTCTGGAGCTGGCGGATTACTTTTCCATGGAAAACAGTGACTGCAGGGACCAGCTGAAACTGCTGTATCAGACCATGCGGGCTCTCAATGCGCCCGCCTTAAGCCTGCGGCTTGTCCGAAGCATTTATGAGCTGAAAACACTTGTTTATCATGGAGTATATCCAAATGTGTTTTCCTGTATGAACTGCGGAAGCAAAGAAGATCTGATTTATTATGACAGCAGAAAAAGAGGAACTATCTGTGCTTCCTGCGGCGGGCACAGTATGCGCAGGATTTTTCCTGCGGCTTTGTATGCGCTTCAGTATATTATCACTGCTCCGGTGGAGAAGCTTTATACGTTTACCCTAAAGGAAGAGATTCTAAATGCAATAGAAAAAATCATCGGGGAGAGTATGGAGTTTGCGGCTGACAGGAAGTTTAAGTCGCTGGAATTTTTAAATGATCTTCCCAAAGATTCAAAATAGCAGTCAGCGCTTGCATTCAAATATAAGAAAGCGTATAATATTACATACTTGTTTAACGGAGGTTTCCAATGAAAAAACCGATTATAATTGTGACGCTGGCTGCAGCCGGAGCATTCCTGCTGGCCGGATGTGGTTCGCTAAAAGTGGACAGCAATACAATTTCTGTTCAGAAGAATGGTAAGATTATGGAAGGTCTTGTGGAAGATTTTTCCAAAGAGTACTATGATGAAGAGGAACTGAAAGCCTATATTGATCAGTCTGTGGAGGATTACGCAGCTGAAAATGAAAAAGGTGATGTAAAAGTATCCGGTTATAAAGTGGAAGATCAAAAAGCTTACCTGACGCTGAAATATAAAAATACAGACAGCTATGGAAAGTTTAACGGTGTGGATATTTTCAACGGAACTATTGTAAAGGCCCAGGCGGAAGGGTATGATTTTGATGCTTCCTTTACAAAAGTAGAAGACGGAGAAGCTAAAGGCAGCGCTGATACAAAGGAAGTTACCTCTGATGACAAATTAAATGTTTTGATTCTCAGGGAAAATATGAATATTATTGTTCCGGGAACCATTCAATATGTATCAGCAGATGGAGTAAAAGTAACGGCCAAAGATACTGTGGAAATAGAACAGAAAAGTGATACGGCAGTGGCCCCGGTGGTCTATGTCATATATAAATAGAACGAGAGGAATATTACAATGGAAAAGACAATGGAAAAAATTGTTGCTCTGGCAAAATCCAGAGGCTTTGTTTATCCAGGCTCTGAAATTTACGGAGGTCTGGCAAATACCTGGGATTATGGTAATCTCGGAGTAGAACTGAAAAATAATGTGAAAAAAGCATGGTGGCAGAAGTTTATTCAGGAAAGCCCTTATAATGTGGGGGTTGATTGTGCAATTTTAATGAATCCTCAGACATGGGTGGCTTCCGGTCATCTGGGCGGATTTTCAGATCCGCTGATGGACTGCCGTGAGTGCCATGAACGTTTCCGTGCAGATAAAATTATTGAAGATTTTGCAGAGGAAAACCAGATTGAACTGAAAGGTTCTGTAGACGGCTGGTCACAGGAAGAGATGAAAGGCTTTATCGAAGAGCATCATGTTCCCTGTCCTTCCTGCGGCAAACATAATTTTACGGATATCCGCCAGTTTAACCTGATGTTTAAAACCTTTCAGGGGGTAACTGAGGATGCTAAAAACACGGTTTATCTCCGTCCCGAAACTGCTCAGGGAATTTTTGTAAACTTTAAAAACGTGCAGCGTACATCCAGAAAGAAAGTTCCCTTTGGTATCGGTCAGATCGGAAAGTCTTTCCGTAATGAGATTACACCAGGCAACTTTACTTTCCGTACCCGTGAGTTTGAACAGATGGAGCTTGAATTTTTCTGCCAGCCGGATACAGATCTGGAATGGTTCCAGTACTGGAGAACTTTCTGCATTAACTGGCTGACATCTCTGGGAATGAAGGAAGAAGAGATGCGTGTCCGGGATCATGATAAAGAGGAACTTTCCTTCTACAGCAAAGCAACCAGCGATATTGAATTTTTATTCCCATTTGGCTGGGGAGAGCTTTGGGGCATTGCAGACAGAACAGACTATGACCTGACTCAGCACCAGAATGTGTCTGGGGAAGATCTCTCTTACTTTGATGATACGAAAAACGAGAAATACATACCGTATGTGATTGAGCCCTCTTTAGGAGCTGATCGTGTGGTTCTCGCTTTCCTGTGCAGTGCTTATGATGAGGAGGATCTGGAAGGCGGAGATAAGCGTACTGTACTGAGATTTCATCCGGCACTGGCTCCGGTAAAAATCGGTGTGCTGCCACTATCTAAAAAATTAAATGAAGGCGCTGAAAAAGTATTTGCAGAGCTTTCAAAAAAATATAACTGTGAATATGATGACAGAGGAAATATCGGCAAACGTTACAGAAGACAGGATGAGATCGGAACTCCGTTCTGTGTTACCTATGATTTTGATTCAGAAGAAGATCAGGCAGTAACTGTGCGTGACCGTGATACCATGGAACAGGTTCGTGTGCCTGTGGCTGAGCTTGATGCATACTTTGCAGAGAAGTTTGCATTTTAGGGTATCTCTGACAGATAAAAGTGAATAGCAGAATAAGTTAAAAATACCGGCCCTGTAAACTGCCTTTAGTTTGCGGGGCCGGTATTTTTGATACTTCAATTACTTTCGAATGGTAAATGAAAATTCTGTTCCGGAAGAGGTGCTTTTATTCAGCCAGAGCTTTTCTTCCAGAGCCGCAGAGATTTCCTTGGCAATGGCCAGTCCAAGACCGCTGCCTTTTTCATTATGGGCTTTGTCGCTTTTGTAAAAACGGTTGAAAATATAAGGCTGGTCTGCAGGAGCAATTCCGCTGCCATTGTCTTTTACAGTAACTACTAAATGCTGGAGTTTTTCTGAAAAAATAACCTGAACACATCCGTTTTCGTCTGTGAATTTAATTGCATTGCTCAGCAGAATGTCCAGCATACGTGCAGCCAGTTCCTGATTGGTGTACAGAGACGGAAGCTCTGTGACAGCAGGGCAGCAGTGAAAGGCAAGTCCCATGTCATCACATAATATCTGATATTTTTCGATTACGGGCTGAAAGACCTTTTCCGGGGAAAGGGTTATCTTACTGCAGTCGGCCTGATGGCTCTGGATACGGGAAAGCTCCAGCATAGAGACAACTGTCTGTTCCAGCTTATTTAGTTCGCTCAGCATAATTCCGCAATAGGCTTTCTGCTTTTCTCGATCCGGAACCAGGCCGTCGTACATGGTTTCTGTTAAGGCCCGGACAGAAGCAATGGGTGATTTCAGTTCGTGGCTGATATTACCCACATATTCCCGCTGATGTTTTTCCATTATATGATTTTTGCGTATCACCATGGCGGTATAACAGGCTGAGAGGATGATCAGCAGGGTGACGCAGGAAAATAGAACAATAAGTATATTTTTTAAATAGAAAAGTTCCTTTAGAAACAAAAATATGCTTCCATCCTCCAGGGGAAAAGCCACTGCAGTGAAATAAGAGCTTTTGGGATTAATATGAAATGCAATGGTATAGATCATTTCCTTTTTCTGGATTCTGCGTAGCAGCCGCCGGGCGTATTGGTCACAGTCAAAATAATCAGAAAGGCCGGGAGTGGATATGGCATCTTTCCGGGTTCCGTCCGGCTGAAAGATAAAGTTGTTTGCACTGTTTTTTTTCACATCAGGGCTGAAAGAGCCGTGTTCTAGATAATAATCTCTGTCTGAACGGGCAATGTCTATCATACTTTTATTGCTGGAGTATGTAATCCCCATAATCAGGGAAATTCCAAGTATCAGAATAAGAATATAAATAATCAGCCAGTTCCGGATAAAGCGCAGGCGGGAACGTACTTTGTTTTTCATAGCGCCTCCATTTTATAGCCGACTCCGTAAATGGAACGGATTTCAAAAGAGGCATTCTGAGGAAGCTTCTGGCGGATATGTTTAATCTGGGTGTCCACACTTCGGATATCTCCATAGTAATCATATCCCCAGACCTGATTTAGAATCTGGTCTCTGGAAAACACAATGCCGGGGGCTGCTGCCAGAAGAGCCAGTACTTTCAGTTCCTTTGGGGTAAGGTCTAAAGGAGAACCGTCAATAAAAGCAGTATATGCGTGAGGGTCCACGGTCAGGTTGGAAAACGATATGGATTTGCTCTCAGGTTTGTTTTTGGTCCGCTTTAGAATCACCTGGACCCGGGTTGCGATTTCCCTTGGGGAAAACGGCTTTGAGATATAGTCATCCGCACCCAGCTCCAGGCCAAGGATACGGTCAAACTCAGAGGTTTTTGCACTTAAAATCAGAACGGGTACTTCACTGAATTTCCGAAGGGTTTTTAAGACATCCAGTCCGAAGATGCCGGGAAGCATCAGATCTAGAATAATAAAGTGGATTTCATGGTGTTTTAGCAGCTGCAGTGCGTCTTCGCCTGTATAGGCTGAGAGAACATCTATATGAGCGTCATTCAGATACGTGGTCAGGCTTTCATGTACGGCAATATTGTCGTCGCAGATTAAAACAGTTGTATTCATTGCGCTACCTCACAGTTAATTAATTTATTAGTTATATTATAACATAAAAGAAAAAACGAACAATATACAGAGTAATATTACTAAAAAATATATAGAAAAAAATAAAATAGAAATTTGCATCGGCAGTTATTTGTTGTGGAAAAACGACAAATTATGACGAATAGATAAATGAAAATTAATAAAAATGTTAAAAATACACATTTCCTCCACATTTCATCCGTTTTAGTGCCTTATTTTTCTGATAAATTATTGCCATACATATGGGTTGTACAAAATATAAGTGGAGAGGGGGCCATATACAGGTACAATTCTTTGTAATGGAGGAAATGAAAATTTTTCTTTAGGGGAATTTTCGGACATGAAAGGAGAATGGAAAGTATGAAAGTTAAAAAAGTGGTGGCATTCTTTCTGACAAGTGCCATGATACTTTCAATGGTGCCTGCAATTGCATTTGCTGCCGGGGACAGAAAAGAGGGTGCGGATGCAGAGCTTTCAGAGGAACTGAACTTTGCGGATTTGTTAAAAAACGGTACTTATGAATATGAAAAACAAACAGACAAAGATACCGGGCTTACATATTATAAAGTCAGCAAAGTAAAATACTGTGAAAATGTAACTAGTGAAAAATATCAGTATATGAACATTTATGTTCCGGCAGGGTATGTAAATGAAGATGGTTCTCTGAAAAAAGATGCTGTGATAGAGGGGTATACGGTTGATACAGCGCCGACAATTTTCAGAAACAGCTGTTCCGGCTGGATGTCTAGTGATCCTGAAAATGTAGAGGGACTTGAAGATTATATGAAAAACGGTTTCATTTTTGTCTCCTGTGGAGCAAGAAGCCGAGGTCTTGAGGGAAATATCGGGAAAGCTCCGGCACCAATTATTGATCTGAAAGCAGGCATTCGTTATCTCCGTGCAAATGATGAAGCAATTCCGGGAGACGCAGAAAAAATTATTTCTGTAGGAGGTTCCGGCGGCGGACAGATGAGTTCTCTGGTGGGGGCCACCGGAAATATGGATGAGTATTATTCTTATCTAAGTGAAATCGGCGCAGCCGGAGTAGCGAAAACAGGAGATACTTATACCAGCACCATAGATGACGATGTGTTTGGCTGTATGGCATTTTATCCTATTTCTGATCTGGAAAATGCGGATATAGCATACGCATGGATGTGGGAAAGAGCAGCCGGATCAGGCGGGGAATATTATACACCGTTTATTCCGGGACAGCCTTCACAGGGAAAGACGAAGCTGACAGATTTTCAGTTAAAACTGCAGGAGCTGGAAGCGGAGGCATATGTAGACTATATTAACAGTCTTGGATTAAAAGATGCCAGTGGAAATGTGCTGACACTTGACGGTATTGATAAGGGTTCCTATCATGATGCGATTCTTAAAAATTTGTCGGATGCGTTAAACGCCAAGGCTGCGGCCGGGGAATTGAATCCGGAAGAGGAATATAAGGATCATGAGGAATGGCTGAAAAAAGAAAACGGAACCTATACAGTCACCAGCATTCTGGGCTTTATGAAAGGTTCCGGCTATATTAATACCAGAAATAAGAATGTTCCGGGATTTGATACCATGGATGAAAAGGCAGAAAATAATGCATTTGGAACAAAAGATCAGGATACCGTACACTTTTCAGCTTCTGTAGCGAAAGTGCTGCAGGATAATAAAGAAGAGCTTAGTAAGCTGGATGGTTATAATGAAGAACAGGTAAATGCATATATTTCTGACACGATTACAGATGCGGACAGCGCAGCATTTATTGAAAACCAGACATATCTGATGAATGCCACAGAAATTATGCTGAATAAGTCTGCAGGAAAAGAACAGACAGATGTATCTAAAAACTGGAGAATCCGCAGCGGTACGGCAGATGAGCATACCTCATTTACCGTAGGATACAATATGAGTCTTGCGGCAGAAGCAGCCGGCGCGGACTGTGACTACAGCCTTGTATGGGATATGCCTCACGGCGGTGAAAAAGAAGGCACTTCTACAGGAACCTTTGTGGACTGGGTAAAAGAAATTGCTCCGGGAGATGCTCAGATGCCGGAAGAACCGGACAAGGATGAAATTACGGCAGAAACTTATCTGGATTATTCTAAAGGCGTGGAAGCGGGCGTTTATACATGGGTTTCCAGCGAAGACGGTTCTTACTATTTCCTGGCTGCCACAGATGAAGACGGCAATGCCATTTATAAAGAAGAAACAAACAGATTTGACGGCACAAAGAGCAAAATCTACCAGGGTGTTTACACAAGTGCCAAGGTTACTAATGTAGAAAATCAGACAATGCTGATTTACATTCCAGCAAAATATTTAAAGATTGAAAACGGAACAGTCACAGGCATCAATGAAAATGCAAAGATTGGAAACTATACAGCAAAAACGGCGCCAATTGTTTATGAAAACAATTGTTCCGGCTGGATGTCAAGTTCCCCGAAAGCATGTGACACCAGCTATATCAAAGAAGGTATGATTTATGTATCCGCCGGTGCCAGAAGCCGGGGTGCAAAAGGCGAAAACGGAGAGAATACAGGAAAAGCTCCCACACCGGTTGCAGATTTAAAAGCGGGTGTCATTGAGCTGAGAGCCAATACGGATATCCTTCCCGGAAATACAGAGCGTATTTATTCGGTAGGAACCTCCGGCGGCGGCCAGATGAGTTCCATCCTTGGAGCATCCGGAAATATGGAAGAATATTATTCGTACATGTATGAAAACGGAACTTTAGGTGTGACAAAAAATGCTGACGGCACCTACAGCAGCAAGTACGAAGATGATGTTTATGGTGCACAGTGCTACTGCCCTATTGCAGATCTTGAAAATGCAGACCTTGCTTATGCGTGGATGTGGTTTGATTCCGTAAATATAGGGGGAGATCATTATAAAGAAATGGGAGCACAGGACAAGGCAGTTTTAACACCGTTCCAGAGAGAACTGCAGAATCTGGAAGCATATGCTTTTGTTGATTATATTAACAGCCTGGAACTGAAAGATGAAAACGGAACAGTCCTGACTCTTGACGGACCAAGAAAAGGTACGTACTATGATGCGGTACTTCAGAATATGTCTGACGCTCTCAATGCATTAGTAAAAGAAGGCGGAATCAATCCGGAAGAAAAATATAAAGATTACAGCGACTGGTTAAAGAAGAATGAAGATGGCAGTTATTCTGTTACTGATATGTCCGGATTCCTCCTTGGAACCGGTATGGTGGACAGAAGAAATAAAAATGTTCCGGGATTTGATACACTAGATAAGAGTGCGGAGAATAATGCCTTCGGAACAGATGATCAGGAAGCTGTTCATTATTCAAAATCGGTAGCGCAGGTATTAAAAGACAATTATAAACGGCTGTCAAGCTGTGAAGGATTCGATGAGCAGAAAGCAAATGTGGATGCATATATTGAGGAAGCATTAACAGGGGAAGATGCAGCATACATTGATAACCAGACAGATTTAATGAATGCCACAGAAATTCTGCTGGGACAGAGTAAATTAAAAGCAGAAGAGCCTGCAAAGAGATGGCGTACAAGAAACGGTACCGCAGATGAACACACATCATTTACCATTGCCTACAATCTGTGCCTGGCAGCACAGGCTGCAGGTCTTGAAACGGATTACTCTCTTGTATGGGATATGTCTCACGGAAATGGAGAAGGAACCTCTACGGGAACCTTTATTGACTGGATCAAAGCAGAAGGACAGACAGATCCGTCAGACCCATCGGACCCGTCAGAGCCATTGGACCCGTCAGACCCGTCCGGCCCATCGGATCCGTCAGATCCATCCGGCCCGTTAGACCCATCAGATCCGTCTGACCCGGCGCAGCCCAATGGAAATGGTGGTTCTGATGGTAATGGAAACGGTACATCCGGAAATAACAGCCAGGCAGGTATTACAAAAACAGGAGATACAACAAATCTGGCACTTCCCATCTGTGGGGTACTGGCAGCAGGCTGCTGCGGAGCAGGAATTATTGCCTGGAGAAGAAAAAGTGCGTTATAAAAAATCCATGATAAATAAAAATATTTAGTAAAAACTTAAGTCCGGACAGCAAAAACAGCTGTCAAAGAGGAGGGCAGTGCGTGGTGTCTCATGCACTGTCTTCTGACTTTTTTGGCTGCCGGAGCCTGTTGGTTTCCCTGACAGTATGGAGAAAAAGCTCCCGGATATACTAAAAATATAAAAAACACAGCAGTTTCTTTTTGGTCCTGAAGTGACTGTTTTGTGGGGTAGTGAAAAAATGGTAATTATTTTGTCTAAAATTTCACAAAAAAGGTTGAAATCGTTATAAATTGTGATAAAATATAGACGGAGTTCAGGGTAAATTTTGCTGTTTTGACAAAATTTACCCTATGTAAAAAGGTATCATTTTATATCAATTTGCACATCATAAATTTATTTTTAGGAGGAATTTGACATGGCAAAATGGGTGTACTTATTTAGCGAAGGTAACGCTACAATGAGAAATCTTCTTGGCGGAAAAGGTGCGAACCTTGCAGAAATGACAAATCTTGGTCTGCCGGTACCACAGGGTTTCACAATTACAACAGAGGCTTGTACTCAGTATTATGAGGACGGACGTCAGATTAATGATGAGATTCAGTCTCAGATTATGGAACACATTGAAAAGATGGAAGAGATCACCGGTAAAAAATTTGGTGACAAAGAGAATCCTCTGCTGGTATCTGTTCGTTCCGGAGCAAGAGCTTCTATGCCGGGTATGATGGACACCATTCTGAATCTTGGCTTAAATGAAGAAGTTGTTGATGTTTTATCAGCAAAATCAGGTAATCCCCGCTGGGCATGGGACTGCTACAGAAGATTTATTCAGATGTTCTCCGATGTAGTAATGGAAGTTGGTAAAAAATACTTTGAAGAATTAATTGATAAAATGAAAGCTGAAAAAGGTGTGACACAGGATGTTGACCTGACAGCTGAAGATTTAAAAGACCTTGCAGGCCAGTTTAAGGCTGAATATAAAGAAAAAATCGGGGCAGATTTCCCGACAGATCCTAAGGAACAGCTGATGGAGGCTATCAAAGCAGTATTCCGTTCCTGGGATAATCCACGTGCTAATGTATACCGTCGTGACAATGATATTCCTTATTCCTGGGGTACTGCTGTTAATGTACAGATGATGGCATTCGGAAACATGGGTGAGACTTCCGGTACAGGTGTTGCATTTACCCGTGATCCGGCTACCGGTGAAAATAAACTGATGGGTGAATTTTTAATGAATGCCCAGGGTGAAGACGTTGTTGCCGGCGTTCGTACTCCTCAGAAGATTGATCAGTTAAGAGAAGTTATGCCGGAAGTATATGAGCAGTTTGTAGGCATTACAAAGAAACTGGAAGATCATTACAGAGATATGCAGGATATGGAATTTACAATTGAAGACAAGCATCTGTATATGCTTCAGACACGTAACGGCAAGAGAACTGCTCAGGCAGCTTTAAAAATTGCCTGCGATCTAGTTGATGAAGGCAAAATTTCTGAGCAGGAAGCAGTTGCTATGATTGATCCCCGTAACCTGGATACCCTGCTTCATCCTCAGTTTGACGCAAAAGCGTTAAAAGAAGCGAAAGCAGCTGCAAAAGCGCTGGCAGCTTCGCCAGGTGCCGCTTGCGGTAAGATCGTATTTACAGCAGAAGATGCAAAGGCATGGAATGCCAAGGGAGAGAAAGTAGTGCTGGTTCGCCTGGAGACTTCTCCGGAAGATATTGAAGGTATGAAAGCTTCTCAGGGTATCTTAACAGTCCGCGGAGGTATGACATCTCATGCAGCTGTAGTAGCCCGGGGTATGGGAACCTGCTGTGTATCCGGATGCTCTGAAATTGCAATGGACGAAGCAAATAAGAAATTTACACTGGCTGGAAAAGAATATCATGAAGGCGATTGGATTTCCCTGGACGGTTCCACAGGAAATATTTACGATGGTCAGATTCCTACAGTAGATGCGGCAATTGCCGGAGAATTCGGAAGAATTATGGCCTGGGCTGATAAATTCAGAACACTGAAAGTACGTACCAATGCAGATACACCTGCAGATGCAAAAAAAGCCCGTGAGCTTGGCGCTGAAGGTATTGGTCTGTGCCGTACTGAGCATATGTTCTTTGAAGGCGACAGAATTGACGCATTCCGTGAAATGATCTGCTCAGATACTGTAGAAGAAAGAGAAGCAGCCCTTGAGAAAATTCTTCCTGTACAGCAGGGTGATTTTGAAAAACTGTATGAGGCACTGGAAGGAAATCCTGTTACTATCCGTTTCCTTGATCCCCCTCTTCATGAATTTGTTCCTACAGAAGAAGAAGATATTAAAAAACTGGCTGACGCTCAGGGTAAAACTGTAGAGGCAATCAAAACCATCATCGAAGGATTAAAAGAATTTAACCCAATGATGGGACATCGTGGATGCCGTCTGACAGTCACATATCCTGAAATTGCAAAAATGCAGACAAAAGCCATTATCCGTGCAGCTATTAATGTATCCAAAGCACATCCGGAATGGACCATTAAACCGGAAATTATGATTCCGTTAATTGGAGAAGTTAAAGAGCTGAAATATGTAAAAGATATCGTTGTGAAAACTGCAGATGCAGAAATTAAAGCTGCTGGCAGTGCTCTGGAATATGAAGTAGGTACTATGATTGAGATCCCCCGGGCGGCATTAACTGCAGACGAAATTGCAAAAGAAGCTGAGTTCTTCTGTTTTGGTACCAACGATTTAACCCAGATGACATACGGATTCTCCCGTGATGATGCAGGAAAATTCCTGGATGCATACTATGATGCCAAAATCTTTGAGAATGATCCGTTTGCAAAACTTGATCAGACAGGTGTGGGCAAATTAATGGAAATGTCCATCAAACTTGGAAAAGCAACACGTCCGGAACTGCACGTTGGTATCTGTGGCGAGCATGGCGGAGATCCTTCTTCTGTAGAATTCTGCCATAAGATCGGCCTGGATTATGTATCCTGCTCACCGTTCCGTGTACCAATTGCAAGACTTGCAGCAGCACAGGCAGCGATCAAGGATAGCAGGAACTAAAATAGCTATCTCTTAGTAAAGCCGATTATTCAGTTTTTTGTAAACCCAATTATTGTCTAACTAAGAGATAAAAACTACAAAACCAACAAAACTACAATAATTAAAAACCAAATCAAGAATAGACCTTATAGGATTGTGTTAAGCAAGTTTGTGTTAAGCATCTTTGCTTCAAACATTTTCCAATAAGGTCTATTTTTATTACAGGAGTAAAAAATTGTGCTTGCTGAGACTGTAACTACATGACAACTATATGAAGCGGTGATATAATGAGGATAAAAATAAGAAGTGAGGTGAAGTTCTATGATGTATCCGTATATGACACTGGCAGATGAAACAGAGATAGTCCATTCTCATCTTATTGAAGAAAATGGAAAAAGAAAAGTGATAGTAAACTTTGAACGTCCTGTAGAAAATGGATTTGATTCCGCAAGGTGTGAATTACCTGATTACACGTGGACACAGCGGGATGGATATTCTGATGAGGAAATAGCGATGTTTGAAGAACTCTTACACAGTAATGCACATTTGTTATACAAATATGCGGAGAATGGAGGGATTCAGATTGCCTAAACTGTTTACGGTAAGTGGATATACGGTATATTTCTGGTCAAATGAAAATGGAGAACCAATTCATGTCCATGTATCCAAAGGGAAACCGTCTTCAAATGCAACAAAAATTTGGCTTACAAAGTCAGGTGGTTGCATTTTAGCGAACAATGGAAGTAGAATCCCCCAAAAAGAATTAAATGAATTGATGGAATTTATATCAGCTCAGTTTTTCCTTATTTGTGCGAGATGGAAACAGGCATTTGTAATAGATGAAATAAAATTCTATTGTTAAAAAACGCCTTGTTTTAAGGATTTATAATGAATACTTATGATATTTAAGAGTTTTTCTTTTGTGGTGTCATATTCATCAAATTTTTTTAAAGCAATACTTAAGGAGAATGGATAATGGTTAGCAGATACATAGACGAAGCTATTAAAAGAAAACTATATGCAGAATCAATGGGGCGGTGTATGAATCCAGGTTGTCAGCGGGAGTTGTTTTGCAAAAATGGAGACATAATTGAAAAGGCTCATATTGATCCCTATTGTAAAACAGCCAACAATTCATTTGAAAATTTAGTTTTACTTTGTCCAAATTGCCATACAGAATTTGATAAAAACCATGCTTTTACATCAGAAGAAGTTTTGGAATGGAAGGAGAGCAGAAAAAAAGAACTTGATAGGTTTTTTTGCAAAGAGTATAAAACATTTGAAGATTTAAGAAAAGAGGTTGCCCCTATACTTCAAGAAAATCAAACTATTTACGAAAGGTATTATTTAAATGATAATAAGACTCTGTGGGACAAATTTGAGTACAAAATACTGGTCAATAACAGGAAACTTAAGATGCTGTTTTTAGCAAATAGTAGTTTAATTCAACGACATCCAGAGAAATCCTACTCGAATTTGGCATATATTCAATCTTTTTTATTACATGTCGATGAATTTGAAGTAACTCGCACAGAAGAAGAAAAAATACGAGAAGTTCTTTTTCCAACAGAAATAAATTCAATGTTTGGAATTGCTCCTGTCGAAGATTTCATTCTTCCCTCTACCAAATCGTTGGAACTCTTGATTAAAAGGCTAAAAGCACAAGACAAGTATGAAACCATAGGTATTGGTATTGATCAGCCATACATCCAGATGAATGAGGGAGGGCAGTCAGTCCAAGTCTTTTTGGATGATACTCCTAGAATGAGACAGCTGTATTATGATTATGACTGTTTTATGGGAGCGAAGGTTCGCCTGGAAAGCTTGAATTATGCTTTGAAGTATATTCGTTCAAGAAATGTTAGGTTTAATTTTTTATCTGACAGCAATCTAAGAGAAATCACTATACAAGGTACAAAACTGATTTTTGTTTACGAATATTGCTTGAGTCAATCGGAATTGATACATCTTGCTCCAGAGAAAAACAGTATTGTAGTTAATCTACATAACTGGAACGGAGAGAGCAGCATATCTAGCCAAGCATATATGGAGGCAAAGCGCATGAATGTTCGGTTGTTAACTATGGGAGCTTTTTATGGATATATTAATGAAATCATGTAGATTGAATAATGATGTTATTGAACGGGTAAGAAAGCATATACTGCCGTTCGATTCTTTTAAGCAAGTATTCTTATTCGGCTCAGCATTAGAGCTAAACACGATTAACAATGACATTGACATATTAATCATCTACGCAGAATACTCAAACGAATTTGGCAATGATTTAATTCTATTTTCTAATGAATTAGGAAAGGAAAGCGGTATGTTCATCGATATAACATCACTAAGCGCAGAAGAAGAAAAAGAAATTAAATTTTTAAATAGGATTCAGCACCATTGTTTAAAATTAAAATAAACATGCTAATAAAGAATTATCTAAGTGAGAACACTTACGAAGCCATTATTGACAGGAAAACCTGGGAGCTTGTGCAGGGCTCGAAGCCTGTGGAAGCGGACTCATGGAATACAAAGAAAGTTTTGAAATCATGAGGAATGAAAAAATAACCCCTTTGTACGAGCGTTTGAGCCGCGATGATGATTTACAGGGCGAGAGTAACAGTATTTCTAATCAAAAGCAGATGTTAGAGGACTACGCCCGCCGGAATGGGCTGCCGAACCCAAAACATTTTACAGACGATGGTATTTCGGCATCCGTTTTGACCGCCCCGGTTAGGGCGCGATTATCTGAAAGTCGGTCAGGTCATGGAGATTTTGCGGCAGAAAGGCGTCCGCCTTATTGCCATCAATGACGGTGTGGACAGCCTGAATGGGGACGATGATTTTACCCCGTTCCGTACTGGAGAATGGCGGAAATGTTAAACACAGTACTCACGAAGAAAATAATAGCCAAGCTGGGATATACATCCATGCTTGACCATTATCTGATAGTCTATGAAAACTAAAGAACCGCCGTATACGAGAACCGTATGTACGGTGGTGTGGGAGGGACGGTAAATAAAATAATTATTTACCTCCTACCCGATTCAACAAGTCAATATTTCAAAAATTCTGCCGGTGTCATGATCACCGGATTTTTCACGCCAGATTCTAAAAAATCTTTATCGCCGGTAAGGAGGACATCAGCCTTTGCCTCAATCGCCGCCCGCAAAATAGGGCGGTCATTTACATCCCGAATTTGCGTTTCCGACACGTTCTCGTCTGTTGAGATCGGGACGAATTCCAATGTCATCAGAGCCACCGAAAGGAATTTATCCAGAGCCGCCAGACGGTGCGAAAATTTCTTGTTGAAAATCCGTTTCATTTCGTCCACGTTCTGCTCACAGATCAGTCCATGATGGGGATAGGACGCCGCTTTTACGTAAGCCTGAAATAGCGTTCCGTTAGCGCTTAATGCCGCAGAAATAAGGACATTGGTATCTATTAAAATTTTCATACCTTTTCGTCCTCGTTCCGTAATTCTTTGACAAGAGCCATTACATCATCTTCTGAATCCAGGCCGGTGCGTTCTGCCTCTCCGGCCATTTCCTGTTGGAGCATTTGCATGGCGTAGACAGCCGAATTGACGATACGAACAGTGTTTCCTTCCACCACGAAAGTAACCCTGTCGCCGCTTGCCACACCGAGAATGTCACGAACATCTTTCGGGATTGTGACCTGTCCTTTCGCCATGACTTTTGCATTGTCCACAAACGCTTTTGCTAACATAGTTTTGCACCACCTTTCTAAAAATATGGAAAGTAGGAATTTCCCTACTTTTATTATATGCAGAAAGATTGAAAAAATCAACGGGAACTGTTGGAATTATTTTTTCACCTCAAATGAAAATATAAATTCCACTGCGCCCATGTAAATATAAGATTTAATTACAACAATTCTTTTGCTAATGGTTTTGTAGATTTAATTCTTACAATTTTGTAATATCCCTCTCTGTCTTGCCATTCTTGTCATATCCTTTCTAATTTTTAATATTCCCTATTGAGTAAGAAATCAGCTAAATGCACGATTTTAACACCATTGATATTTCCGGAAGCCAGTTCGTCCAGTGTTACCACATATTTTGGATAGTGGTTTTTGATTTCAAGGAGATTGGCAACTTCCCAGTCAGATTCCTCCGGCAGTCTGCGGCATACCTGAACATAAATATGTTCGTCACGACGCAATGCTACGAAATCAATCTCTTTTGTTTCGTTTTTGCCAATATAGACATCATAGCCTTTTCGACGCAGTTCAAAGTAAACGATGTTTTCGAGCATAGCTGCAATAGACTTGGGGTTAAAGCCCATTATGCAGTATTTGAGAGAAGAATCGGCAAGATAAAATTTCTCCTGCGTTTTTAACACAGATTTTCCCTGTAAATCGTATCGCCGGCAGCGATAAATTACAAAAGCCTTTTCCAGCCAATTCAGATAGTTGTAAACCGCTTCAACAGACAGGGACGCCCCTCGCTTTTCAGAAACTTCACAATTGCATTCGCGGAAAAGGTTTTGCCTACATTTTCAACAATATAGCGAACGACGCGGTTAAACAAATCGAAATTCGCTATGTTGTGCCGTTTTGTAATATCACTTGTTATGACAGAGTTATAAATTCCCTCTACGATCTGATAAGTAGAACGCTGGTCAAAATTGCCGAGTGCAGCAATGGGGAAAGCACCCATACGGATATATTCATTCAAAAGTTCTCTCGGTGAAAGACCGCTTTGCTTTTTGAAATCCAATACTCGGCAAAAGACAGGGTATAGACTGGAATAGAAATATATCGCCCCGTCAGATAGGTTGAAATTTCGCTGGACATCAGTTTTGAATTGGAGCCGGTCACATAAATATCGGTATTCGTATCCTCAAGCAAGCTGCTTACCGCTTTTTCCCATCCGGCGATTTCCTGCACTTCATCAAGGAGAAGGTAATACCGTTCGTTTCCCATCATCTGTTCTCTGATACCTTTATACATATCTTTATCGGTCATACCGTCGTCAAAATTTTCCGAGGTATAACGCATATTAATAATGTGGTCGGTAGAAACGCCGCTTTTCAGCAGATCGTCCCGCAGCATTTCTAAAATAGTGGATTTTCCGCAGCGGCGGATTCCGGTGAGTATTTTTACAAGCGGTACATCGCGATAGGTTTTCAGCAATTCCATATACTGTGGTCTTATAATCATTATAACGCCTCCTAGTTTCTTACGAAGAATATAGCCAAAACTGCAATGTATTCAATGGTTTTTGCTGTAAAAACATAAAAACTTTATTAAAATTTCAACTTTTTTGTATTGGAATGAATTTATTATCATAGAAAAAACGGTACAGGTGAGCAACTTAGCTTAGCTTTTAATCGACCAATTTCCAATTGTTCCCGAATGAAGTCTGCTCTGTTTCAATATGTCCTCTATGCCCGTGAACCTCAAAGGAATCTAAAGCGGTTTCAAGCTTGGAAAACTCCTCATTTGTCAATTCGACATTGCATGCACCAAGATTTTCAACGATTCTTTCTTGATTTTTTGATCCAGGTATAGGAACAACATTGGGGTATTTGTGCAACATCCATGCAAGAGAAATTTGTGCAGGGGTGGCAGACTTTTGACTTGCATAGCTGCGAAGTAAATCTAAGATTGGCTGGTTTGCAGCTATATTATCTTTTGAAAGCTGTGGCACCCATTTACGGACATCATCACCTTCAAATCTCGTTTCAACAGTGACTTTGCCGGAAAGAAAACCGCTTGCTATTGGTGAGAATGGAACAACTCCGATATTGTTTTCTAAACAGTATGGAAATATATCTTTATCGCAATCCCTTTCCAGCATAGAATAAAGATTTTGTACAGCAGATACTGAAGTGACTGCGTGAGCTTTTGCCAAGGTATCAACAGATACCTGTGACAGACCCCAGGCGCGGATTACACCGCTTTTTATTAAGCGTCCCATGCTTTCGGCGACATCTTCAACCGGTATATTTTCATTTACACGATGAAGATAATAAAGGTCTATGTAGTCTGTTCGGAGATTTTTTAACGATTGCTCTATATGTTTGCAGAGAACATCGTAGAGAGATATTCCCATACATTCTTCAAGGTTAATATGTAATTTTGTGGCAATTATCACTTCTTTGCGAAATGGCTCTACCGCTTTGCCCAGTAGTTGTTCATTATGACCGGGATAAAACATTTCATTTCCATAACTCTCAGCAGTATCAAAAAAAGTACAGCCAAAATCATAAGCCTTGCGAATTGCATTTACAGCATAGGTTTCTTCGGGAACTTCCCCATATCCGTGAGAAAATCCCATACAGCCCATTCCTATTTCTGAAACTTCAAGGTTTTGCAAAAATCTTTTTTTCATAAGTCGTTCCTCCATTAATCGAACTGTGTATTTTTTCTTTTTGTTACCAAGTCATTGCGAACTCAACCATTTCGGGTTGTTCTGCATTGCCAATTTTAGCCGTATTTGTATCTATTGCTGTTAGAGTTTCCAGTTCTTCGTCTGTCAAATTAAAATCAAAAATATCAAAGTTTTCTTTGATACGCTCCTCGTGAATGCTTTTGGGAATCACAACGACATCTTGCTGGGTTAAAAAACGAAGCATAATCTGTGCGGGTGCTTTTTTGTATTTTTCAGCCAGTGCCATAACCTCTGCCTGTGAGAACATTTCATTTCTATTGCCCTGTCCCAACGGAGCATAGGCCATATGCTGCACATTATATTTTTTCATCCAGCCGTGTTCCGTCTTGCGCTGACAATGAAGATTTGTTTCGATCTGATTAACTGCGGGAACAACTTTGTTGAAATGAATAAGGTCAATCAATCTGTCCGGCTCAAAGTTAGATACGCCGATTGCCTTGATTTTCCTCTCGGCATAAAGCGCTTCCAGCTCACGCCATGCTTTATAATAATTGCCGAAAGGCCAGTGGAGCAGTACAAGGTCAAGATAGTCTGTTCCCAGCTTTTCCAGGGATTGGAGCACGGTTTCTCTTGTTGCTTCGTAAGATTTGAAATTTACCTTTGTAACAATAAACAACTCTTTACGGTCAACACCGCTTTTCCTAATGCCGTTTCCTACCTGTTCCTCGTTCCCATACGCTTCGGCGGTATCAATCAGACGGTAACCGTTTTGAATGGCTGTGCAGACAGACTGCTCACAATCTGTTCCGCCGGTCAAAAAAGTACCAAATCCGAGAATGGGCATTTCTATGCCGTTATTTAACTTGACTTTTAACATTTTTAATTCCTCCTTGACTGTTTGCAGCTTCGTGTTATTATAAGTTTAAGATATTCGGGTTACACGAAGTCAATACCTTTTTCAAAAATTTTTTTGGAGGATTATTATGTACTATACAATCAAGCAATTTGCCAAGATGTTCCATACAACAGAACACACCATACGCTATTATACGGATATCAATTTACTGCCGTGTCAGCGTGACGGGGGCAACCGCCGCATTTTCGATGAAGAATCAATAAACTGGATGCAGGGAATCACCTGCCTAAAAGGCTGTGGAGCCTCCATTGAGGATATTAAGGAGTACTGTAACCTCTGCCGTTTGCCGGAAGAAAAGGAAAACCTTATAGCAAGGTATCAGATTATTCTGCGTTCAAGAAAACAGGCGTATAAGCGTGTGGAAGAAGCAAGAAAAACTGCAAAATATATGGACGAAAAGGTAAAACACTATGAGGATATATTGGCAGGGGCAGCCCCGGATGACACAAATCCGAGAAGTTGGACAGCAGAAAACAGACCGCAGCACCATTAAGCTGAAAAGAACTTGCTCCATAATAATTGGGCAAGTTCTTTGTCTTAATGTCAATTCTCTACTTAAAAAAGCTTGGTTACCCCCGCCTTATCTGCTTACCTATTTTGAAAGAGTGGCAGTAAAATCCTCATTCATATTTCCGATAATTTCCATACCCGAATCAATATGCCCAAGGGAGATAAGTCCGTTGGAATTTCGGAAATCCTGATAGAAGATTGATAAATTGCCCCAGGGTGCATACAGACACAAATCTCCAACATCGGGGTCAAATTCCTCCGGCTCTCCCTTGGTGGGAAGTGCATTATCCATATAAGCAATTTTTTCTATGCCGTTGAAATCTTCAAAAGTGAGTTCAAGGGGCAGCATATTATAAAGTGTATTGGCGGCAGGAGTATCATATAAGGTCACATCAAACTCTTGTCCGTTTATTGCCAGTTTTAATTTCTTTTCTCCTGATTGTGGTGTTTTTACATTACCTGGAGACGATGTCGACGCTTGTGAATCTGCAGATTTATTTTCTGAAGCTTCAGCATTGTTTTGTATCTCTGACTGCTCCTGCTGAGAACTATGCCTGGAAACAGATAGTGCTGCCTGCTGATCTGCACAAGCGGCAAGATTGAAACAGAGCAGTACACTTAGAATAATTAAAATACCTTTTTTCATTGCGGACCCTCCGGTTTTTCTTTTAATTTTCGCATCACCTTGGTACTGTAATAAGCAATAAAGATGCAAAGTCCCATAAGTGCAAGATAATCTACATAAAATAAGATTTTCGGTTCGCTGTAATCTAAAAATACAAATTCTGACTTAAGCAGCAGATAGGTTGGAAAATCTCTGCTGATAAAAGTCCACACTCCATATCCGGCGATCACCAATCCCGCAATAAAAGCAGCAGTACTTCGTATTTTTGACTTATTTTTTATTCCCGCTGCTTTCCGGAGCATTCCCAAAATCATATTCCAGTGAAAACCTAAATGAAGGCTCATAAGGATGTATCCCCAATAGGCGCCGAGAATGTGAAGCCGCCGGGCTGAGGATAAACCGCCAATGGGAGGCAGAAAATCAAATACATAGCGCGACATCACAATGCCGCTGTACATTTGAGCAATCATCGCAAGCAGAATCAGTATATCAATGCAGAGTGTAATAATACGCATTGCATTATACTTTCCTTTAAATAAAGTCTTGTGCCAGTTACCGTTGAGAATATGGTGGGCAATAAAAAGCAGGAACATCCCCGCACCCAGCCATTCGTGGGCAGCTTCTCCCCAAAATTGATAACCCATTAAGAAAAGCAGTGCAAGGGTCATTAGAATATCGACGGATAGTTTGATTGCATTTTTTGGTTTCATTTTTCCACCGCCTTATTGATGCAGGAAATTGCATTCAGACTGCGGGGATAACCGATATACGGCAAACACTGTGAAACGACTTTTATCAGAAAATCTCTGTCATTTCCCATATTCATATTCCCTTTAGAGTGGGCGATAAGCTGTGGTTCACAATCGCCCTGTGCCATAAGAAAGCAAAAAGTAATCAGCTCACGCTCCCCAAGGGTTAAACCGTTTCGGGTGTAGTAGTCACCAAAACAATTTGCCGCCAGCCAACGGTTGATATGACTTGTCTTAAAGGCTTCTTTCATTTGTTCACCGAAGATTTCTACCTGCGCTTCAATTCCTTTTTCCAGCCGGTTATCAAGGGTAGTCACTGCCTGACTGTCAAGGGGGAGCTTTACGCCTTTTTTTTCTAACACTTCATTTGTGATATTCAAAAACGGTAACATTCTGCCGTAACCTAAGTAGCCAACTGCCTGATAAACAATCTCTTTTGCAATCATCGGAGTGATACCGTTTTCCAGGAATTTTGGGAGCATTTCTTTATATGCATCCACACTGCCGCAGCCCATCAGCGCCGCCAGAATAGCCATGCAGCGTGTCTTTTCATCTAATTGCTGATTTTTTTCGCCTGGAACTTCGGTGAAAGCAAAATACTCAAAGCGTTCTGTAAAATCGGGATCAGTAATATACAAATCCATTTTTTAACCTCCGTAATCAATTTGTTTGAATGTTATTGCTATTCAGCCAGTCAGACACATCTCCCGAAAGTTCTGAGCCGCCTGAATAGTGGATAGAAAGCGCTTCCCCCATGGCAGCGTTTGGCGCAAGCTTGGCGATAGCCGTTAAACTCTGTCCGAAACGACCGCCGCCGTGGGAGCAGAACGGCAGTATCGTTTTACCCGAAAAATCATATTCTTCCAGGAAAGAAGCAACAGGCATAGGAATGGAAGCCCACCAGTTGGGATAACCGATCATAATAATGTCATATTCATCCATATTGTCTATGTGATTTGCAAGCTCAGGGCGGGCCTGTGCGTTCTGATCACGCTGTGCTTCGTCCAAAACGGTGTTGTAGTCGCTGGAATATGGATTTACCATTGTAATTTCAAAGAGATCAGCGCCCGTCTGACTCTGGATTTCTTTAGCGATGCCCTCTGTATTGCCTCCCCATGAGAAATAGGCAATCAAGATTTTGCCGTTTCCGTCAGCAGTTGTATTTTGTGCTTCTGTTCCTGAAACACTGCCGGAACTGGGAGCCGCATTTAACACTAAGCGAATACCGAGATTGAAACTGCCTTTATTTTGTTCCAGTGTCGCACGGTATGCAGAACGCATATTTTTAGCGAAATCATTCCAGCCGCCGCCGCGGTAAACCCGAAGTGTGCCGGTGGCAGGACCGGTGGGATTTGTTTGTGCCTCATCGGAGTAATCCCCATAATAATCCCAGACCCATTCACTTACATTACCGTGCATATTGTAAAGCCCGTAAGGGTTTTCGGAAAAACTGTCTACAGGGACAGTGGTTTGTCTGTAATCACCGGGTTTTACTTCCAAATTTCCCTGTGAAAAATAGTTATCCTCTATTTCGTAGGGGTAATGGCCGTAATAGTTTGCATCTTCGGAGCTGGGAGAGTTTTCCATATAAAACGGTGTAGTGGTACCGGCACGGCAGGCATATTCCCATTCCGCCTCGGTGGGCAGGCGGTAACCGTTTGCACTTTTGTCCCAGGAAACATTCTTACCGTCGATTGTGTAGACCGGGGTTAAGCCGTCTTTTTCACTTCGGGCATTGCAGTAGGCTGCTGCGTCAAGCCAGGAGACATTTTCAACGGGTAGATCTTCTCCTGAAAAGTTACTGGGATTGCTGCCTGTGATTTCTTCATATTCTTTTTGTGTCAGCTCGTATTTGCTCATATAAAAATCGCTGACAGTAACCTTGTGCTGTGTTTCATCAGCACTGCGCCACGCTTCAGATTCGGGGCTGCCCATCTCAAAAGAGCCGCCCTTAATCAAAACAAAGTTTTCTGGAACCTGCAGATCACTTGTCTCCAGAGAATTGTCTGCAGATAGCTGTTCTGAACTTGTGCCGGGCCTCTCTGTCTGACTGCAGGCTGTCAAAGAGAAAATAAGGGATAGCGATAAAAGCAGTGATATAATTTTTTTCATAAAAATAGTCTCCTATTTGGCAAGTCCTATATCCTCCAGCCATTTGCTTACTGCACTGTCGGGATTTGAGGATGAACCGCTGCCGATGTGAAGCCCCTCTGTCACGGCTGCATTTGGTTCAAGGGATTTTACTTCATTTACCGTTCCCGAAAGACCGCTGCCGCCGCTAGTGCAGAACAGAGCAACTGTTTTGCCGGACAAATCGTAAGTATCGAAAAATGTATAGAGAATCATCGGCATATCGCCCCACCAGTTTGGAAATCCTACATAGATAACGTCGTACTGCTCAATGTTTTCAATGCTGCCCGAAATTCCAGGGCGGGCGTTATTCTTCTGTTCTTCCTGTGCCAAATCCACAACAGTATCATAGTCGTCGCTGTACGGTGTGGCCGGTACGATTTCAAAAATATCAGCGTTTGTCTGCGCTTGAATAGACTTGGCAACATTTTCGGTGTTTCCCGACCAGGAAAAATAAACCACTAATGATTTAGCGTCTGTTTCGGTGAATGTGGAAGAATTATCTGGACTGCCTGATTCTTCGGTAAGTGCGGAAGAATCGTTTTGGCTGTCTGCTTCCTTAGCAGATGCAGAACTTTGATTACTTGATTGCTGTGGAGCAGAGGAAGCCCCCTCATTATTGGCATTGTTGCTGCAAGCCGTAAAAGAGAGCAGCAGAGTAAGAACCATAATAATTGAAAATACTTTTTTCATTGTGAAAACTCCTTTCAGGTTTACATTAAAGATTGTTGTTTTTATCTATAATTCTTTTAAAAATATGTTGATGGTGATTTGTTTCCTTTTTGTATCTCAAATCGAAGATAATCCAGACGGTCTAATTGTTTTTCCTTAAAATGAATTTCATCTAATGTGCCATTTCTTTTTTCACTCAGCATGTTCAGCCGTTCCTTTTCCGTTGATTCTCCTTTCAAAAGCAGCTGCATATATTCTTTTACTTCATCATTAGTGAAACCGATATCGTGAAGCGTCATAATGGTACTTAATCGTTCAATATCGCTTTCATCATAATGCCACGAACTCATTATTTTTTTTACTTCACCACATAGTCCCCAGCTTTCATATTCCTGTAAAATTTTAATGGGAATTTTGTATCGTTCACTTGCTTCATTGATTGTCATTTCAAACTTCCTTCCCTATTGTATAAAAATAAAGATGCTCCGTTCTGGAACACCTTTATTGTAAATTTGGCTGTTTAAAATGTCTAATACTTATATTTAATCATGAGTTATGCCTTTTAAGTATTGCATTGAAAAATCTATAAAGGCAGAAGTTGTGGCAGAAAATATCTGCTCCTTTTTCCAACCTAAGACCGTTGAAACCTCCAAAAGGGGCTGCAGTGGAATAAACCGCAGGTTTTCATAGATACAGTTTAAGTTGATACTAAGCATTACGCCTATATTTTCTTTTGCTAACACTGCTTCGTTATAAGGAAGATTAGCGGTGGCAGCAATTTCAACCTGATCTTTATAATCACCAAGCCATTTTCCGATCCGGCTTTGGTTGAAGTCGCCTGTTGCAGTCACAATGGACATTCCAGCTAAATCTTTTGGCGTTATACGTTCCTTTTTGGACAATCCGGAATCACTAGGAACAAATACACCCCACTGTTCCTTGACTGGCATATTGACAAAATTGTATTTACGCATATCAATCGGTTCTGACATTAAACCTATATCGAGAAATCCTCTTTTAATATAATCGCGAATATAGAAATCTCGCAGTAAGTAGCCTTACTAAGGACAAAATACAAGGATATTACAAAGTATATGAACATTTTATTGTGCGCAATAAAAAACGTACACATGCAATAGTGGTACTTCCGACAGGAGTTGGAAAAACGGGGTTGATGGGATTACTGCCGTTTCATATTTGCGAAGGGAGAGCATTGATTATTACACCACAGTTAACTATTAAGGACACTGTTGTGGATTCTTTAGACCCGGAGAACCCAGAAAGCTTTTGGTACAAAAGAAAAATATTTAATAAAGTGCATGAAACACCGACTTTGGTGGAATTTGAACGTGGTATAAAAAGGGAGATATTAGATGCAGCTAATATAGTGGTTTTGAATATCCATAAATTGCAGGCAAGATTAAACAGCTCCCCGTTAAACTATTTACCCAAGGATTATTTTGATATGATAATTATTGACGAGGCTCATCATTCGACAGCTAATACGTGGGTTGAAACCATAAATCATTTTAATAAGGCTAAGGTCGTTAAGCTAACTGGAACACCGATACGTACAGATGGTGTAGAATTGGCTGGTGAATTAGTTTATAAGTATAAACTGAGTCAGGCTATGGCAAAAGGGTATGTAAAATCACTTAGAAATATTGAGTATATACCGGAACAACTATTTCTGACAATTGATAAAGATGAAACAAAGCAGTATACAGTTGAAGAACTATTGGCACTTGGTCTGCGTGATGAAGACTGGATAAGACGGTCAGTAGCATATTCCAAAGAATGCTCTGAAAGTGTAGTTAAAGAAAGCCTGAAGTTGTTGGAAAATAAACGAAGAGATGGATCAAAAGTACCTCATAAAATTATCGCAGTTGCATGTAGTATTGACCATGCAGAGCAAATTAAGCGGTTGTATGTAGAAAAAGGATACAGCGCAGAAGTTATCCACAGCAGACAAACACCAGAAGAACGGAGTGAAATAAAACAAGATATAGAAAATCATCGTGTAGATGTTATTATTCATGTTGCGATGTTGGGAGAAGGATATGATCACCCTTATCTTAGCGTGGCTGCGATATTCAGACCATTTAGAAGTGAGCTTCCATATGAGCAGTTTATTGGTAGAGTTTTAAGGGTTATTCCTGATAAGGAAGCTGAGAAAGCGGATGATAACATTGCAGACGTAGTTTCACATCACAACTTGCAGTTATCGGAACTTTGGGAAAAATACAAGATAGAGCTACAGGAGAGTGAAGTAATTAAGCATCTTCAGGATGAGAACTTGCTGGATGACAGTGGAGAATCATCTAAAGGAACATCTTCCGGAGCAGGAGCAGATATAATCCCTCTTGGCTTGGCAAAAGAACGAGGAACAGGAACTTTAATTACAGATACATATTTAAATACGGAATTGATAAAGAAGCAAAAGGAAGAAGAACGGAAACAAAAAGAGAATATTGATAAGTTAAAGGAGCTGCTGCATATTGACTATGAGCAGGCATTAGCAATTTATAATCAAACAAGAACAAAAGATACGGCTGCATTTAAAAGACCTGATTTGTATTTTGCTAATAGGAAGAAAAATCTAGATGATCAGATAAGAGAAATTTTGGTTCCGCAGTTAATAACTAAATTCCATATTAATCAATCAGAAAAAAATTTAGCAGATTGCAGACTGTTTAATGGGAAATATTTGTGGATAAAAAGTAAGGCAACTAATAATGGTGCAATGCTGGCTATGTATTTTAACGCTTATTTGAGAGGTGAAATAGGAAAAAAGCGGGAAGAATGGAAAGTGTCAGATTTTGATATAGCATTTGAAAAGCTTGCGATTGCGGAGGAATTTGTTGAAAAGATATTAATGGAGTATTTGCATTTAGATGATGAAGAATATTGATGCTAGGAGGAAGAAACATGGATGCTTATATTAAGAAGATATATGATATGCTGTACTCACCAATCATATCACCGTATAATTTATTGGAAAACGCAAAACTGGAAAATTATAGTTATGTAAAGTATTTTACGAATGAAGAGGGATTAGTAGCTGAGATGCAGTGTGAAATTCCAGGAGAAGGAGAGAGTACATTCTATTATCAGTTTGATAAAAAAGATTATTTGCAAAGAATATATCAGAATACTATGGAAACAGAAAATATTGTCTTTAGCAGAGAAGATGCAGTGGAAACTGCTAAAGAGGAATATTACTCAAACAAAGCAGCAATAGGGAAGATTTGTTGAGGTACAAAGGCATTTCGGGCAATAATAGTCGAAATGCCTTTGTGATTTAAAAAAGTTAAAAAATCTTTTAGTCCTATCTTGACACAAACTAATGTTATGGGCATTCCCACTGTAGATCCCATATGTTACATTGGGATATTTTTTTCGGAATGCTGCAATGAGCGTCCTCTTTTTACATAAAGTCTCGTTTGGTTCTTTTACGGGCAAAGCTTTTGAAACAGTTGAATTTATTGTATCATACGGATAAAATATGATTACCAGGAATTTAAAACCTCCCAAAGGGAAGGCGGACATCATACCTGCGGCAGATATAATGTAATACTTGACAATAAAATCCTACACGTGTAAGATGTATGAAATATTACGAGTGTAAGGGTGAAGAAAATGAAACAATGGAAAAGGAATCACAGACATTTAAAAATTTCGCGGCTTGCTATTTTAAAAATCATATTTTTACTGCTGGCAGCTGTGTTAGTCCGAAGGATTTGGCAGCTGCAGATTGTAGAAGGAAAAACCTATAAAGAAAGCTTTATCTTAAAGACTACAAAGACGTTGACGCAGGCTGCTCCAAGGGGAAACATTTATGACCGTAATGGAAAACTTCTTGCATCCAGCCGTCTTGTTTATACAATTACCATAACAGACAGTGGCAGCTATGAAACAGATCGGGAACGCCAGCTTACTTTAAATGGAAATATTCATCGGCTTCAGAAAAAAATGCAGGTTTTGGGAGGCAGTCTAAAGACAGGACTTAAAATTGCTGCGGATGAGAAGGAGGGGTATATATATACGGTGGACGGCAGTCTGCTGCTGCGGTTTCGCGCAGATATATTTGGCCTTAAGGATCCGGCAGATCTGACGGAGGAACAAAAAAATATGACGGCAGAAGAAATGATAGATTATCTGGCGGGAAACCAAAAGTTCGCACTGTATGGCTGGGGAAAAGAAGATTATACAGAAAAAGAACTGCTAGAATATGGTCTTGAGAAAGAATATTCCAGACAGGAGGTTCTTGAGATTCTTGGAGTACGATATATGCTGTGGCTGAATTCCTATAAAAAATATGAACCGGCAGTTATCGCGGAAGATGTTTCTGAGGAATTAGCTGCTTATGTGAAGGAACATTCAGATACCCTTGGGGGAATTGGGATTGGGACAGACTGGGAGAGGGTTTACGAAAGCCCGAAGGCCATGTCGCATATACTTGGGTATACAGGAAAAATTTTTACCGATGAACTGGAGGCATTTTTAGAAAACGGACAGGAATATTCAGTGGATGATACCGTCGGAAAAGCCGGAATGGAGCAGTATCTGGAAGAAGAGCTGCGGGGCACAGACGGGCAAATGGAAGTGGTGGTAAACAATGTTGGAAAGGTAATCGGAGAGGAAAAAAGGGTGGCAGAGACTGTTTCCGGAGGAGATGTATATCTTACCATTGATAAAGATTTACAGGAAGCGGTCTACCAGATGATAGAAGAGAAACTGGCAGGAATTCTTATGGACAATCTGATTAATGCCAGAACCTTTGATAAAACCAGGATTACAGATTCCACACAGATCAGGATTCCCGTATATGATGTGTATACAGCACTGATTGAAAATGAAGTGTTAAAGATTGCTGATATGAAACAGGAGAATGCTTCCTATGAGGAAAAGAGCCTGATTCAGAAATTAAACAGAAAAAAGAGAACTGTTTTGGATGCCATAGAAACCGATCTGAAAAAAGGGGACAGGACATTTGGACAGCTGTCAGAGGAGATGCAGGAATATGAAACTATAGCTGTGTTAAACAGCAGAATTTTATCTCAGGATGCGGTTGATAAAACAGATGCACTGTATAAATCCTGGCAGGAGGAGGGGAGCATAAGCACCCGGGAATTTTTAAGAGGAGCTATTGAGAAGGGGTGGATTTCTCCGGGGATTTTAGATGAAGACCGATATCTGACGTCCGAGGAGATCTGCCTGTATGCATTGGAACGCATACAGGAGGCTCTTATGGAACAGGAAGACTTTGAAAAGCTGGTGCTAAGCCATATGATTTTAAAGGATGAAATTTCCGGAAGAGAGGTATGCCTTCTTTTATACCGGCAGGGTATTTTGTCAGAAAAGGATAAAGATTATAATCTTCTGAAAAATGGGAAACTCAGTACGTTTTCCTTTGTGAAAAAGAAAATAAAAAATCTGGAACTGACACCTGCTATGCTTGGTCTAGACCCCTGTTCCGGCTCGGCGGTTGTGGTACAGCAGGGAACCGGTGAGGTTTTGGCCTGTGTCTCCTATCCGGGATATGATAGTAACCGACTGGCAGAGCCTATGGATTCCGAATATTACAATGAGCTTTTAAAAGACCGCTCGCTGCCCCTTTATAACCGGGCTTCCCAGCAGATGACTGCTCCGGGCTCTGCCTTTAAGCCTGTGACGGTTGCGGCGGGGATTCAGGAAGGGGTGATAACTGCCAATACCCAGATGATCTGCGACGGTGTGTTTGATAAATTAAAACCGGATTTAAGGTGCTGGAAGCATTCGGGGCACGGCAGTATTGTGAACGCGGCTTCTGCAATTCAAAATTCCTGCAACGACTATCTGTGCGATATTTCCTGGCGTCTTGGGACAAGAAATCAGGCATCCTATAATGACAGCCAGGCGCTTTCTTATCTGCAGAAATATGCATCCTTGTTTGGTCTGGATGAAAAATCCGGAATTGAGCTGACAGAAAGCCAGCCGCATGTGACAAAAGATTATGGCATTCAGTCTGCAATCGGACAGGGAACACATAACTATACCACAACCCAGCTGGCAAAATATGTAAGTACGCTGGCGTTACAGGGGAGAGAGATTCCCCTGACGCTGATCAGTGAAAAAAATGCTGGGATAAAAAAGAAAGAAACAATAGAATTATCGGAAGAGACCTGGATGGCCATTTCCCAGGGGATGCGGCAGTTTGCACAATATAATTCCGTTTTAAAAGGCATGGATTTAGATGTGGCGGGAAAGACCGGCACTGCCCAGGAGGTTAAAACCCGGCCGGATCATGCATTGTTTATTGGATATGCGCCGGCTGATACGCCAGAGATAGCAATAGCAGTCCGTATTGCCAATGGCTATAGTTCTACCAATGCAACTGCTGTGGGAAGGGATATTTTTAATTATTATTTTGATTTAGAAGAAAAAGAGACTGTGATCACCGGACAGGCATCGGGGGCCTCCAATATGAGAGCAGACTAAAAAACGGAGAGGATAGGATATGGACATACAACTGCATTATATAGAACAGGGCAGAGGAAAGCCGTTGATACTATTGCATGGAAATGGGGAAGACTGCGGATACTTTCGCCATCAGATTACATATTTTAGAAAAAAGTATCGTGTGATTGCCATAGATACCAGGGGACATGGAAACTCTCCCAGAGGGGAAGCGCAATTTTCCATCCGTCAGTTTGCAGATGACCTGAAAGAATTTATGGATGAAATGGAGATACCAAAAGCCAGTATTCTCGGGTTTTCGGACGGAGGAAATATTGCGGTAATTTTTGCCCTGCGCTATCCTGGGATGGTAGAACGACTGATTTTAAATGGGGCTAATTTAAATCCCGGGGGCGTAAAACGCTGGGTTCAGATTCCTGTGGAAATCGGTTACCGGCTGGCACTGTTTTTTGCAAAATTCAGTGCCGGCGCCAAGCTGAAAGCCGAAATTCTGGGGCTTATGGTAAAGGATCCTATGGTTTTGCCGGAAGAGCTGGAAAAAATTCATATAAAAACACTGGTAATAGTGGGTGATCATGATATGATAAAGGAAAATCATACCAGGTTAATTGCAGATCATCTTCCGGATGCCAGCCTTGTAATCCTTCCGGGGAATCATTCTGCAGCCGCCAAAAATCCGGAGGAATTTAATTATCAGGTGGAAAAGTTTTTGGAAGAGTAAACCTCTTTTTAGAGGAAATGAATGGCTGCGGTAAATTTGGAAATGATAAGAGTATTAGATCAGGGCGTGTAGCTTTTTCTATGTAAAGACAGAATAGAAAATAATTGGAGGCTGTAAATATGAGATTGAAAAACAAAGTAGCATTGGTTACTGCTTCAACCAGAGGAATAGGACTTGCCTGTGTGAATCGTCTGGCCCGGGAGGGAGCAGTGGTATATATGGGAGCCAGAAACCTTAAACGGGCCGAAGAGAGAGCCCTAGAATTGAATGCTCTGGGCTTGCATGTGAAAACCGTTTATCATGATGCGTCTCAAAAGGAGACCTATTCTGCTATGGTAAAAACTGTGGCCGGGCAGGAGGGCAGATTGGATATCCTTGTCAATAATTTTGGAACTTCTGATCCCCGGACAGATTTGGATATTCAACAGACAGATTATCAGGATTTTATAGGTACAGTTGATATGAACCTTGCCAGTGTATTTTTAACAGCACAGACGGCCATACCTATTATGAAGGAACAAGGCGGCGGAAGTATTATAAATATTTCCTCTATTGGAGGGCTGAGGCCTGATATTTCCCAGATTGCATATGGAACCAGCAAAGCGGCTATTAATTATCTGACAAAATTGATTGCAGTACAATGTGCTAGAGATAACATTCGGTGCAATGCAGTTCTGCCTGGCATGACAGCTACGGATGCGGTAATGGAACATCTCTCAGAGGAGTTTCGTGAATTTTTCCTGAAACATATTCCGATCAAGAGAATGGGAACGCCGGAGGAGGTGGCCGGTACCGTATTTTATTTTGCCAGTGACGACAGTGCATATTCCACCGGGCAGATTGTGGATGTATCCGGAGGCTTTGGTCTGCCTACACCGGTATTTGGTGATTTGATTGATCTTAAGAATAAAAGATAGTATTTTGCCCTTCTGGGCAGAATACTATCTTTTTCTTTACGGCTTTTGGTGTGTGTGATAGAATAAAAAGCTATATACAGCATAAGGATATTTTAGTAAATAGCAGGGAGGATATATGAATTTTTCTGTTTGGCTGACAATGTTACAGGGATTGATTGTAGGGGTTACACTGATGGTGCCGGGGATGTCCGGCGGAACTATGGCTATGGTGCTGGGGGCCTATGACCGTCTGATTCAATCGGTTAGTTCCTTTCGAAAGCACAAGAAAAAAAGTCTGCTGTTTCTGGCAGCTTTTTCTGTTCCGGCTGTATTTGGTATGGTAATGCTGGCAAAACCGCTGCTTTTGCTGATACAGCTTTATGAAAAACCGATGATGTACTTTTTTATGGGAGCAGTGGCAGGGAGTATCCCCATGATTTACAAAAAGATTCAGATGAAGCGTTTGAATCTGAAATTTTTTCTTTATCTGATCATTGGAATTGCTGCGGTGGCAGGAGTTGCGAAGATACCCTCCGGGCTATTTGGCGGTGACTATTTTTCGGGTATCGGATACTATCTGATTCAGATCGCCGGGGGCATTATTGTGGCTGTAGCTTTAGTTCTGCCGGGAATCAGTGTATCTTATATGCTGGTTTTAATGGGATTGTATGAACCGACCATGGAAGCGGTGGGAAATCTGGATGTTATTGCCCTGCTGCCATTGATCATTGGATGTCTCCTTGGGATACTGCTTACAACGAAATTATTGGAATTTTGTATGAACAGGTATCCTTTTGCTGCCTATCTGATTATTTTAGGATTTGTGATTGGTTCGGCGGCCCAGGTATTTCCAGGGATTCCAGTTGGGAAAACGCTGGTTGTTTGTATTTTTACTTTTCTTGCAGGATTCTTTGTGATTTACTATTTGTCCAGAAAAGAAGAGGATCTGGAAAGGATTTCTTGACTTTTCAAGGAATCTTTCTATAATAAATGGTAGGACCAATTAAGATATATGAAAGATTACATACAATGGCTGAATTTGTTTCAAGGGATGTTTTTTGCAGCAAAAATTTACAGGAGGGAAGCGTATGAAGTATTTAAAACAATTTGGAATCATTTTGATTATTTCTCTGCTGGGGGAGATATTAAAAGAAGTGATTCCCCTGCCGATTCCGGGAAGTGTATATGGCCTTTTAATTCTGCTGGTCTGTCTGATCACCGGCATTCTGCAGGTTTCGGCAATTCGTGAGACAGCCGCCTTTTTAATTGAAATTATGCCAATTATGTTTGTGCCTGCAGCGGTGGGGCTTTTGGATTCCTGGGGCCGGCTGGCGTCTGTGTTTGTGCCGGTTCTGGTAATTGTTGTATGCTCTACTGTTTTAGTAATGGCTGTTACCGGGAAGGTTACTGAATTAGTAATTAAAAAAGAAAAGGGAATGCATCATGAATGAGATTGTAAAGAATTTCACTTTTTTTGGGGCGGCCCTGAGTATTGCTGCTTATGAAATTGCACTTCTGCTGAAAAGAAAGTTTAAGCTGGCGATTTTAAATCCGCTTTTGATTTCCGTAATTTGTGTTATGGCTGTATTAATCATCTGTCATGTGGATTATGATACTTATAATGAAGGAGCGAAATATATTTCTTATCTGCTGACACCTGCCACGGTCTGCCTTGCGGTACCGCTGTATGAACAGCTGGCATTGTTAAAAAAGCATCTGCGGGCAGTGGTCTGTGGCCTTTTGTCCGGTATTTTTGCAAGTTTGACAGGAATCCTTGTTATGTCAAAGCTATTTGGCTTGAATCATCAGATGTATGTTACGATGCTGCCAAAGTCTATTACAACGGCCATTGGGATGGGCGTTTCCCAGGAGCTTGGGGGTGTTGTTACAATTACAGTGGCATCAATTATAGTAACCGGTATTCTGGGAAATGTAATAGCTGAAATAGTCTTTAAAATTTTCAGAATTAAGGAGCCCATAGCGAGAGGACTTGCCCTTGGAAACGCATCTCATGCCATTGGCACAGCCAAGGCCCTGGAACTTGGAGCTGTTGAAGGAGCTATGAGCAGTCTGGCAGTGGCAGTTGCGGGACTTGTAACTGTGGCGTTGGCATCTGGATATGCTCATTTTATGTAATACGAGGAGGATTGTTTTATGATTATAACAATCGGAAGAGAATACGGAAGCGGAGGACGGGAGATTGGAAAAATGCTGGCCAAACGGCTGAATCTGCCTTTTTATGATAAGAAGAAGTTGTTGAATGCTGCTGATTCAGATGACAATTATGAAGAGATGAAGGATTTTTATGAAGAAAAACCCATCAACAGCTATTTATATGCCATTGAGGAAAATCAGGAAGCGCTGGATCCGGATTATGGAATTTCTAAAATTCCGTTTCAGAAAATACGAGCTCTGACAGCTTTAGAAGGCGGCGTTATTATTGGACGGTGCGCCAATTATATCTTCCGGGGAAAGGAGGATGCGGTTAGTGTGTTTATTCATGCATCTGAAGAACACAGAATTGCCAAAATTGCAGAAATGGAACATATTTCTATTGGAAATGCCAAAAAGAGAATGCATCAGGTAGATGAACAGCGTGCCGCATTTCACCATATGTACACCAAAGAGACCTGGGGAGCAGCTAAAGGATATGAGCTTTGCCTGGACAGTGGAGTGTTAGGTGTAGACAGATGTGTGGAGCTGATTATAAAATATTTGGAATGGCGGGGCTGACACTCTGCCTTTAGCGCAGGCAGATACCAAAAAGTAATCAATACAAAATATAATAACATTGTTATATAATACTCATATAAAAATATATTTTGGTAGGTTTTGCATGTGGAAAAATCATATTTAAAAGTTGATAATTATATTAAAGAGCAGGTGCTTAACGGCTGTCTGAAAGCGGGAGATCGGCTTTTGCCGGAAAGAGAGCTGGCTTTGCTTCTTGATGTCAGCAGAAATTCTGTAAGAGAAGGGCTTAGAATACTTGAAAATATGGGGGTCATCAGCAGTCAGCAGGGTTCGGGAAATTATATATCCAGCGATTTTGATGAAACCATTGTCTCTGTTATGTCGTATATGTACGTATTAAAAGAGATGGATATGGATCAAATTACAGAATTTCGTTATGCTCTAGAATGGCAGGCGATGAATCTTGCCATAAAAAAAGCAACGGAAAATCAGAAAAAAAGGATGCTTGAGCTGGTGGAGCAGATGTCGGAGGCAAAAACGGAAGATCTGCGGGGGGCACTTGACAAAGAGATTCATTATCTGATCATTGAGTCTGCGGGAAATGAATACATGACAACTACATTTAAAGCGCTGACATGTATTATGGAGCGTTATATTCATCAGATGCGTGATAAAATTATACTTGGCATGAGCAATGACGAAGGATTAACGCAAGTACACCGCATGATAGTTGAGGCCCTTGTGGAGGGAGACTTAAAAAAAGGGATTGATGGTCTGAAGCTTCACTATCAATATATCAATGAGTATAAGAATACTTGAAATAAAAAAGAAAAATGAATCAAAGGAATTTAGCAGTCTTATCAGAGGAATCTGATGAGGCTGTTTTTTTGCTCTATAGGAAGCACTGTGTTGTGATAGAGCTGAAAAGTACCGATTCCTATAGAGCAAAAAAACGCTCCGCTTTTGATCGCACTGCGGCGGAATAATTCTTTTTTGTTCCATGCCAAAATATAAACAACTATTGCAAAAAACGAATTAATAAATGTCAATAATGAATTGCGTATTTGGTATACCAGTGTTAAAATAATAAAAACATAACAAAAAGTTATTATAAATTTAAAAAATATATAAAAAATAAATAAAACTATATAAAAATAAAGAAATTGTAATGTATGGAATCAGGATTTTACGAAAGAAAGGATATGGAGGAAATGAAAAAGAACAGTTGGTACCGCACTGTGGTGGCTGCGGTAGTGTTTGTGCTGGTCTGTCTGGGGATATCTGGCTGCGGCAGTGCAAAAACAGACTCCGAGAAGTCTCCGGTATTAAAATCAGTGGCGGTATCTTCTTATAATGACGGGTCTGAATCAAAGCAGTTTGTAAATGTGGATATGACCTTTGATAAAGAAATTGCATTGGAATCCGATACGGCTGAGAGCCTGAGGATTACTATTGCCGGGCAGCGGATGAAAACATGCAGTTTAAAGCAGGGAGAGGATAAAATGTCCGTTTCTCTTGTAATACCGGTGGAGGCGATTACAAAGGGGGTATTGGAGATTGAAAGGTCTGAAAAAGCAAAAACGATTTCTGATATCCGGGATTATACCGGCTCATATGCCGTGCAGGACTTTGAAGTAAAAGGTGTGATTCCCTCCGGGGTTACATTATCGGAAGTTTCATCAGAAGATGGGAAAGTTACTAAGAATGTAGATTCCGGGTGGAATATTCGAAGTATTGCCTGGGTTGGACTTATGAAGGACGGAGAACTTCAGCCTGTTTCTGAAAACAGATCAGATGAGATTCTGGATGGACGGATTGCGGTTCACGGTCATGAATTTTTAATTGAAGATGAAAAAGATATTGCGCAGAAAATAGCGGAAACCCTTTCAAGAGTTTATCCGGAGGGGTATCGTTTTAGCGCAGATGGAACAAAGGTGACTGCGGAATGCACAGATGGAAGCGCCGGGACACTGGATATTGAAATATATGAATATATGACTTTAAATGGTGAGGATGCAGAAGCGCTTGGTGATGTGAATGCCGGGAATGTGGACCAGCACGAAAGCCAGGATATCGTGAAAGTTTCAGAAAAAGACAGGACGGTGTCAGAAGAGGAACAAAAATTTTTAAATGTTCTGCATACATCTGTGACATCTTCGGAAGAAATCTCAGATGGAGATGACTTGTACAGCGCCTTGACTATTACAGGAACGGCTATGCCGGAAGAAGAAATTTATTCTGTAAAAGATCTAGAAGATCTTATTACATTATCTTTTGAAAATAAGAAAATGTATGAGCTTGGATTCCCTGTTTCCCGTAAAGCAGCTATAGATGGGGAAACACATACATATTATGGCATTGATCTGTGGAAGTTTTTGGAAAACTGCGGGGCAGATCTGTCAGGAAAATCTTTGTATCTGTCCTGTGTCAGCGGGAAGGATGGAAAGACAGTTACAAAAAACGCCAGTCAACTGGTAGAGGAACAGGCAGATGTTCTGCTGGCAGTGGGTACCGAACAAGGACCGCTGTCAGCAGAAACAAGCCCTGTAAGCGGGCCTCTCAGTTTAATTATAATAGAAAAAAATAAACCGATTGCAGTTGAGACTGTCAATCGGCTGACCATTGGAGAAAAGGATAAAGACCCTTATTACCGGTTCCATAACAGAGAACCTTATGAAAAGGATCAGGATAAAACCTTTACAGTGGAAGTATATCAGAAGGGCTCCGAATATCTAGGCCCGGTGTCCACGAAGACATTTACAACGAAAGAATTTGAAAATCTTATGAAGGAAAATCCGGATCATGTGGTAAGAAATTATTACGGAACCATTGGAGATCAGGAAAATTATCAGTATATCGGTGTAGGGGGATGGCTGGACTATTTTGAAGGCTTAGATCTTGCCTGGCTGTTAAAGGAGCAGGCGGGAGTAGAACAGCTGAAAGGAAGCGCAGAATTTGTCGGCCGTGACGGAGAAGTATACGGGACGGTGGAGGATCTGGCCTACTTATCTGAAAAAAATAAAAAAGAGGATTATTATATTCTGACAACAGATGGAAAACGCATTAACGGTGCAGTGCCTATGATTGCCTGCACAAAAAACGGATATCCTATGCTGCCGGAGCATGATCATGAGAGCAGCGGTTACATTGCTTATAATGCATTGAATCAGACACTGGAACAAAAAGGAATCTCCACAGAAACCGGGGTTATTAAAAATCATAACGGGCCGTTTACCGCGTGTCTTGGAAATTACCAGGGGTATTATGGCGGAGATCAGGTGGAAACCGGAGGAGATTGTGTATTGCTGCGTCTTTATCTGGAGTAACAGCCCCAGGTAAACAGTCTGGATGAAACGGCTTTTCATAAACGGAATAAAGGGCCGCGGAACATAGAAGGAGTACATGGAAGAGATGGAAAAGAAGAAACAGAATAACAAAAAAAGATGGATTCGGAATATCAGTCTTGTACTGGCAGTGATTTTAGTATGTGCGCAGACATCATTTCTGTCTTCTGCTTATTTTGACAGAGGAACGGTAAAGGTCAGCCTGGGAAGAACTTCAGTATCTTTAAAACAGAAAGAATCAGAATCGGTTACGGTGTCACTGTCACCAAAAAGTGATAAACAGCTTCCAGGCTGCGGTATGGCGGAATGCCCTCAAAGCTGTGGAGAGAAAAACTGCCTGACAGATGATGGTGAGTGCAGATGTAATGGCACAAAGTATAAAACTTATAAGGCATATGCGGAAGTGTCATCCAGCAATACCAGTGTAGCTACAGCTTCATACAGTAATGGTGTAGTTACAATTAAAGGTATTTCACCAGGCACGGCTACCATTTCAGTGGTTGGATGTTTAAGACAGTTTTCTAATTCCGACGCAAAAACCATACAGGTTACAGTGGCAAAATCTGAATCAAAGCCTTCCCAGAAGCCTGATAGTGACAAGCCTTCGTCAGATAAAACAGACGGCGGAAGCTCTTCTAGCAGTGACGGAAAGAAGCCTTCCGGCTCTGACAGCTCAGGGACAGGCAGCAGCTCCGGAAATGGAAGCTCTAAAAATAACAGTTCCGGAAGCGGAAAAGTCACAAAGGTAGATTCCGGTAATAAGACGGACACGGTAAATCAGAACAACAGCAGTAATAACGGTTCTTCCACAGACAATTCCGATACAAGTACGGATACAGAATCTAATACAGATGACACTGGAGATACGAATAAAAGCGTGGTAGAAAGCGACCGGGGAAAAATCACATTTTTACAGATTACAGCAGGGAAAATGGGAAAAAGTGAACTGGAAGCTATAAAAGGCAAGAAAGAATATGTGGATTTTCAGATGAAAGACGGTTCTGAGAATGTGCTTTATGCGTGGGAGTTTCTTGGCACAGATGTGAAAAATCCTGCGGACATAGATTATCAGATTCAGACAGCTTCTAGTGCGTTTGACGGATGCAGCTATGGAACAGATCAGGATTCTTTGTACATAGACTTTGCACATGACGGGGAGCTTCCCGGAAAGGCTTCCGTATTTTTACGGTTAAATGATACCTTTTCGGATACCGATACATTAAACCTGTATTATTTTGATGAAGAGACCGGGGAAGTGTCTCTGGTAAATGAAGGGCTCAAACCTCAGGCCGGTTATGTGACTTTGAGTCTGACACATTGTTCCAAATATATTTTGACAACAGAAGCTTTTGAGTCTGTACAGGGAACCTCTGATGGGGCTGCGGACTCATCGGCGGAACCGGAAAATGCGGCGCAGCCAGTGGATCAAGCAGATGGAATCAGCAAAACGGCAGTTGTAGTTATTATTGTGGTAATTGCGGCAGCTGCAGTCTTCGGGACAGTGATCTTTAAAAAGAGGAAATCATAATCATGTTGGAAGTGAAAGGTATTACGAAAAGCTTTGGCGATTTTAATGTCTTATCGGACATTTCCTTTCAGGCAGAAGAGGGAGAGATTTACGGACTCATCGGCTACAATGGGGTGGGGAAAACTACCTTATTAAAAATGATGTGCGGGATTTACCGTCCGGATGCAGGAGAAATCCGTATTCAGGATCAGCTGGTTTATGAACATGCGGATATAAAACGGCAGTGTTTTTTTATGACGGAAGAATCCACCCATTTTCATCAGGCTTCTTTAAAGCAGATGCAGAAGTTTTACCGGGGGTATTATCCGGACTGGAATGATCAGACGTTTCAGAATCTGGTGAATCTTCTGGGTATGAATACAGGAATGAAAATCAGCCGTTTTTCCAAAGGAATGCAGCGCCAGGCGGGGCTGATTCTGGCATTTTCTTCCCGGGCAAAGTATTTGTTTTTGGATGAGGCCTTTGACGGCCTGGATGTGACGATGCGCCAGCTGATGAAGGACATGATCTGTTTCTATGCCCGAAAGGAGCAGGCGCTGGTTGTAGTATCTTCTCATAATCTGCTGGAGCTGGAGCATCTGGCAGACCGGATTGGAATGCTGAATGAAGGAGAGCTTATTTATAATGAATCTTTGGACTGGATGCATCAGCACTACTGCACCTGCAGCTTTTTGCTGCCGGATGCATCGGCAGATATTGGCAGGCTTTCCGCTGTGATTTTAGAGCAGAAGGAGCAGGAATATACCTGCGTAATAGAGGCGCCGGGAGATGAGGCCAGGCGCCGCCTGAATGAAATCGGCGCAGTGGTAAAAGAAATCCGGCCAATTCAGCTGGAAGAGTTTTTCCGAAAAGAACGGAGAGAGAAAAACGTTGACTGGGAGAAAGTTTTTGAGTAACAAAAGAGTTTTATTACATGATTTTACATATGTGCTGAGTAAGTATTACTGGCTTTTTATTGTGACCATTGCACTGTTTTTGCTGTTGATTCCTTTTTCTACAGCGGGACTGCCCGGGGATTCGATTTTTAATATTGAAGTGACCCATGAACAGATGAAATTTCGGTTTATTCATGATCAGGCCCTGATTCCGGTACTTGGCGGGGCTGTGCTTATGGGAATGCTTACAGGATGCACCCTGTTTCGTTTCCTGCAGGATAAAAAAGAGACCACCATATTTTTATCCTTGGGCATGACACGGCCTCAACTGTTTTTTAACCGGTGTCTGTATGGGATTTTAGTGTTGTTCCTTGGAATTGGCGTCCCCATGTTTTGTTCCATACTGCTGAATCTGAAGGCTCTTGGAACCTATGAGGGACTAATCCGGGATGGCGTGTATGCGGCCCTTGGAATTTTTGTCACCGCGGTAATCAGCTTTGGCATCAGTATCTGCGTCAGCTGTGCGGCAGGAACGCTGGCGGAAAGTATTTTATACTGGGCGGGGATTGCAGGTGCTCCCACAGCAGTCTGCTATAGTATCAATGCATTATTCCGGACACTGTACTGGGGAAATGCCTGGGGGGCATCCTCTTATGGGGATGCGTCCTATATTCGGGAAGATCTAGTCAGCCGGTTTTCTTTTCTGAATCCCTTACAGTTTTTTTATAAGGAACTAAAAACACATGCAAAGTTTTACCGTCCCATGGAACAGGCGGTTCCGGATGCGGTAGAGGGAAAGCTTCTTGTATGCTGGGGGACGGCAGCAGTACTTCTTCTTGTGCTGGCACTGTATCTGATCAAGCATCGAAAGGCGGAGTCAGCAGGGATTGCGGGAACGAACCGCTGGCTTTCAGAATGGTTGGTAGGTCTTACGGGATTTTTAATCTTTGCGCAGATTTTCAGCTTTTTATATTCCTTCAGCCAGGGACTTGCAATTTTGTTTTCCTTTGCATCTTTATTTGTGGTTCAGCTGTTCTGGAGAAAAGTGTTGTTTTCTTACGGGATGAGCTTCAGAAAATATGTCTTTTCCATCAGCCTTCAGGAAGGGATTGTTTTTGTGCTGACCCTCTGGTGTGCCACCGGATTGTTTGGACAGACGGAACGTTTTTTAGAAAAGGAACCTGTCAAAGAAGCAAGCATCAGTTATGTGGGAAATCCTTCCCTTTTAGCCTGGCCGGCTAACGGAAGCAGTACCGGCAGAGGATATTATCTTACCAGTGAGATGGTATTTGATTCCTCAGAGGAAACAGAGCTAGTTAAAAATATTCAAAGAACCTTTGTCCGGCAGGGGAGTCAGGAGCTTGCCTATAATGAAGATAATTTTGAGGAGACAGTGGTGCCCTACGATATTGTTTTCCAATATACAGACGGGAAAGGGAAAGAATATGTCTGGTATTATGACCGGGCATCCATGGCCCAGCTGGAATCTATATTATCTCTAGAAGACAGCGAAAGCCAAAAGAAGCAGCAGAGTGATCTGCTGATGGGGGCGTTTCGGGAAAGTGAGGAAATGATCTGGGCGGACAGCGCATATGAAAACGGTGTGCTCTATGTATCGGATCCATTGTTTACTTCTACTTATCAGGTGGAACTAACAGAGGAAGAACGGGAGGAACTGCTTACAGCGGCGGCTAAAGACAGGAAGGAAAAAGATTTGCAGCAGCAGTATTTCAGCAAAGATGAAACAAAAGCTGTCCTGATGTTTTCCCAGAACGGAGAGTACGACTGTGAGCATTATGCTTATAATCTGGATAATGCATTTTTGTATCTGACGGATGCAGATCAGTATACAATGCAGTGGCTGAAGGAGCATGAGCTTTTAGAACTGGTGGAAGATACGTCCGCTGAGATTGAAAGCATCACTCTTCAGAGATTTGATCCATATATGGGGATGAATGGCATGACCTATCCTATGGGCATGTATTTTATGTCTTACGTTTCTGAGTCTTTAGATGAATTTATAATACAAAAAGATTTTGGCACTAAATATACTTTGACAGAGCCGGAGGAAATTCAGGGAATACTGCCGGGCCTGAGGAATGGATATTACATGAGCAAAGGCGGATTTTTAGCAGCTGTAAAATGTAAAGGTTCAGACCGGTATACGTATTTGTTTCTGCCCCAGCAGTATGTGCCGGACTATGTGAAAGGATAAATTGCAGTATGGAAAATGGGAAAGAGAAAAAAAGGCAGTGGTTTTTGCCGCTCCTGATTCTGATACTAATTTTGCTGGTGCTGTTTTCCATTATTACCGGAAGATTTGCCATTCCCCTGGAGGAATTTGCAGGTGTGATCAAAGAAGCGGTATCCGGAGTGGGAGATCAGTATGAGGCGGCAGCTACCGTATTGTTTCAGTCCAGACTGCCAAGAATCCTGGCTGCTGTGCTGATTGGCTGCGCATTGGCCGTTTCCGGCGCATCTTACCAGGGGATTTTTCGAAATCCAATGGTTTCGCCGGATCTATTAGGCGCCTCAGCCGGTGCAGGATTTGGTGCGGCTTTGGGCTTTCTGCTGGGCATCCCTGCCATTGGCGTGCAGTTTCTATCCTTTGGTTTTGGACTTGTTTCTGTACTTTTGACCTGTCTGATCAGCAAAAAAGTCAGCGGCGGTATGGACCAGAGTCCCATTCTGCTGGTTTTGTCCGGCATTGTAGTGGGGGCACTGTTCCAGGCCTTTATTTCCATTGTGAAATATGTGGCGGATCCTTTTGATACGATGCCGTCCATTGCTTTCTGGCTTATGGGGGGACTTACATATGTGACAGCCCCGGATGTGCTTTTTTTAGCAGTACCGGTTCTGGCCGGCACTGTCATCCTGTTTTTGCTTCGCTGGAGAATGAATCTGCTCTCTTTGGGGGCCGATGAAGCGGAATCTTTAGGAGTTTCCGTAAAACGATGCCGGGGAATTATCATTGTGTGTGCCACATTTATGACAGCCTCATCAGTTGCCGTGGGGGGCATGATCGGATGGGCGGGACTGATTGTTCCGCATTTTGCCCGGATGTTTGTGGGGCCGGATTATAAAAAAATGCTGCCCTGTGCGGCGGTACTGGGAAGTGTATTTTTGCTGCTGGTGGACGATGCGGCCAGATGTATCACAGCTCAGGATCTTCCTATCGGAATCTTGACAGCCATGATCGGCGCTCCTGTATTTGTAGCGCTGCTGGCAAAGGGAAAGAGAGGGTTTTTATCTTGAAAAAATTTATGATTGTTCTGGCTGCCGGCGTAATGTCTCTGGTTTGTCTGGGGCTTATGGGCTGCGGCAGACAGCAGCTGGAATATGAGATTAACGTATCCGGTTCTGTGACAGAACCCGGAGTGATTGAGTTTTTGGATTTTAATATTAATGTATATAAAGATCTTGCCAGCAACAGCTGCGGAACCTGTGCAGATCAGCCGGTGCATCTGTATGTAGGAGCAGATGCACAAGAAACGGCACAGGCCATTGAAGATGTGGTGACCCGGGCAGATGATTTGTGGGAAGTGGTCAGCAATGACGGTGAGACGGTTCTGTTAAGGGAGAAAACTCCCGGCAGTGTAGAATCTATAAAAGGAATTACCGGTCCGGCAGGGCTTACCATGAGCGGAACGGCAAAAGGAAGGGAAGTGCCGGTACTGTCGGGAAACAGTCAGAGTACCGAATCAGGAACCGTAGATTTTCCGGAAAATCCACAGCGGCTTGCAGCAGTCTATGGTCCCTCCTATGAGCTTTTAACAATGCTTGGCGCGGAAGATAAAATTGTCGTCCGTGCGGATGTCCAGACAGCGGATTTTCCGTGGGCAGAGAAAGTATTTAAACGGATTAAAGATGTGCCGATGCTTGTAAATGTACATACATCTGTGAATTTTGAAGAGCTGATGAATTATAACCCGGATATTGTTTATACGTTTCCCAGGGAGAATGAGCTGAATCAGCTGAATCAGGCAGGTGTTGCAGCCCTGTCCGGGCAGTCCGGAGAGACCCTTGAGGATTTGAAAAAGCAGGTTCGCGCTTATGGGGATACACTGGGAGATGAGGCGGTGGTCCGGGCAGAAAAATACTGCAGCTATTTTGATCAGAAGCTGGCTTTTATCAAAGAACGGACAGATCAGATTCCGGAAGAAGAAAAGCCTAAAGTTTATTATGCCGGAGTGGATGTACTTACCACATACGGAAAGTATTCCGATATTATGGAAGTCATTGAGGCGGCCGGTGGTGTTCCGGTTTCAAAAGAACTAGAAGCAGGAAACCGTTCCCAGATTAATTATGAGCAGCTGATGTCCTGGAATCCGGATGTAATTTTTCTGGATCACGGCGGCATGAATGACGGAGAGACGGTAGAAGAGCTGAAAGCAGAAATCAGCGGCAAGTCTACTTACAAAACATTGAATGCTGTAAAAAACGGACAGATTTATATGAGCCCTTCCGGTGTGTTTTACTGGGATATGGGGCTTCAGAAAATTCTTCTTGTGATGAATATGGCAAAAATCCTTCATCCGGATTTGTTTAAAGATCTGGATATGGAGTCTGAGGTTATGGCGTTTTATGAGAAGTTTTATGATTATCCATTGACCCGGGAGGAAGCTTCACTGATTCTCAACAGGGAAAGTCCAAAGGAATAGGAGTTTGATATGCTGGAACTAAAACAGGCTGTACTGGGCTATGCAGGAAAGAATCAAAAAAAAGTCGTAATTGACGGCCTGTCATTTTCCCTGGAACCAGGAGAGCTTTTGTGCATACTGGGAGCCAACGGAATTGGAAAGACCACAATGTATCGGACAATTCTTGGGTTTCTTCCGCTGCTGGGAGGAGAAATTCTCATTGACGGGGTTTCTGTCAGCAGTTTATCGAGGCCGGAGCTTGCAAAGCAGATCGCCTATGTGCCTCAGTATCATACACCGCCCTTTCCCTATACGGTATTTGATGTAGTACTCATGGGCAGGGGGGCTCATGTTTCCAGTTTTTCGTCCCCAAAAGCAGAGGATGAAAAGATTGCCTGTGAGATGATGGAGCGTATGGGGATTTTGTCCATGAGAAATGAGATTTATACACAGATCAGCGGTGGAGAACGCCAGCTGGTACTTATTGCAAGGGCGCTGACACAGCAGGCAAAATATATATTAATGGATGAGCCGTCATCCAATTTGGATTTTGGCAATCAGATGCGGATGTTAAAAGAAATCAAAAAACTTGCCCGGGAAGGAATCGGTGTCTGCTTTACCTCCCATCAGCCGGATCATGCATTTTTGACGGATGCCTCTGTGCTGGCTGTGGAGAGCGAAACCAGATTTCAAAAAGGTGCGGCAGAGGATATTATTACAGAGGATCTGCTGAAACGGATGTATCATCTAAATGCCAGAATTCAGAAAACAGAATTAGAAGATCAGAAGGTGCAGTATCAGATACTGACCCGTCTGACAGAGTAAGAGAGGGTAAAACATGACAAAAGAAGCATTATTTCAGACATTAAAAGAGAAATTTGAAAAGATTGTCAAAGAGCAGGGACTGCTGGAGAAAAGTGTAAAGGTAAGCTGCCGTGCACTGTCGCCCCAGGAGGCCATAGGAGACACAGAGAGGAAGGATTTTCCCATTCTTTCCGGCCGGGATATTATGATACAGGCTGAGTTTGAGGGGGGAATCGGACAGGCATTTACCAATACTCCGGCAGTGTTCGGGGGAAGTATCAAAGAGGTGCTGGAACTGGATATTTTAAACAATGATTATGACCGGGGCATTTTTATTGCGGTACTAAATGCAGTGATGCGAAGGTTTCAGATGTGTGAGATGTCCATTCACTGTAAAGATAACGGGCCGGAGGATTGTGCTGTGAAGGCAGCAGACTACCTTTGGGAGACTTATGGAAATATAAAAATTGCACAGATCGGATATCAGCCGGCGATTCTGGAACGGATTTCTCAGCGGTTTGATCAGGTGCGGGTGCTTGATCTGGACCCGGAGAATGTGGGAGATGTCCGTTACGGCGTAGAAGTGCTGGACGGAATCAAAGATTATGAATCTACTGTACTAAAATGGGCAGATCTTGTGCTCTGTACAGGAAGCACCCTGGGAAATGGTTCCATTGTAAATTTCCTGGATATTGGAAAGGAAGTTCTGTTTTACGGAACAACCGCTGCCGGGGCGGCGGCATTAATGGGATGGAAACGTCTCTGTTTCGCAGATTAAAAACGGTATGAACGGCTTTTTCGCATCTTTTCGTATCTGTATCATTGTCCTGAATCATTTAATTGATACGAAATTGGCGCAGAGGCTGTTGATATAAATAAAACAAAAGGAGGAACATATGAAAAGAAACAAATCAAAACAAATGTTAGCCTGGGTGCTGGCGGCAGGTATGGCAGGCAGCTGTATGAGCATGACTGCTTTTGCAAAGGATGCACCTGCTCTGCCGGAAAGCTCACATGATTATGATAAAAACCATGATCAGACATGGAGCTATACAGCAGAAAATGCGGCTAACGGAGTGTATGTAACATTTAACAAGGACACAAACGTAGAATCCGGATATGATTTTATCTATGTATTGGATGGCAATGGAAATGAGATCGGGAAATATACAGGCACAGAACTGGCAGGAAAAACGGTCTATGTACCAACTGCTACGGTTCAGATCCGTCTTACTTCCGATCAGTCTGGAAACGCCTGGGGCTTTAAAGTTGACAGCATTGAAGCATGCGGTGAAAAGGTTGATCTGGCCCGGGTAGGTTCTGTAGATGAAATCGCACCGGTAGAAGCAGGAGAGGAAATCTCTGTAGTTGTTCGTGTAAATGGAAAAGAACTGGTTCAGGACACCGATTACAAAGTTACATATGACAGCAGTCAGGTAGGAAATTCTAGTGCGACAATTACCGGAACAGGAAAATATGAAGGAACCTTATCAGCAGATTTTCATGTTTATGATGATGACAACAAAGTGGAAGGAGCAAAGGTAAAATCTGCACAGTCTTCCCTGCGTCTGACAAGTGAAAAGGGCTCTGCCCGGATTCAGTTTGAAAATATCGGAAGCGCCTGGGCATCTAGTATTGAGTCAGTAACATTAAAGCCGGTAAATAAGGATGGAAGCCCCACAGTGGCAGAAGACGCTTATCCAAACGGGCCAAAAGAAATCACTTTAACAAAAGATCAGATTTCTGTCAGCGGCAATTATCTTACCTTTGAGCGTACTGCCGAAAATCCGGTTGTGTATGTTATGGAAGGACATGAGCCCCTTGCAGTTACAGGCAGATGGAGCACGGTAACATATCCCCAGTCTCAGATCTATGAGGTAACAGTAAAAGCGAAAGGCTATGAAGACTCTGTAGGAGAAACCACCTGGTATACTGGAACAGCACCTGCGTTTTCTATTATTGAAGATCAGGATGGAAATCCGGATACAACTGCTGATCAGGTTGTTGTAAAATCGTGGTCATCAGATGATATGAAAGCAATGTCTGAGTTTCTTAACGGCTCTTCCCAGTGTGGAATGACAGGATTCCGTACCTTCAGCGGCAATGGTGTGTCTTTAAATGATTTATTAAAAGAGGCCGGTGTGACAGTATCTGATGATGACTACTTCCTGTTAGACACCTCTGATCATTACGGAAATAACTTTACTTATGATGAACTGTTTAATACGACCCGTTATTTCCTCAGCACAATCTATGATGATGACTTTGCTGATTACTATGACAGTCTGGTAAGCGACGGAGGAGATGCAGATGCTGGTTCCACCATTGCCCTGCGCCGCTATCTGGCAGAGAAATGTCTGGAGAAAGACTCTACTGTTGATCCGAGTATCTGTACCGAGTATGAAGAAGATCTCATCAGCGGCGATGCTATTAGAGATGCCGAACTTCCTACTGCAGCAAACACGAACTTAAATCCGTTAATCGCATACGAGAATCAGTTCCGTTTTGTTTACGGTATCGCATTAACCAAAGATGAATGTGATGTTACTTTTGATACTCAGGGTGGATCTGAGGTAGAGGATCAGACTGTTTTGTCACACCTTATGACCTCTACATCAAATACTACCATAAAATCCAGCTACTGGGCAAATTCTTTAGTAATTTATCGTGGTGCCGGGGAAGAATATAAAACAGAACCTTCCACAGCAGCTGAAACTATCAGTGTACCGGAAACACCCGAAAAAGAAGGATATGTATTCGGCGGATGGTATACAGATGAAGAATGCACAGCCGGTAATAAATTTGATTTCAGAGCAAATGACAGCACAGTAGATCAGGATACTACTTTGTATGCAAAATGGATCAAAGAAGATGCGGCGGTTTCCGTTACTGATTTTGATATTACTAATGCGGAACATGATGATGCAGACGGAGAGTTAAATCAGACGATTATTGCAACACTTACATTCAGTGAAGATATCAAACTGACATCCGATGATCTCAGCAAAGATCTTCTGATTACCATTGCTGGCGGCGATGTAAATAATACTGCCCGTGATATTACTTATGAAGTGAAAAACGGCAATCAGCTGGTAATTACTATGGTTTCTAATGACTGGGCAGCCATCTATAACGGAATGCTCTCAGTACAGGAAGCTGCAGGAGGAATTACTCATATCGTTGCAGCAGATGACAGCAGTAAAACAGTTGTTGTACCAAATCAGGAAAGCAGAATTCCAATTGGTATCGTACTTAACAATGATGCGGTAGCAGGAACTGATAAGACAGCAGCAAGCACATATGTTTCTGTTGCTCACAAAGCAAATATGCGCGGTATGTATTTCTTTGAACTGGTAAGTATTGTAGATGGAGAAGAAACTGTAATCGGCAGCGGCGTCAGCCATGCACATAATTTCTCTACAACTGTTGATGAGGCTGCGATTGCCCAGGCAATGGCAGAAGCTGTTAACGGTGAAGGATTTGACGGTTATTCTGCAGTTTATAAGGAAGGAGATACATCCTTTGTGGTAACTGCAGACAAGGCAGTAAAAGGACAGGTTCTTGCAATGAGAATGATGGAAGATGATGCAGCAATTAATTATGCACATGCACCATCTGATGTTGTAGTTGAGAACCGTGTAGAGGCAACCGAAAAAACGGATGGTTCCTATGACAATGTAACATACTGCACATTCTGTAAACAGGAATTAGACCGTGAAACAATTGCAATTCCTGCTACAGGAACAAATGACCCATCTGACAATCAGAAGCCAGGTACCAGTGATCCGTCTGATAACCAGAATGGAAATGGTTCCGGAAATCAGAATGTAAATGGTTCCGGAAACGGCTCTAACAATCAGTCATCTGTTTCCCCGAAAACAGGAGATAATTCTATGGCCGGCGTATGGACTGCAGTATTTGCAGCAGCAGGTGTTGGAGCTGCGGCAGCATTCCGGAAAAGAAAACCTGTAAAATAAAAAAACAGATAAAAATTAAATAGAAAAGCGATATAATCTGTACCGGCCTCCAAAGGTTAGACCTAAAAATCTGACCATTGAGAGGCCGTTTTTTTCTATTATCCATTCATCCACAGCAGACATTGTTTTTTTCTGAGCATAATGGTATGATTAACGTATATTTATCAAAAAGGAGACGAGTTATGAGAAGAAAGAGAGTTGGAAAATCTCTGCTGGCTGTGATACTGGCGGCTTCTATGATTTCGGTTCCGGTTTTTGCCGGACAGAAGTCTGAAGTGGATAAGCAGGGGCCAGATTATTCCGGAAATATTATTATGGCGGAAAACCTGGATGATACCATTGATTCCCAGGAGAAGCTAGAACAGACAGAGCAGACAGGCATCTCTTTTGGGGAAGCCAAAGCTTTCAAAGAGAAGGAAGATGAACAAAATGGGACTGCCGGCGGCCGCTGCGGTGTTCCCGATCTTAAGAATATAAAAGGAAAGGCGCCTTTATCAGACAAGGGCCGTTCCGCGAAAAATCAGGTATCCCGTACGTACCAGGTGGGAGATAAAAAAGAAATCTACTCAGATTATAATGCCAGCGGAGCCGGATGGTTTGAGGTTGAGGTGGCAGCCGTTGGCGATACCTGCACCATCTGGAGAGATGCGGCTCATCCGGAAGTGCTTACAGATGAGCAGGCGAAGGCATATGCAGATACCATAGATGAGAAAATCCACGATCCTCTGGAGAAAGCCTTTGGCGACTGGAGCGGTATGGATGTAGACGGCGACGGAAAGACGGCTTTTGTATTTTATGAGATGCCATATGCCGGTTTTTTCTATTCTGCTGATTTGTATACAAAAGAGGAGACAGAATTCGCTACCGGGAATGTTATGGATATGCTCCATATGGCTGGGAATAACCCAATGGAGGTTACAATGTCCACACTGGCTCATGAGCTGCAGCATCTGATTAATTTTTCACAGACCTTCGGATATGGTGACAGCTGGATGAATGAGATGTTTTCACAGTGTGCCATTGAAATTGCCGGGTTTGCCAGCACGGAAAATGTTTATGAAGTGGGAGCATTTACCGCTAAAGCCAGGGAGTATGGCTATACCTATCCGTTTATTTATGAAGACTGGTATGTGCCGGATGGTGAGGAATCTGGTGTTCCTTACGGAAGCTGGTATCTGTTTGGCAGATATCTGGCTTATCAGACAAAAGATCTGGCCGGCGGCGGAGATGAAATTTATAAAACGATCTTAAATGTAAACGGCACCGGTTACAGGGAGGATCTGGAGGCTGCGTTAGAGCAGATCGGATATCTGGGCGAAGGGAAAGAAGTTCAAAATTTTGAAGAGCTTGTGACTAATTATAACGCCGCGCTGTATCTGAGAGATGAATCCGGCCTGTACAGCCTCAGCGGAAATAAAGAGAATCCTTCGAATGTTGATGGAGTGGAAGTGGATGCCATTGAGGCACTGGAATATCCCATGGAGGCCATTCCTGGAGGCGGAGCCGCAAGTTTTTGTATCAACAGATCAAAGGAAGCTGTGACACCTGTAGATTTCGGTTCCCATATGCAGTTTGCAGGGATTTCTTCTGACAGACTGGAAGGGGTTTATACTGACACCGACAGCGGAATACTGCTTTATAATGATACGGTAAGTCTTAAAACCTCAGATCAAAATGCTGAAATCTATTATACTATCGATGGCAGCGATCCTTCAAAAGACGGTATCAAATACCGTGAGCCCATTGCTGTGACAGGTTCTCTTGTTTTAAAAGCATGCACAATGGGAAAAGATGGCAGCTGCTCTGAGATAAGCACCTGGGAGTATCGGGCAAAGACCGGAGCTGTAAAGACAGATATTCCTGCCGGAGCTGTAGAACCGGGGATAAGGGTATCCTTATCCTGCGAATGGCCGGAAGCAGAGATACATTATACTACCGACGGCAGTGACCCCTTAGGGGAACATGGGACAGTTTATAAAGATCCTATTGTTATTGTTGAACCGACAACTATAAAAGCAATTGCAGTGATTCCGGGGGCAGAGGATGTGATTCCGGGAAGTATCCGTACCTTTGTCTATGAGACGGGTACCGGAAAAGGGGACCGTTATGAACCGAATAATTCTTTGGAGGAGGCGGCATCTGTAAGTTTTCCAGGGAAATATGAAGGAACCATTCATTACCCGGAGGATGAGGATGTATATGCTTTTACACTGGAAAACAGTGCCGAATTAAATCTGACGCTGGCAGTGCCAAAGGATTTGTCTTATACACTTTCTTTATATAATGAACAGGGGGATGAGATTGGAAATTCTGTATTGGAAAATAAGGATCAGAATCTTACAATTTCTGTAAACAGCGGAAAGTATTTTGTAAAAATAGCAGGAAAAGACGGCAGCTTTTCTGAAACGAAAACGTATCAGCTTACCATGACAAAAGAAATGGAGCCGGATGCTGTTTCGAAACTGGATTATTCTGAAATGAATATGCTCACAGCCATGGGGGATAAAAATCTGGAAACAGGAAGCGGATATGCCTGGGATTTAGGAATAAACGGCGGCGGGCATTATCTGATGTCCATGACATATTTTTCTAACTGGGCAGGCCCGGCAGAGGAGTCTGCAGATCCGTATACGGATGCAGAAGACGGGGATTACTCTTATAAAAATCTTTCGGACCGTGCACAGGTTCATGTTCAGAATGCACTGTATCTGCCCAATGACACCCGGAAAAATTATATTGAGAATTTAAAGAGTGCTGTGTACAGTTACGGAGCAGCGGATATTTATATGCTGGTAGGCCGGGCTTATCGGGATCCGGAGGCGCTGAACTTTTACGTAGATAAAATGGATTATGATTATGTGCTCCCGGGAAAAGACGTCGGCCATATTGTAACGGTTGTGGGGTGGGATGATTCCTACAGCAGAGATAACTTTACGGGAGATCAGGCGGCGGCTGAGTCCAATGGATATGAAAATGTGGAAATTCCAAAACCATCTAAAGACGGAGCTTTTATTATAAAAAATTCCTGGGGAGAGGAGGTTGGAGATCAGGGATATTGCTATCTTTCCTATGAAGATGCTTTTATTATGGCCAATAACCCGGCGATTTATCTGGCAGATGAAATGCCCGATAATTACAATCACCAGTATATGAATGATCCTTTCGGGACGCTTAGTTTTGTATATATGGATGAGTCGCTGACAGCTTCAGAAGTATTCAGGAATACCAAGGAGTCTCCGGAATTATTAAAGGCTGTATCTTTTGTAAGCGGCAGTACAGATACCAGATATGAGATCAGTATTGTCCAGAACGGAAAAAGCAAAAAAGTAGCGGAAGGCGTCAAAAAGTATGCGGGATTTTATACCGAGCGTTTAACTCAGGCTGTTACCATACCTGCAGGAGGAGAATTTGAAGTGATGGTCCGCCTGGAAGCAGAGAAAAAGAATCCGGACGCAGAGGTGTCTATTGGGGTCAGCTGCAACATCTCCGGATTTTTAGAAAGCGTACAGCCCGCCGAAAACCAGTCGTTTATGATGGATGAGGGAGAGAAAATAGATGTAGGAAGCCAGGGAATGTTTGCGAATATCCGCGCCTATACCTGCGATGTTTATTCTGATACCTATACGTCTGAAACTTCTCCTGCAGATGAGCCAAAGGAAGAAACCAAAGCAGCTGACAGCAAAGAGGAAAAGGCAGATGAGATTTTTGAAAATACAAAGAATGTTGTACTGACCGGTGTTGAGCAGGCATCTGTATTCGGAGGCATCGGGGCGTCTATTGAAAGTGCAGGGGGTACAAAAGCTCCGGCGATTGATCTGCCAAAACAGTTCGACTTAAGAGATACCGGTACCCTGACACCCATTCGCAATCAGGGAAATCTTGGCTCCTGCTGGACCTTTGCGGCAATTGCATGTGTAGAAAATACTATGGCACGAAACGGCGGTTATCTGGTAGATTATCCTTCCGGATTAAGTCTGGATGCCAGTGAAAAATCTGTATTGTTGACAAAAGATGAGCCCCGGCAGCAGGTAAGTCTCACAGCAGATCTTCTTGGAGCTGACAGCCCATCCAGCGCAAGAATCAACTGGAGTGTCAGCGGGGATGTTGACAGTATTTCTCTTGATCATACTTACAGTTTTGACGGTGAGCGCGTACCGGTGATTACTGCCTTAAAACCGGGAACCGTGACAATTACGGCTTCCAGTGATGCAGATATGACTGTAAAAGCCAGCTGTACAGTAACCATTACGGCACAGGGTGTAGAGAAGCTTTCCGTGTCACCTGATAAAGTTACATTAAAACCGGGAGAGTCTGCTAAGCTTACCGCAGGAACAGAACCGGAAACTGCATTTGATGAAACCATTGTGTGGTCCAGTGATCATCCTGAGATTGCAAATGTAGATGAAAACGGTGTGGTAACAGCGCTGTCCGGAGGCAGTGCAGTGATTACGGCTAAAGCCGGCACGGCAAAAGACACAGCTGTCATTACAGTAGAAGGAGCTAAAGCTGTTTATCCGGGTGCTGACCAGACAATAGCTCCGAAAACAGGAATGGCGGAAAATAGTGCGGTGATTTCTCTTCTTCTGTCACTGGCAGCAATTACCTGCCTGGCGGGAGTATACAGCAGAAGACGGATACGGTAAATATACGGCCTGTTTGTCTTAAAAGGGTAAGGATGTAATAAAGGAAACAATCAATGGAAGAACAGTTTACATTTGTTCCTGCTTTGCTTTCGGATAAAGCAGAAATAATGAAAATTTACAGAGATTCCATGGACCAGGAAGGCTGTACCTGGTCTGTGGATTATCCAAATGAAACAATTTATGAAGATGATGTGAAAAGGGATGCGGTGTTCTGTCTGAAAAATGAGGAAGGTATGATTGTGGGAGCCATCTCTGTGGATGAAGATGATGCGGTGGACCGTCTGGATAACTGGACCTGGAAATCCAGGAACAAACGATCGGGGGAAATTGCACGGCTGGCCGTTAAAATGGAATATCAGAACAGAGGGCTTGCCAAGAGACTGTTTCGGGAAGTGATGGATGTACTGCGTATCCGGGGATATGACGGTGTTCATCTGCTGGTAAGTCCCGGAAATACAGCGGCTCTGAGAGCATATCAGAAATTAAATTTCAGATATGCAGGTCAGGCGGATGCTTTAGGACACAGATGGTACTGTTATGAAGGTGACTTGTAGAAATGCCAAGGAGGGTTTTCGTATGTTTTTGGAAGAAAAGTTTGGACTAAGTGGAAAAACAGCAGTGGTTACCGGAGGAGGAAGCGGAATCGGCCAGCAGGCAGCCATAGATCTTGCAAAGGCAGGGGCTAAAGTGGCGATTTTTTCCAGATCCGGTGCAGAGGAAACTGTAAAAATAATACAGGAAAATGGCGGTAAAGCCATCAGCCTGATCGCAGATGTACGGGACGAAAAGGCTGTAGAGGAAGCTTTTGAGCAGGTAGTAAATCATTTTGGCGGAGTGCATATTCTGTTTAATAATGCGGGAATCTGCCAGCATAAATCTGCACTGGAAGCAGATGCAGAGGAGTTTAAAGCCATTATGGATACCAATCTTACCGGCGTTTATATTGCAGCATGCGCCGCCGCCAGAAAGATGATTGCTCTTGGAATACCGGGCAGTATTATTAATGTCGGGTCTATTTCCGGAAAAATTGTTAATCTCCCTCAGGAACAGACCTCCTACAATGCTTCCAAAGCCGGTGTCATTCATATGACAAAAAGTATGGCTGTGGAGTGGGTAAAATACGGAATCCGTGTCAACAGTATCAGCCCGGGCTATATTAAAACCCCTATGGGAGACGTACCAAAAGAAATGGAAGATGCCTGGATGCCCATGATTCCCATGCACCGCTGGGGACATACAGAGGAATTAACAGGTATGATTATCTATCTGGCAGGCCCCTCTGCCAGTCTCACAACCGGACAGGATTTTGTCATCGACGGAGGATATACCTGCCTGTAGCAGATAAAAATCAGACATACAATTGAAAATGTAAAGCAATAAAAAAACTGTCGTAAGGAATCGTTTTGAATCCATACGGCAGTTTTTGGTTTCTCTATTTCGTTTCTGTTTCATCTAAGAGACGGAAAGCATATTCTGCTGATCCTTCCAGCTTGAATTTTGCATTTTTAACAGCCTCTTCCTGGCTGGGAGACATATCGGCGGGCTTTACTTTTCTCATTGATTTCCGAAGCTCTGCAATGTCGGAGCGGATCATGGACTTTGTAGGCCGGTCCAGACGTTTTCCGGTTTTAGCCACTGCATTTTCTGCCTTTCGAATCAGTTGTTCTGCTTCTGTAAAAAGATCAAAAGAAGCTTTGCGCTGGCTGTCGGAGGCTTCATAAGCGGCGGCGTCTCTCACCGCCTGGTCTACTTCGGCGTCGGACATGCTGGTACTGCTTGTAATAGTAATACTCTGTTCCTTTCCGCTGCTTAAATCTTTGGCAGATACATTAACAATGCCGTTGGCATCAATATCAAAGGTAACTTCGATCTGCGGAACGCCGGCCATAGCTCTGCGGATGCCTCTTAAAACAAATTTTCCCAGGAGTTTGTTGTCTCTGGCAAACTGCCGTTCTCCCTGCAGAACCTTAACATTAACAGAGGTCTGGTAGTTTTGGGCAGTTGTAAATACCTGGCTGTAACGGGTGGGTATGGTAGTGTTCCGTTTGATCAGAGGAGTGGAAATACCCCCCACGGTTTCAATGGACAGTGTCAGCGGAGTGACATCCATTAAAAGAATCTCATTAAGATTGCTGTCCCCGGCAAGTTTCCCTCCCTGAATGGCAGCGCCCAGAGCCACACATTCATCCGGATTCAGGCTTTTTCCCGGTTCCTGTCCAAGGAGCATACGGACTTTTTCCTGGACGGCGGGAATCCTTGTGGAACCGCCAACCAGTAGCACCCTGCCAAGCTGGGAAGCGGTGATACCCGCGTCTGCCAGGGCGGTTTGCACCGGGCCGGCGGTGCTTTCTGTCAGATCGTTGGTGAGTTCTTCAAATTTGGCTCGGGTCAGGTTCAAATCCATATGAACAGGACCGGAGCGGGTAGTGGAAAGATAAGGGAGGTTGATATTTACAGTTGTGGCGGAAGACAGAGCAATTTTTGCCTTTTCCGCTTCTTCCGTAATACGGGTCATGGCAGTCATATCTTTTGATAGGTTAATGCCATGCTCCCGCTGAAATTCGGAAACGAGATATTCACTGAGCCGTTTATCATAATCATCGCCCCCGAGCCGGTTATTTCCGGCAGTTGCAAGTACTTCAATCATTCCCTCACTGATTTCAATGACAGATACATCAAAGGTTCCGCCGCCTAGATCATATACAAGAATCTTTTGGGGCTGGGCATTATCAAGGCCGTAAGCCAAAGCGGCGGCAGTAGGCTCGTTAATAATCCGCTGTACATGAAGGCCGGCAATCCGGCCGGCGTCTTTGGTAGCCTTTCGCTGTGCGTCATCGAAATAGGCCGGAACCGTGATTACCGCATCGGTTACAGGCTGTCCAAGATAATCTTCCGCATCTTTTTTCAGTTTCTGCAGAATCATGGAGGAAATTTCCTGAGGGGTGTATTTCTGGCGGTCAATGGTAACATGGGTATTTTTTCCCATTTCTCTTTTAATGGAGGATATTGTGCGGGAAGCGTTGGTAACGGCCTGGCGTTTGGCGGTATCCCCCACAAGGCGTTCTCCGTTTTTAGTAAAAGCTACCACAGAAGGGGTAGTCCGGGTTCCTTCCGCATTGACGATGACTGCTGGCTGTCCGCCTTCCATAACGGCAACACAGCTGTTTGTAGTTCCGAGATCAATTCCGATTATTTTTCCCATATATATAGATTCCTTTCCCTTGCTGATCTGAATAATTATAAAAATTTATCAAACATATGTTAGTAGAATAACACAAAATTCTGAAATACATATGTATGAAATCTAAAATTTTTGGAAAAAGTAAGAAAAAAAGGTGATGGAAAGATGCAGGAATTTTATTTTAAAATTACAAATCCCGTTGGTATGCATGTAAGACCCGCGGGAATGCTGGTAAAAGAAGCGCTGAAATTTCATTGTGCAGTACAGGTACAGCTAAAAGAGCGGACGGCAGATGCCAAACATATTTTAAGCCTGTTAAATCTTGGGGCCAAAGAAGGAGATCAGATCAGAATCTGTACAAAAGGAGAAGATGAGGCCTATGCGGCCTTAAAACTGCATAGATTTCTCAATGAATATTTGTAAATTTACAGCATTGACTTTCAGGAAAAGAATCACTTATACTGGAGAAAGAAACAGGAATATTTTCAACAGATAAGGAGAAATAGTATGGAAAAATGGCGTTGTACGGTATGCGGGTATATTCATGAGGGGCCGATGACAGAGGACTTTAAATGTCCCCGCTGTCATCAGCCTGCATCTGTTTTTGTTAAGGCAGAGACTGAGAGCACAAATCCTTATGCAGGGACAAAAACAGAAAAAAATCTGGAAGCAGCATTTTCAGGGGAATCTCAGGCAAGAAATAAATATACATATTTTGCGTCGGTTGCCAAAAAGGAAGGCTATGAGCAGATTTCTGCCCTGTTTTTAAAGACAGCTGAAAATGAAAAAGAACACGCGAAAATGTGGTTCAAAGAGCTGTCCGGCATTGGCGATACAAAGGAAAACCTAAAGCATGCCGCAGAAGGTGAAAATTACGAGTGGACAGACATGTATGCCACCTTTGCTAAAGAAGCAGAGGAAGAGGGATTTCATGAACTGGCTGAGAAATTCCGCATGGTAGGCGAGATTGAAAAGAGCCATGAAGAGCGTTATCTTGCATTGTTAAGTAATGTTGAAATGCAGAAAGTGTTTGAAAAGAGTGAAGAAAAGATGTGGGAATGCCGCAACTGCGGACATCTGGTAATCGGAAAGCAGGCGCCGGAGGTATGTCCGGTATGTGCGCATCCTCAGAGCTTTTTTGAACTGCGAGAAGAAAACTATTAATTGTGAAAGGTGCATAGCATAATACTGTGTAAATCCCATCCTGCAGATCATCCGCAGGATGGGGTTTTTTTGCTTTTATTTACAAGATAGATTCCCATGCAGACAAGAATCAGAGCCAGCAAAGTTCTGGGGCCAAACCCTCCCTGTTCTTTTAAAATCAGTGCCGATAAAAGAACTCCGAATACCTGGGTCATAAATCCAAAGACGGTAATTTTGGATACCGGATTATATTTTAAAAGCATCCCCCAGAGGGAATATGCCACAGCGGAAATCAGAGCCATATAGATCAGCAGAAGAATGGAAGATACGCCTAAAATGCTGATACGCCCTCCGGATGCTCCGCCGATAATAATCATAATCAGACCTCCCAGAAGGAACTGATAACCGCTTAGGGTTACCGGGTCATCATCGGAGGAAAAACGTTTGAAAAAAATAGAGGACAGGGCATAGGATAAAGCAGACAGGATCATAAATCCTTCTCCCGTAAATGTAAATCCCAGCTCCATTCCTGCTCCATTTAAGTTTACAATCACAATGCCCGCAAATCCAATCAGACATCCCGCCAGCTTGCTGCTGCTGAAGGTTTCCTGACGGAAGATCAGACATGCAATTAAAATAGAAAACAGTACGCTGGTGCCGCCCAGAATAGAACCCTTGACACCGGTGGTGTGAGCCAGGCCGATATAAAACAGCAGGTATTGGATGACTGTCTGGAACATGGAAAGAACAAATACTTTAGGACCAGAGCTTGGTTTAGGTATCAAAAATCTGCGCTGTCCGATGCTTCCGATTAGAATTGTCAAAAGACCTGCAAGGAAAAAACGAAGACCTGCAAATAAAATCTGAGAAGAAGTATCGGAAGACGGAATCTGAAATAATACATATCCGGTTTTGATACATGGGAATGCACTGCCCCAAAGTGCGGTACAGATCAGTGCACAGATCCATACCACAGAGGTTTTTTGCAGCAGATGCTGTTTGGGTGTTGTCATATGTTTATCCTTTCTCGTATAATGGATGTAAATTTGAATCTGATACCTGTAAAAACAGGACGCTTCACATTATAATGAAAAGCAGAGAATACTGCAAGTGCAGAGGAATGGAGAAATGTCTGATGAGACAGAAGAAAAAGAGATGTATGATTACATTTCCGGACACTACCCAGGCCATGGCAATGGAAGCTTTCTGCAGGGAAAGAGGACTCCCAGGCCGGCTGATTCCCGTGCCCGGAGAGCTTAAGGCAGGATGCGGGATGTGCTGGATGACAGATCCTGACATGCAGGATGCATGGGAGACTGCCATGAAACAGAATCACATATGCTATGAGCAGCTGACGGAAATGATGTTTTAAAACAGAGGGCCGTATTCTGAACAGACGGCCGGCAAAGGAGCAGAAAATGAAAGTAAAAATTGATGCAAGAGGAAAACAGTGTCCTCTGCCTGTGATTGAGGCCAGAAAAGCAGTGATGTCTCTTCACCAGCAGGGGGAGGTGGAGATCCTTGTAGATAATGAAATCGCTGTACAGAATATTTCGAAAATGGCATCCAGCCAGAAGCTGGATTTTCATTCTGAGAAGATTTCCACAGATCAGTATCAGGTAGTCATTGTTGTAAAAAAATCAGATGGAATCTTAAAGGACAGATTCAATGAAGATGAGAATAAAACAAAAGAACAGGAGACAGGAAGCCAGGAGAGCTGTCTGGCAGACCAGAGGCGTGAGGGGATGGTAGTTGTACTGTCCTCCAATCAGATGGGCAGCGGAGAGGAAGCTCTTGGAAAGCTTCTTATGAAAGGATACATTTTTGCTCTGACACAGCAGGATGTACTTCCCCAGACCATTCTTTTGTACAATTCGGGGGCTTATCTTTCTGTGGAAGGCTCAGAGTCTCTGGAAGATCTCAAGTCTCTGGAGGCTCAGGGGGTAGAGATTTTAACCTGTGGAACCTGTCTGAATCATTATCAGATTGCAGATCAGCTGGCGGCGGGAGAAGTAACCAATATGTATGTGATTGCACAGAAAATGGCAGAAGCGGATAAGCTGATCAGGCCGTAATTGTTGTTTGAATAACCGGAGGAGTAAGGGTAAGATGAAACATTTTATTATAGTGCGCGGCGGCGGGGACCTTGCTTCAGGGACGATCTTTAAGCTGTCCCGCTGCGGGTATCCGGTTTTAGTGCTGGAAGCAGAACACCCCACGTCTATTCGCAGGCAGGTTTCTTTTTCGGAAGCAATTTATGAAGGGGAAGCTGTAGTAGAGGGAATCCGGGCTGTGTGTGCCCATGATTTCCAGGAGGCAGAAGCGCTGGTAAGGGCAGGGCAGCTGACAGTTATGAAAGATCCTAAAGGAGAGGCCATCGAAGCTTTGCGGCCGGACATTCTGATAGATGCCATTCTTGCCAAAAGAAACTGCGGAACTACAAAAGATATGGCTCCTCTTACCATAGGGCTTGGTCCCGGATTTAGCGCGGGGGAAGATGTAGATGTGGTTGTGGAGACCAAACGGGGGCATGATCTGGGCCGGCTGATTTATCAGGGATGCCCTAAGGCAGATACAGGTGTGCCCGGGAATATCGGCGGATTTTCAAAGGAGCGGGTGATTTATGCTCCCGCCGGCGGCAAAATCAGACATATTTCCCGGATTGGCAAGATCGTGACAGCAGGAGAGGATATTGCCCTGATAGAGACAGATGGCGGGATGCAGGTTCCGGTAAAAGCTTCTATTTCCGGTATTCTGCGGGGGCTGATACGAAACTGGTATCCGGTAAAGGCCGGATTGAAAATTGCGGATATTGATCCTAGAATCGGAGAGCTTAATAATTGTTTTACCATTTCAGATAAGGCAAGGTGCATTGCAGGAGGCGTACTGGAAGCGGTTTTGCGCTGGGAACTGCAAAATGCAGACAGAAGAAATACCTTTTGACTGGCAGGAGCGTTATGGAATCAAAAAATATCATTGCTTTTGCAGGGGCCGGCGGGAAAACTTCCACCATTTATGCCTGTGCAGAAAAATATTTACAAAAACAGAAAAAAGTACTGATTATGACTACCACTAAAATGGGTACACCAAGGCAAAAGGAGCTGTTTACTGCCAGTGCAGATGAAACGGCGGTGAAGGATGTGTTAAACCGCTATGGAATCTGTGTCACCGGAAGACTGGTACAGCCGGAAAAGATTTCGGCCTGGCCGGATGCTGTTATGCGCCGGCTGGCAAGGCTGGCAGATGTGGTGTTGATTGAGGCAGACGGGGCAAAAATGAAATCGCTGAAAGTACCGGCAGACTATGAGCCGGTAATTCCGGACTGGTGCGGCAGTCTTGTTGTACTTTTGGGGCTTTCAAAAATGGGATTGCTGTGCGGAGATGAAGTGCATCGGTATCAGCTGATGTTTTCACAGGAAGAACAGATTACGCCGGAGACTTATGAAAGGATTTTCCTGGAAGGGTATGGTCCTAAAATCTGCCAGGCGCAGGATTTGGCGGCCTGGAGACGCCGATGCTGTTTTGTGTTGAATCAGGCGGACTGCAAAGAGCAGGCAGAAATAGGAGAACATATTTTTATGAAAATGAAAAAAAAGGCAGATTTTCCATTTTCCTATTGTGTGATTTCCCTGCATAAAAAGATATTCTGGAAGGCAGATTATGAATATGAATTATAAATTAATTGCAAAAAAAACAGCTGCAGAAGGCATGGTGGGCGTCAGAACCTATTTAAGCGGAGCAAAAAAAGGATGTATGGAAGAGATACTTCCTAACGAGTGCCCGGATGAGAGTGGTATCCGGCAGTATCACAAGGAGAGCTGCTTTGAAGAGGTCATTGCCGGAGTCTTTCGTCTGGTGATTTTTGGAAGCGGACATGTGGCCCGTCAGGTCTGCCGGATGGGAGCCTGGCTGGGGTTTGAAACTATAGTATACGATGATCGGAAAGAGCTTTTAAAAGAAGCGTATTTTCCGGATGCAAAAGAATTGATCTGTGGGGACTTTGAACATATTTTTGAAACCCTTCATCCTTATAAAAATACCTATTATCTGGTTATGACAAGGAGCCATGTTTTTGATTTTTCCTGTGTCAGACAGATTTTAAAACAGCCTTTTGAATATCTAGGGATGATTGGAAGCCGCAGAAAGACTGCGGAGTTAAAAAAACAGATGGATAAATGGGACGCTGCTCAAGGGGCGAAAGATCTGATTCATGCCCCGGTGGGGCTGTCAATTTCTGCCAGAACACCGGAAGAGATTGCAGTAAGTGTGGCTGCCCAGCTGATTATGGAAAAAAATAAAAAGTCATTTGCTCAGCTGCCGGGGGATGTTTTAAACAGACTGTCCGGGGGCTTTTCCGGGGTGATGGCTGTGATTATAGAAAAGGAAGGCTCTGCGCCCAGAGAGATTGGCTGCAGAATGCTGATTGATAGAAACGGAACATGCTTTGGTACTATCGGAGGAGGAAAAACCGAATATCTTGTAATAAAAGATGCCCAAACTGCAGAACATATGAGTATCCGCGAATATGGAATGGAAAGCGGAGATATGATCTGCGGAGGCAGAATCAAGGTGTTGTTTGAGCGGGTTTAGATGATCATGAAATGAAGCTCCCGTTCAATGGCAGCAGAGGAACTTAGACGGTTTTCTGCAGAACTTTGATGGGAGAAAAACATGAAAAAAAGAACAACCAGAGAAAGGACATGGCTAAGACCCATTGTTTTACTGGTACTGCTTACGGCGGTGAGCCTGTTTTCCGGATGCAGGAAAGAGGCATCTTATGAGGATTCTTCCGATATTAAGAAGATTTCTCAGCAGGAGAGTGTATCTGAGGCGGTGGAAGCCGGAGCTGTATCCGGGGATGCGTTTACGGATGATCTTACGGTAAGATTCTTGGATGTAGGACAGGGAAATGCCGTGCTGGCAGAATGCGGAGGGCATTATATGCTTATTGACGGCGGAGACAGTACAAAATCCTCCTATGTTGTCAGCTATCTGAAAAATCTTGGGATCAGCGAGCTTGATTATGTGGTAGTTTCCCATTACGATGATGATCATTTAAACGGGCTTGTGGGTGTTCTGAATAAATTCCAGTGCAGACTGGTATTAAGCCCTGATTATCAGGCTGATACAAAAATTTACCAGTCATATCTTTCAGTTATGAAAAGAAAGGGATTTTTGGAAATCCACCCATCTGTGGGACAGACCTATGAGCTTGGCAATGCTGAGTTTACCATTGTATGTCCGAAAAATTATCAGTATGAAGAAGAAAATGATAACTCTATAGGAATCCGCCTTCGATATGGAAGCAATAGTTTTCTGATCTGCGGGGACGCATCGGCAGAAAGTGAGGCAGATATGACTGCTTCAGGTCTTACATTGAAATCGGACGTTTATATGGCAAGCCATCATGGCAGCAGCAGCTCCGGGACAGATCAGTTTTTAAAGGCGGTGGATCCGTCAGCGGTAGTGATCAGCGCAGGATTTGGGAATCCATATGGACATCCTGCAAAATCAGCCATGAAAAGGATTAAGAAAACGAAAGCATCTCTGTACCGTACAGATCTCCAGGGGGAAATAATTGCTGTTTCCAATGGAAAGGAGATCACCTGGAATACAAAGCCAAGTCAGAATTACAGCTGCGGGGATGATGTTGCCAGCATGGATGAGGCAAAACTGGAACGTGAAAGTAAAAGCAGACAGGAAAAATATACGTATATTATAAATACCGGAACGGAAAAGTTTCATCTATCCGGATGCGGGAGCGTATCCCAGATACCGGCAGAATCCTTAAGAGTATCCCACGATTCCAGAAAAGAACTGATGGAGCAGGGATACAGCCCCTGTAAAGTATGTATTGACAAATAGGACAACGTAAAATTGCCTTTTCCTTTAAGGGAATCCTGAAAATGAAACTCTAGTCAGGCCCCTGTCTTCGGGAAAAGGCATTTTCTCTGTCCGGGAAAAATATCATTGTGATATGAAAAGACTTCCTTTGAGGATATACAGACTTTCGTTATCGGGTCTTTCTGTTAATATACTGATTTTTATATTTAGAATAGATGATTTTCTGTGACTGATAGAGGCCGTAATAGCCGGAAAGTACATAGGACAGCGCAATGGAGAGCAGGTAATAGGGCATACCTTCAAAGCCAAACAGTTCAAAACAGATCAAAAGCGAGGTGATGGGACTGTTTGTAACACCGCAGAATACGGCGCCCATCCCTGCGGCTGCGCACAGGGACGGGGACAGGCCGATAACGTTTCCGAAAAAACATCCGAAAGCCGCACCCACGAAAAAAGACGGAACAATTTCTCCGCCTTTGTATCCGGCTGCCAGTGTGACGGCTGTGAGAATCATTTTAAGCAGGAACGCATAGGGCGGTACTGTTCCCGAAAAACACTGTTCAATAAAAGGAATGCCCGTTCCGTTATAATCCTGGCTGCCAATCAGCAGTGTCAGAGCCAGAACAATAAAACCTCCGGTTAATATTCTTACATACCCGTTTTGAAAAAGTTTTCGGAACAGATCAGAAAATCCGTGGAGCATAACGCAGAATAAAATACTGATAACGGCACATAAAACAGCCAGCAGGGAGATTTTTAGCGCTGGAATTAGTGCAAAATCCGGAATACTCTGTATGATAAAATGCTCTCCCACAGCGCCAAAACAGGATGCAATCTGATGTGCAATCAGAGAGGAGATGACACAGGGCAGAATTGCAGAATAATGCATAATTCCCACGCTGATGACTTCCATGGAAAATACGGCGGCCGCCAGAGGCGTTCCGAATACAGCGGAAAAAGCGGCGCTCATACCGCACATAATCAGTACCTTCTGTTCTTTTTCATTAAAGTGGAAAAGCCTTCCGATGCCGTTTCCAAGACTGCCGCCGATCTGCAGTGCGGCTCCTTCCCGGCCGGCAGAGCCCCCAAACAGATGAGTCAGGACTGTGCTGGCAAATATCAGCGGGGCCATCCTAATGGGAATATGATCCCCGGAATGTACCGCGGACAATACCAGATTTGTGCCCGGATCCTTCTGATTTTGGAACAGATGATATAGTCCTACAATGGCCAGTCCTCCGGCGGGAAGCAAAAAGATCAGCCAGGGAAAGGCGCCTCTTAAATCAGAGGCATAATTCATGCAGAAATAAAAAGCGGTTCCTGCAAGGCCAATAAGGATGCCGGACAAAACGGAAAACAGAATCCATTTCAATGAGGTTTTCAGACGCAGATAATATTTTCTTAAGTATTTAATAAACAGCCGGTAAATCATAATCGGTTCACAGCTCCCTGTAAGATTAGTTCCTAGAAAGGCAGGCAAGCAGCTTGTCGTTCATCTCAGGACTCATGACGCAGAAACGGATATAACTGTTATCAAGAAACGGGAAGGTAGAACAGTCCCGGATCATCATTTTTTCACGGATGGCCCGGTCAAATAAAAGCTCTGACGTAAGCCGGCTGTTTTTTATGCGCACCAGAATAAAGTTGGCGCTGGCCGGATAGGGATGAAAATCCGGCGTCTGCTCTAAAAATTGAAGCATCCGTGTTCGTTCTGAGGAAATCAGCCGCTTTGTTTCCTGAATATAATCATCATCCTGAAACATAATCTCTCCGGCAGCTGCAGCCAGAGAATTAATCATCCAGGGATTTTTGTGGGTATTAATGTAATCAATCAGGTCACGATTTCCGGTGACGGCATATCCAAGCCGCAATCCGGGAGCCGCAAAAAACTTGGAGGTTCCTCTTAATATGATAATATTATTATAGTAGGCGGTGAGCGGAACCGCATTGATTTGTGCATAGTTGTCCGCAAATTCCACATAGGTTTCATCTACCATAACAAAAATATCATATTGTTTGCAGGCGTCTAAAATTTTTCGCATATCTTTTTGGCAGATAGCGGTGGAGGTAGGGTTGTTGGGGTTGCAGATAATTAAAAGATCAATACTTTCATTGAGGGATTCTATAAACTGCTCTGTCTGAAGCATAAACTGGTCAGACTCTTTTAGGGGATAATACAAAGAAGTGCCGCCCTCTAAAGAGACAGAGCGTTCGTATTCCGAATACGTAGGACCGAGAATCATTGTTTTCTTCGGATGGCGTACCTGAATAAATAGAGAAATCAGTTCGGTGGAGCCGTTTCCTACAATGATATTTTCATATTCTGTGCCGCAGTATGCAGCGATGCATTTTCGAAGAGAGGTATATTCTCTGTCTGGATAAGTACTGATGGCATCAATCCTTTCGGATAGATTTTTCTTAAGCAGCGGTGAAATCCCAAGGGGATTTACATTGGCGGAAAAGCTTGTGATTTCTTCTTTTTTTATCCCGTAAATTTCTTCTATTTTTTCCAGATCACTTCCGTGAAAATGGTCTCTGTGTTTTAACATATGGATCCTCCCTGTTGTTGCAAGAACTCTTTAAATCAATTATACTTAATTATATATGTAAATTTTTGAAAAGCAACAGAAAAACAAAGTGTGTGCGGATAAAGCAGGTGAAGTTTTGCGAAAGAAGATTCAGGATTTAATCAGAGGAACATTTGAAGAGGACCGGCCAGAGCTTATAGTGCCAGATAAAGGGATTTTATTTGAAGTATTAGAAGAGGGGGTTTTTCGGGGAGAGTTTACCATAAAGTCTTCACGAAAAGAGGCTGTGCGGGGGCTTGTGCTGTGCAGTAATCCCCATATTCTCTGTCTGACGCCCCAGTTTGATGCCGTATCTGTGACGGTGAAATATGAATATCATGCCAGAGAATTAAAGGAGGGGTATACAGACAGAGGACAGTTTGTAATTGTCAGCAGTTCCGGAGAGTATACGGTTCCTTACGAGGTTTCCATAACAAGATTTTATCATCAGTCTTCTATAGGAAAGATTAAGACGCTGAATGACTTTTCAAATCTGGCGAAGCTGAACTGGGAAGAAGCTCTGGCTGTTTTTCAGTCTCCTCAGTTTACAAATATATTTCCGGATGAAAATACAGAGCTGCTATATCATGGTCTGTGTACTGCCGGCATGTCCTCCCATGAAATGGAAGAGTTTCTGATTGGAATCGGAAAGAAGGCGCGCAGTTTTTATGAGGTAGATAATCCCCTGAGGAAGCTGGAGAATGTTTCTTCGGTTCAGAGGGATGTGATAACCATTACAAAGTCTCAGTGGGGCTTTGCAGATATTCAGATCAGCTGTCAGGAAAAGTTTATACAGCTTGGAAAGAAGCGTCTGCAAAGCTATGATTTTCTTGGAAAACATGCAAAACTGGATTACACGGTTCATCCGGAACATATGCATGCCGGTAAAAATTTTGCAAAAATTGAATTAAAAACGCCTTTTCAGACAAAAACCATACAGATTTGTGCGTCGGGGCCCTCTGCCGCTGAAAGGAAAAATCAGTCTTTGAAGGCCCGGCGCTATCAGCGGTATCGTTTGATTCAGGATTATACCGAGTTTTCCTTAGACCGGCTTTCCGGGCATCAGTGGAAAGAGGAATCCCTGGGAATTTTAAGGGAAATGATAAAAGAGAACCCGGAAAATCCCTGGAATTATCTGTTTTGCTGTCAGGTTTTGATTTTGGCAGATCAAAGAGAAGATGCCCAAAAGCCTCTAGAGCAGGCCGGTAAAATCTGTAAAAATATGAGAACGCCTGCCTGGGGGTATTGGCTTTATCTGAAAGCCGTTCTGGGGGAAGGCGAGTCTGACCTTTTGGATGTGTTTGAGGAAATCCAGGAGGTTTTTCAAAAATACAAGAAACACCCGGTGCTGTTTTGGGTAATGCTGCAGATCAATCCGGTATATGAACAAAGTAAAGAGCGCAGATACCAGGCTTTGAAGCGGTATCTGTCAGCGGGCATGGCAAGTCCTGTATTTTATCTGGAAGCATATAACATGCTGAAAGATTCTCCGGAATTAGTCCGGGGCATGGATGAGACCGAGTTTCGGATTTTTTACTGGGCGGCAAGGCAGCAGATTTTAACAAAGGAGCTGATGAATGCGGTTCTGGCAGGAGCATCCAGAGTAAAAGCGTTTCATCCCCGCCTTTTTTGGCTGCTGGGAAGATGCTGCCGGGCAAGTCAAAGCCAGGAAGCAGTAAAAGTGATCTGTACCTATCTGATAAAAAATAACAGGTTTGGAGAAGCATTTTTTCCTTGGTTTTTAAAAGGTGTAGAGAGCGGACTAAAGATTGCCGGGCTGTACGAGGCGTTCATTCGTTCCTGGCATAAAAAGGACGGAGACATTCCCGAGGCAGTGCTGAAATATTTTGCTGTAGACACTGTGCTGCCGGCGGTATTAAAGGGCCGTCTTTACGCATATCTGGCAAGAAATGACCGCAGATTAAAACAGATGCTTAAGCTTTACGGTAAAATAATATATGAGTTTGCGCTTCTTGAATTGAAAAAGGGGCATATGAGTGATGACCTTGCTGAAATATATCGTTACATCAAGAGGCAGGTAACACGGGAAGAGTGGGAAAGAATCGGTCTTGGCAGTGGTTTTGTGAGAAAAATTGTCTGCCCCGGATATCATTTTTCTAAGGTGGCTGTATACCAGAGCGGCAATGTATATAAGCAGATAGTACCTCTTGTGGGAGATACTGCCTACATCAGCGTATATTCAGAAAACAGCCGGATCTTATTTGAAGACAGTTACGGCAGAAGATATTTTCTGAAAGAGGGGTATCGCTCAAGCAGGATGCTGCCGGGAGAGAAAATGGCCCGCGAGGTAGTTTCGGTCCAGGAATGGAAGGAAGAAAATTCACAAGAAACCCTGAGAGATTCCCTGGAACAGTTTGCGGATACCATAAAGACGCTGGATCAGATGATTTCTGAAGCGGAACATTTTGGGATGGAAGTAAACGGATACAGGGAGCAGCTGCTGGTACGTATGCTGTTTACAGAGCAGTTTACAGAAAATCATGCAGAATATTTTCGGATTGTCTGCAGTGAAAGCGATACCGCACAGATCAGGGATGCTTATGTCTCTTACTTTTCCTGGAGGTATTTTGTATACAAAGAGGAGGTTCCGGAGGAAGTTTTTGAATATCTGGAATATTCTATTCAGAATCAAAGGCTTTTAAATACCTGCTGTGAGATTGCTATGATGAAATACTTATGTCTCTTTGAAAATCTGAAAGAAACAGAGTATAAACTGCTGGATCAGATGCTGGAAAAGTATCAGGACGATTCCCTCTGCTTTCCGTTTTATGAGCAGATGGACCTAAGACTTAAGCGGAAATATTTTATACATGACTGTATCTGGCTGGGGCTGAAATATGAGCGGGGACGGGGGATAAACTGCCGGCTGGTATTTCAGGGACGCAAAGAAGAGGCCAGTCAGATTCTGCCGGTGCCGGAAGTCTTTCCGGGAATCTACGTACTTCAGGTCAGGCTGTTTGCCAGAGAGACCTTACAGTATGTATTTTTTGAAACAAAGGAAGAAGTTTTACAGTCCGGGACAAGAACATTGCAGCAGAAAGATCAGTCTGTAACGGGTACTTCCCGTTATGATTGTCTTAACCAGGCCATTGTCAGCGGGGGACAGGATCTGGAGGCAATTTTTAAGTATGCCAGAATCAGTGATCTGTCATCTAGTTTGTTCCGGCCGTTGTAAGGAGTAAAAAAGTGAAGGAAGTAACGATTCACAGAAAGAAAATATATATGGGACTGGATCTGGGGTATGACAATGCCATGGTCAGTTTTCTGAAAGAAGAGGGTGGAGATCCTTTTACAGTAAGCACCCGGTCCGACAGAGAATGCTATCAAATCCCTGTCAGTCTGTATGAGGGAAAGAACGGATATTATCTGTACGGGGCAGAGGCCCAGAAAAGAAGGCAGGATCAGAATGGGATTTTGTATGAACAGCTGTATTTAAGGGCTATTGATCTGATTCATACTGACGGGGCCGGGGAGGCTGTGGAAAGGCTTGCGCTTTTTGTAAGCCGCCTTGTCAGGCTGAAAGATAAGCTCTGCCAGGATGCAGAGTATGAAATCTGCCTGTCAATTGCGGTGCCAAAGCTTACGCCTAAAGCGGCAGAAGTTTTTGCGCTTTTAAGGGAAATGTTGAAAGAAACAGCAGAAACCATGTTTTTTATGGATTATGGAGAGAGTTTCTTTTACTATACCTACCATCAGGAGAAGTCAATCTGGGCTCATGATGTGGCAATGTTTGATTTTTCAGACCGCCAGGTGCGTTTTACACTTCTGGCAAGGGAGAGCAGGACAGTTCCCCAGATCGTTGTGTCCGGAGAAAAGGTCTGGGAAGTTCCGGCCCTTGCAGAGGATGACGGACAGGAAAAGGATGTATTTTTTGCCAGTATTCTGCGGGAAGCCTTTGCCAAGCGGATTATATCCGGTGTGTATCTGCTGGGGGACGGATTTGACGGAAACTGGCTGTGCGATACGCTGAGAGTTCTAGGGCCAAACCGAAGGGTTTTTGTAGGTAAAAATCTGTATACAAAAGGAGCCGCTTATGCGGGAAGCATTTTAAGCCGCCAGGGGGATTGGCCGTATTCTTATGACTGCAGCTACAAGGTTCAGGCAAATGTCAGTCTGAAAGCTTCTGTAAATGGTACGCAGAAATTTCTTCCTGTTGTCACTGCAGGGGAAAACTGGTTCGAAGTCAAAAAACAGTTTGATGTGATCTTAAAAGGCACGCCGTCTGTGGATATCTGGATACAGGAAAGAGGAGAAAGAAATGCGAAAATAGAGCCTCTGCTTTTGGAAAATGTTTGGAAGCGTCCAGAAAGGACAAGGAAAATCCGGATATCGGTGAGAATGATAAATCAGCAGAAGCTGTATGTCACAATCCTGGATCTTGGATTCGGAGCTTTTTATCCTTCCACAGAAAAGCAGTGGAAGTTTGAGATTGATCTTTATTAGGCAGGAGAGAGAAAAATGGGTGATTTAGTACTGTGTATGTATCAAACAGCAGAAAGGCCTTACATGATACAGAATATCGGATTTCCACTGTATTCTCTAGAGGAGCTCTGCTATTATATAGAAGAAAATTTTTATATGGTAGATAAAAAGCTGTTAAATCTTGGTTTGTGTCTCTGGCTGAAACAAGAGATTGGTTTTTTGGAGCTGGCCAGGGAACTAGATCTAAAGCTGAGAAGAAAAGAACCTCTTTTCCGTGGGGCATTGCTGATTTTGGAAAAAAGCGGCCTTTATGATCAGGAGGAGCTTGCGCGCATGGAGGAACTGTTTGAGAGTGTGGACGGCAAGGCTGTTATGGAATGCCGGAAGCTGAAAGCAGATCAGTATCTGCTCCATGGAAAGTATGCTTTTGCGGCTGCTGAATACCGCCATCTTCTAAAACCTGAAAATCAGAATAAAATGACAGATGAGCTGCGGGGGGCTCTTTATCACAACCAGGGAGTAGCATATGCACGCAGTTTTTTATTTCCGGAGGCAGCAGAATGTTTTTTAAAAGCCTGTGAGCAGTATCCTGCCGAAAAGAGCCGGCAGGCCTATCTTTACTGTTTAAATTTTATGGACAGCTCTGAGACAATCGGGAAAAATGGCGCCGGGCAGCAGATTGATTTTGAGACTATGAAATCAGCCCTAGAAGCCTTTGAGAAAATATCCCTTGACCCGTCTTTGTATCAGGAACGGGGCAGAGTCAATGCCGGGCAGGGGGGAGATTTGAGTGCAGACCAGGCAAAAGAAAATGCCGGGCTTGCTGAGAGCTGGAAGGAAGCATATCTGAAAAGCTTTTAGGCAGGATGGACACGTTGGTAAAGATTTATATCAGATGTGAGATGATTTCCTTTACTAGGCAGACAAATGATGTTATATTAGCAGAGGATAGTATTCAGAAAAGAAACTATACCTTGAAAAGCTTATTTTATTTTGAATCGGGCTTATATCCGCTGACGGAATAAGACTCATTATCCTCTCCGCAGAACATGGAGGGATGCATATGAACATTGGATTTATTGGCGCAGGGAAGGTAGGCGTTTCCTTAGGAAAATATCTCACCGAGCGCGGTGTACATGTAACAGGGTACTACAGTAAAAACCCAAAGTCTGCCCAGGAGGCAGCAAATTTTACCAATACCAGAAGATACGAAAAGATCAGATACCTGGTAGAGGATAGTGACGCAGTATTTTTATCCGTTCCGGACGGCGTGATTGCCAAAGTGTGGGAGCAATTAAAAATGCTGCCGATTGAAAATAAGATTTTCAGCCATTTCAGTGGTTCTTTAAGTTCCAATATCTTTTCGGATATCAGCCGTTATCATGCATATGGCTATTCTATCCACCCGCTCTTTGCTATCAATGACAAATACAATTCTTACAAAGAGCTTTCACATGCATTTTTTACAATTGAAGGACATGAAGCATATTTGAATGATTTCCTGCGCCTGTTTCAGAGCTTTGGAAATCCTGTTGAAGTAATCAGCGCAGAGAATAAGATCCGTTATCATGCGTCAGCGGCTATGGCCAGCAATTTATATGTAGGTCTTGTGTCTATGTGTGAACAGATGCTTATAGACTGCGGTTTTACGGCAGTGAATGCTCACCGGGCTTTAGCACCGCTGATTCACGGGAATGCAGAAAATATTATTGCATATGGTCCCAAAGATGCTTTGACAGGTCCGGTTGAACGGAATGATCTGTCAACGGTTCTAGATCATCTTGGTGCACTTAGAGCAGAGGAAAAGGAAGTATATCAGGTATTGTCCAGACAGGTTGTAAAAGTTGCCTGCCAGAAACATAAAGATCGGGATTATAAGGTATTGGAGGATATATTAAAATGAAAAACACGGTGACAACGTTACAGAATCAAAAGCTGAACAAAGATAAGATTACCATGCTGACCTGCTATGATTATTCTATGGCAAAGCTGATGGATACTTCAGGAATTAATGTTTTGCTGATTGGGGATTCTTTAGGGCAGGTAATGCTTGGCTATGAGGATACACTTCCGGTGACAATGGAAGATATGATCCACCATACAAGAGCGGTAAGCCGGGGAGCCAAGGAAGCCTTTGTGCTGGCGGATATGCCCTTTATGTCCTATCAGACATCTGTGTATGACGCGGTATTGAATGCGGGCCGGCTGATGAAAGAAGGGAGAGCCAACGGAGTAAAACTGGAGGGCGGAGCAAAGGTCTGCCGCCAGATCGAGGCTATTGTGGAAGCTTCCATTCCGGTCTGTGCTCATATCGGACTGACTCCACAGTCGGTAAATGCTTTTGGAGGATTTAAAGTACAGGGTAAGAGCGAAGAAGCGGCAAGACAGCTGATTGAGGATGCAAAAGCGGTAGAGCGGGCCGGTGCCTTTATGGTAGTGTTGGAATGCGTTCCGGCGAAGCTTGCGGCGCTGGTTTCAGAGGCTGTGAATATTCCCACTATCGGAATCGGAGCCGGAGCGGGATGTGACGGGCAGGTGCTTGTATATCAGGATATGCTGGCGATGTTTTCGGACTTTAAACCAAAGTTTGTAAAACAGTTTGCCAATGTAGGAGAAGTAATGAAACAGGCATTTGCGGATTATACAAAAGAAGTAAAAGGGGGAACCTTTCCGTCAGAGGAGCATATTTTTGCTATTTCGGATGAGATTATAGATAAATTATATTAGATGTGAGATGACTTCCGCCTCTATAGGCGGTGAGTAACAAGCAGGTATCAGCGGCGGGAGTCAATTCCCCACCTGATATACGCTCTCGCGAGACTTGAATAAGAAGCAGAAAGGAGCGTATGCATGTATTCATAAGTAAATACATCATACAGATAAAGGAATGCAGATTGTTACTACAGTAAAAGAAATAAAAGAAATAATAAAGAATTGGAAAGGTGAAGGAAAAACCATTGGATTTGTGCCCACTATGGGATACCTTCATGAGGGACACGGCAGTCTGATTACCGCTGCCAGAAGCCAGAATGATAAAGTGATTGTCAGTATTTTTGTAAATCCCATGCAGTTTGGACCGAAAGAAGATCTGGCAAGTTACCCCAGAGATCTTAAAAAAGACAGCGCTTTTTGTGAAAGCCTGGGGGCAGATCTGATTTTTCATCCGGAACCGGAGGAAATGTACCATAAAAATTTCAGCTCTTATGTAGATATGTCTGTGCTGACAGAGGAGCTGTGCGGATTATCAAGACCGGTGCACTTTAGAGGTGTATGTACGGTGGTAAATAAGCTTTTTAATATTGTACAGCCGGATAAGGCTTACTTTGGCCAGAAAGACGCCCAGCAGCTGGCGGTAATCCGTCATATGACAGAAGATCTGAATATGAATGTGGAAGTGATCGGCTGTCCCATTATCCGGGAAGAAGACGGTCTGGCAAAAAGCTCCAGGAATACATATCTTTCCAAAGAGGAACGCCGGGGAGCATTGATTTTGAGCAAATCTATTTTTATGGGACAAAAGCTGGTAAAAGAGGGAATGACCGATGCCGGGGAACTGGTGGAGAAAATGAAGGCAGTAATTGAAACAGAGCCCCTTGCCCGAATTGATTATGTGAAAGCGGTAGACGGCCTTACCATGCAGCAGGTGGATACCATAAAAGCGCCTGTGCTGGTTGCCATAGCCGTTTATATCGGAAAAACTAGACTGATTGATAATTTTATTGTAGAGTAAGAAAGAAGGAAATATTATGACAATACAGATGCTGAAAAGCAAAATTCATCGTGCCACAGTGATGCAAGCGGAGCTTGATTATGTGGGAAGTATTACGGTGGATGAGGATTTGCTGGACGCTTCAGGAATATTAGAATATGAAAAAGTTCAGATTGTTGATATCAATAATGGAAACCGGTTTGAGACTTATACCATTGCCGGGGAGCGTGGAAGCGGAATGATCTGCCTGAATGGAGCGGCTGCCCGTTGTGTCAGCGTAAATGACAAAATTATCATTATGTCATATGCAGATGTAACGCCCCAGGAGGCAGAAGAGCTGACGCCCCAGGTTGTGTTTGTCAATGATGACAACAGCATTGCCAGAATCACAAATTATGAAAAACACGGAAAACTGTTTGATGTCATGAAATCGGACCTGAAATAAGGAGTAATCATGTTAAAAGGAAAGACTGTAGTAATCGGTGTAACCGGAGGCGTTGCCGCCTATAAAATGCCAAATCTGGCCAGTATGCTTGTAAAAATGCACGCGGAAGTCCATGTCATTATGACTAAAAATGCGGTGAACTTTATCAATCCCATTGCCTTTGAATCTCTTACAAATACAAAGTGTCTGGTGGATACCTTTGACCGGAATTTTCAGTTCCATGTGGCTCATGTGAGCCTGGCCAAGAAGGCTGATGTGATGCTGATTGCCCCTGCAACGGCAAATGTAATCGGGAAACTGGCCCACGGCATTGCGGATGATATGCTGACAACTACAGCCATGGCCTGTAAAGCTCCCATGCTGATTGCCCCTGCCATGAATACCAATATGTATGAAAATCCTATTCTTCAGGATAATTTAAAGATCCTTAAGTCTTACGGAAAGAAAATAATTGAGCCTGCCAGCGGCATGCTTGCCTGCCAGGATGTGGGAAAAGGAAAAATGCCGGAGCCCTCAGAGCTTCTCTGGCATATTTTAAAGGAAATTGCCTGTACAAAAGATCTGACAGGAAAAAAGGTACTGGTAAGCGCCGGGCCCACTAGAGAAGCTATTGATCCGGTGCGGTATATTACCAATCATTCCACCGGCAAGATGGGGTATGCCATTGCTGAAAATGCCATGTTACGAGGCGCTGATGTAACCCTTGTAACAGGACCATGCAGTATTGCGCCGCCGCCCTTTGTGGAGGTTGTTCCGGTAGTGACAGCACAGGAAATGTTTGATGCGGTAACCGGACGGGCCAAAGAGCAGGATATTCTGATTCTGACAGCGGCTGTAGCAGACTACAGACCTGCAGAGACTGCAGATGAAAAAATCAAGAAAAAAGACGGAGACATGTCCATTGCCCTGACTAGAACAAAGGATATCATCGGAACTCTTGGGGAGCACAAATCACACCGGCAGTTTTTGTGCGGATTTTCCATGGAGACTCAGAATATGCTGGAAAACTCCAGAAAAAAACTAAAGAAAAAACATCTAGATATGATTGTGGCCAATAATTTAAAAGTAGAGGGAGCCGGATTTGGCACGGATACCAATGTAGTCACACTGATTACAAATGATGAGGTGAAAGAGCTTCCGATTATGAGCAAAAAAGAAGCTGCCAAAGCAATTCTTGATTATATTTTGGGGAACTTGCAGAGCTTTCCGGTGTAAAGCTGCGTTCCATTCAGATGTATGAACAGAAAGTAAATGATATAGACAGGGCCAAGGCAGGGACTGTTTATAAGCTTTCGAGAGTGTTAGGATGTACAGTAGAAGATTTGCTTGAGAATCCGGAACTTTAGAATACGGAACTTTAGAATACAGGGAGCTGTCATTGAGAAATCAGTGATCAGCTCCCTGTTTCTTAAGGAGGAATTATCCGGCTGTATTTCATACTGCGTTTATTTAGCAGGGTTTATCAAAAGCAGGATTCAGAGCATAGAAGTTGTTGGAGTCTAGGTGATCCTGAACGATCCGCAAAGATTCGCCAAATCTCTGGAAGTGTACGATTTCACGTTCCCGGAGGAATTTAATAGGTTCACATACTTCCGGATCTTTGACAAGTCTTAAAATATTATCGTAAGTGGTGCGGGCTTTTTGTTCTGCCGCCATATCTTCCATTAAATCTGTAATAGGATCCCCTACAGACTGGAACTGGTTGGCAGTAAAAGGCACGCCGCCGGCAGCCTGAGGCCAGATGCCAAGGGTGTGGTCGGCATAATATTTATCAAAACCACTTGTTTTTACTTCTTCCACATTGATGCCATCGGTTAACTGATGGACAATGGCGCCTACAATTTCCAGATGAGCAAGTTCCTCTGTTCCTACATCGTTGAGCACGCCGCATACTTCTTTGTATGGCATTGCAAATTTCTGGGAAAGATAACGCATAGAAGCGCCCATTTCGCCGTTTGGACCGCCATACTGGGAAATGATAATTTGAGCAATCTGAGGATTGGTCTGAGTAATATTTACAGGATACTGAAGTCTTTTTTCGTAATTCCACATACTTTAATAATACCCCCTTTCCCAAGGCCATGCTGTTGTAGACCATTTCCAGATGTCGGCATGTTCGCTGGTGCCGTCAACCAGCAGAGGCATATATTTTTCCTGATATTCTTTCAGGGCCTTTTTGCGGCATGGAATCAGCTCCTTCATATATTCAAGAGCTTCCGCATCGTCTGGATGGGTGTCAAGATAGAGCGTCAGATCATTGATGGAAAAGCTCACCTGATTAATATAGTCAAATAATTTTTTACGTTCAGCATTCATTATCTGCCACCTCTCTTTCCACAGAATGGCAGATCCAGTTCTGCAAAAATAGTTCCCTGACAGAGCGCTTTTGCAGGATCATATATTTTCTGAAATTTCTGCCATGGAACATAAGCCATACCAATGGGAAATTCTTTTTCCCCATGGGGTTTTTGACAGGAATATCTGTTTTCCATTCCGGATGTTCTGGATGATCTTGTCATCCCGGTATTCATGGAAGGAACCGGTCTTGTCATTCCGGAATTCATTGAGTTTCCGGAATTTCGGGTGTAACAGCAATTTCGGTTTGAAGACATGAAATTCTCCTGTTGTTTTTTTATAATATATGTCAGCGGCAGAAAAAAGGTGAGTGATTGGTTTTATTTAAAAACACGCGGAGAAATGATTGACCGATGATATAGATGAGACTACAATTTATTTGCAGACATAGTTAAAAAAATAACAAATTAAAATAAAAGGAGCGTGTTGCACATGAGAGGTTTGCGTACACAGGTATCAGAACTGCGGAAACGTGTTTTTGTAGAGATTGCCAAAATTGCATATGAATCAGAACATGTCAGAGATGATATAGAGGCAATTCCTTATCAGCTTTCTCCTACAGAAGAACCAAAATTCAGGGAAAGCATTTACCGTGAACGGGCAGTTAGTTCTGAGCGGGTGCGGCTTGCCATGGGGCTTTCACTGCGTCCGCAGAATAAACCGGTGCACATTACAAAAGGACTGGCAGAAAGCAGTATTGATGAGATGTATTATGAGCCTCCTTTGATGCAGGTAATTCCCTCTGCCTGCAATGCCTGTGAGGATAATGTTTATGAGGTAAGCAATCTCTGCAGAGAGTGTCTGGCGCATCCCTGCATGGAAGTGTGTCCGAAAGATGCCATTATACATTTGGACGGGCAGGCATATATCCAGCAGGATAAGTGCATTAAATGCGGCAGATGCAAAGCGGCCTGCCCCTTTGATGCTATTGGAAAGAAGGTCCGGCCCTGTGCCAGCGCCTGCGGCGTCAATGCCATTGAATCAGATAAATATAACCGGGCGGTTATTGATAATGGAAAATGCGTTTCCTGCGGAATGTGTATGGTCAGCTGTCCTTTCGGGGCCATTGCTGATAAATCTCAGATTTTTCAGCTGATCAGGTGTATGAAAAACGGCGGTGAGGTGATTGCTGAAATTGCACCTGCCTATGTGGGACAGTTTGGACCGGATGTAACCCCGGATAAAGTAAAAGCAGCGCTGATGGAGCTTGGATTTTCCCAGGTGTATGAAGTGGCTTTAGGAGCTGATATCGGTGCGGTGACAGAAGCACATCAGTATGTTAATCATGTGGTAAATGGAGATCTTCCGTTCTTATTAACATCCTGCTGTCCTTCCTGGGCAATGCTGGCAAAAAAGCAGTTTCCGGAGATGATTGAAAGTGTATCCACAGAGCTGACGCCGATGGTAGCCACTGCCCGGAGTATTAAAAAGGAGCATCCAAATGCAAAGGTAGTATTTATCGGTCCCTGCGCCGCTAAGAAGCTTGAGGCTATGCGGCATACTGTCCGCAGTGATGTAGACTTTGTAATTACCTTTGAGGAGCTGGACGCGATCTTTGAAGCAAGAGGGATTGACCCGGCTAAGGCAGAAAGTCAGGGACGCCTCCATGACGCCACAGGAGCCGGAAGGGGCTATGCTGTTGCCGGCGGAGTAGCACAGGCTATTGAAAAATGTGTGCACGAGTATTATCCCGGAGTGGATGTGAAGATTGAACATGCCGAGGGACTAGATGAATGCAGAAAGATACTGATGCTTGCAAAAGCGGGAAAAAAGAACGGGTGTCTGATTGAAGGCATGGGATGCCCCGGGGGCTGTATTGCCGGGGCCGGTACACTGCTTCCTCTTAATACGGCAAAAAGAGAAATTGCAAGAATCGTACAGGATTCTACCAGGAAGGTTCCCCCAAAAGAGCTGGAAGAAATTGAATTGAAATAAATGAAGTTAAAGTAAATACGGATGAGGAAGAGGAGTTTTCTAAAAAAGGATATGAAGTAATAGCCTGTGTTTGCCTGCTTGCATTTCCTAAAATGCAGTGTGGTATTTAGGTGTGGAGTATCTGATATGAGAACAAAAGAAGTCTCTGTATAAAACAATCTGATAGAAAATATGTCAGATTCGCTTATGCTGGGACTTCTTTTATTGTGATTGAAAACTTGAAATGAGTTTATCAGAGAATGATTGATAATATATAGGTTATCTTTTGTGGTGATGGGATTGCTGTATGTCCGGTGAATGGATTTATTGAGGCAAGTGACTTTACAGAAAAATAGTTGATTACTTTCCGTACCTCTGCATCATCGAGATTAGGAGAGTGTAGAGAACTGCTGGCGGAGCTGGCAGGAAGTGGGAGAATGGGTAGAGGGGATGGAAGTCTCTATAAATATGCATTATAATAGTATTCAGATACATTACTAAAAATACTCAATAATCGTGTTTTTTAGAAGATTATGACAGTTGAATTATCTTAAAAGCAATGATTCTGCTAATTGTTTAGATACTTTATCATCAATGCCAGAGAAACTTACAGAGGTAGCGATTGAAGATATCATTGGAAAAATGCATGTACCATTGAGGTACATGGCTATTATGGAACAGAAGCAGGACAAAGAGCGATAGAGTCATTTTTTCAAGAGAAAGGTATAAAAAGTTGTAACTTATGAAAATTAGAATGTAAGTAATGCTTCTCAAATTGTTGATGATGTGAAACATATTTGGCCCAGACTAAATATTAATGATAATGTCTATACAGTAGTGCGGGAATTTAATATGACAAAAGGTAATGCTTTTCCGGAGGAAATGTTGAGAGAACCTAGTAATTTGTATGTTTGTTAAAAAAAGTGAGATTATAAAAACTGGAATAATATAGAAAAGATTCCAAGTTTGGTGAAGGTTTTGCTTACGTAAAATACGATATAATTTGTGACAACAGTGTTGACACAAATCCGAAAGGCGGTGGATTTTGATGAAAGAGGAGTAAAAATTAAAAATATAGAGATGAAGGTTTTAAATTTAACATATGCTTTAAAGGATAACAGTTGAGAAAAAAATAATTGACATTTATAATGGGGAATACACTGCAATACTTAAAAATAATACGGCTGAGGAGATATAAAAGACTGCTTATGGAAATGAATCAGGCACAAAAAGAAGCGGTTATGCACAATGAGGGGCCTATGATGGTTCTGGCGGGACCAGGTTCCGGCAAAACTTTTACGATTATACAGAGAATCCGATATTTAATTAACCACTATTATGTGAATCCGGGAGATATTCTTGTGATCACTTTTACAAAAGCGGCTGCAAATGAGATGAAAGAACGGTTTCTGCGGCTGATGCAGGGCAGGAAGCTGCCGGTTACCTTTGGAACCTTTCATGCGGTTTATTTTATGATTTTAAAATATGCCTATGGATATAAAGGATCAGATATCATAAAGGAAGACCAGAAGTTTCAGTTTATGAAGCAGTTAGCGGCAAAGATGCGGCTGGACTATGAGGATGAGAATGAGTTTATTTCTTCTGTTCTTGCTGAGATCAGCATGGTGAAAAATTCAGATATTCAGGTGGAGCATTATTATTCCACAAATTGTGCGGAACATATATTCCGCAAGGTTTTTGAGGCATATCAGAAGTTTTTGACCAGCAACCATCTCATTGATTTTGACGATATGCTGGTGTTCTGCAAGGAGCTCTTTGAACAGAGAAAGGATATTCTGGCAGGATGGCAGAAACGGTTTCCATACATATTAATTGATGAGTTCCAGGATATTAATCAGGTGCAGTATGATGTAATTAAAATGCTGGCGGACAAGACAAGGAACCTTTTTATTGTAGGAGATGATGATCAGTCTATTTACCGTTTCCGTGGGGCGAAACCTGAGATTATGATGCATGTGGAACAGGATTTCCCGGATATTAAAAAAGTGACTTTAAATATGAATTACCGCTGTCCCCGGGAGGTGGTTTCTTTATCCCAAAAGCTGATTCAGGTAAATTCTGTCCGTTTTCCAAAAGAGATTACAGCGGCTGCACAGGAGGCCGGCATGATACGGAATCTTTCCTTCGGTTATCAAAAGGATCAGGATCAGTATTTGGCGGAAGAGATGAGGAAGCTTCATAAGAAAGGAATCAGTTATGAGGAAATGGTTGTTTTGTTTCGTACCAATATGCAGCCAAGGCTTCTGATGGAATATCTGATGCGTTACAATATCCCTTTCCGCACCAGAGAGCGTATCCCTAATATTTACGACCACTGGATTGCAAAGGATCTGCTGTGTTATATCAATATTGCTCTTGGCAGCCGGCAGCGAAAAGATTTTCTGCAGATTATGAACAGGCCAAAGCGCTATTTATCCAGAGAAAGTCTGCCGGAAGAGACGGTGGCTTTTGATGTGTGGGAAGACTATTATAAGGAAGCTGACTGGATGGTACAGCGGCTTGAAAAGCTGCAGATGGATTTAAAGGTGATTGAGGGAATGAAGCCTTATTCCGCAGTGAATTATATCCGTAAGGGAATTGATTACGAATCCTATTTACAGGAAATCTCCCAGGTTCGAAAGATAGATTATGAAGAGCTTCTGGAAGTGCTGGATGAGTTACAGCTTGGAGCCAAAAATTTTACTATCTATGAAGCATGGTTTTTGCATATGGAGGATGTGCGCCGGGAATTAAACCAGCAGCAGAAGGAGCAGACAGAGGCCGTGACGCTGTCCACGTTCCATGGTGTGAAGGGATTAGAATACGATTATGTGTTTATTACCGATATCAACGAGGGAATCATTCCGTACCGGAAATCTGTTATGGACGCGGATATCGAGGAGGAACGCCGTCTGTTTTATGTGGGGATGACCCGGGCGAAAAAGGAGCTGACCCTGTGCAGATGCGGGCAGATCAATAACAGAGAGACAGCGCCATCAAGGTTTCTGGAGGAGATTTTTGGGGTGTAATTTATTATTTGAAAATTATTATGGAGGTGGATACTTATGAGAAGAAAGAAAATACTGATTTCTGTCTTTTTAGCAGCTGTAGTAGTTCTTGTATTGCTCATATTCCTGCCTGCAAGGCCTTCTGCCGCATTAAATAAGCTGGAACAAAATCAGGTCACTTCCGCAGATATTTCCTATGCAGAAGGCTATTATACGGTAACGGATGAGGATGATTTAAGACAGCTTGTGGAATTTCTGCAGAGTATGAAATTAAGACCCTGCATTCCAAAAGATTTAGACGGCGGGTTTGGAACGGTCACCATCTGGGAGGAAAGCAGGCAGACAACTATTTTCGTATCGGAAAGCTATATCAAAATTAATCATATGAGTTTTCGTCCGGACAGAAATTATTGTGATGCCCTTAGAAAGATATTTTCAGAATTAGAAGAACACTGTGAAGTTCACAGGCAGTAGCTGATGGCTGGCGCCGGATGTGTTCTGTAGAGAGAAACCCTGTAAGCCATGCCAGCTCAAAAATCTGCCGATTTTCTCGCTGATGGCTGGCGCCATATATGGTCCTAAATATAAAAAGCCCTGCTGAAAAGTAAACTTTTCGCGGGGCTTTTCACATTCAGTTCCATGCATGGCTTACAGGGTTTCAAAGTCTTCTTCGTCCAGGAGTTCGTCGAAGCGGTCGGAGACTATTTCAAATTCGTCGTCGGATTCGATGTTTTCCAGGGAAGGGGTGCCGTTTTCGTCTTCGAAGTAGCGGTAAAGGTATACATCCCCTTCGTCGTTTCGTTCTCCGTTTTCCTGCAGCGGAACAAGGGCGATATAGTTTTGATCCTGCACTTCAAAAATAGTGTAGATTTCGCAGTCTACAGACACATTGTCGTCCAGATCCAGAGTGACAATAATGTCGGCCGGATCCAGAATGTCTTCCTCGATATTCTGGATTTCTTTATTTTTTTTCATAGATAAACCTTCACTTTCCATATAAGATCACGGGTTATATTTTGTATATTCCAAGTATAGGAAAGTTGTGGAAAAAAGTCAATTTATTTTACCTTCAGAAAGTATTGACAAATAAATCACCAATATATATACTTTGAATATCAAAATAAATATAAAAAGAATGATATACAAGTAAAGGAGACACTATTATGTTAGAAAAAATGAAACAGATGATCGCAGACCAGTTAGACATTGACGCAGCAGAGGTTAAATTAGAATCAAACTTTAAAGATGATTTAGAGGCTGATTCTTTAGATTTATTTGAATTAGTAATGGCTTTAGAAGATGAGTATGAAGTGGAAATCCCATCTGAAGAATTAGAATCTATGGCTACAGTAGGTGATATTGTAAATTACCTGAAAGAGCATGGTGTAGAAGAATAATTCAAAAGGATAAAAAAATGAAAACCAGAATTACAGAACTTTTAGGAATTGAACATCCGATTATCCAGGGAGGTATGGCCTGGGCAGCGGAACATCATTTAGCGGCGGCAGTATCCGAAGCAGGCGGTCTTGGACTGATCGGTGCTGCCAGCGCACCGGAGGATGTGATCCGCAGAGAAATCCGGGCAGCAAAAGAGCTGACAGATAAGCCTTTTGGAGTAAATGTCATGCTGCTGAGTCCTTATGCGGATGAAGTAGCAAAAGTAGTTGTAGAAGAAGGCATTAAGGTTGTGACAACCGGGGCCGGAAATCCGGGCAAATACATGGAAATGTGGAAAGCGGCCGGCATTAAGGTGATTCCTGTTGTGGCAAGTGTAGCCCTGGCACGGATGATGGAAAAGGCCGGTGCGGATGCTGTTGTGGCGGAGGGTACAGAGTCCGGCGGCCACATTGGAGCAGCAACTACCATGACTCTTGTTCCCCAGGTTGTGGATGCAGTAACAATTCCGGTGATTGCAGCCGGAGGCATTGCAGACGGAAGAGGCCTTGCGGCGGCTATGATGCTGGGGGCGCAGGCAGTTCAGATTGGTACAAGATTTTGTGTGGCCAATGAATGTATCTGCCATGAAAATTACAAAAAGAAAATTATTAAGGCAAAAGATATCGATTCTACTGTTACAGGACGTTCTCACGGACATCCCATCCGTTGTCTCAGAAATCAGATGACAAGAGAGTACATTAAGTTAGAAGAGCAGGGAGCGGGATTTGAGGAGCTTGAGCATCTTACCCTTGGCTCACTGAGAAATGCGGTGATTGACGGCGATGTAAAAACAGGTACTGTTATGGCAGGCCAGATTGCCGGAATGGTGAAAGAAGAGCAAAGCTGTGCCGAAATCATTGCGGACATTATGACAAAGGCGGAGAGCTTACTGAACAGATAGGAGAAAATCATGAAAAAAACAGCTTTTATATTCCCGGGCCAGGGTTCACAGTACATTGGCATGGGAAAAGATTTTTATGATACATATGCCTGTTCCAAGGAGATGATCGATCTGGCTGGTAAAGTAAGCGGCATAGATATGTATCATCTTCTTTTTGAGGAAAATCAGGAACTGGACATTACAAAATATACGCAGATTGCTATGCTTGCAGACGAGCTGGCAGTGTTAAAAGCAGTAGAAGAGAAAGGATTTTCTTCTACTGTCAATGCAGGGTTAAGTCTGGGAGAATACGCAGCCCTGGTTGCCTCTGGGGTTATGACACCGGAGGATGCCTTTAAAATCGTGGTAAAACGGGGGGCATATATGCAGGAAGCGGTTCCCACGGGAGGAGCCATGACGGCTGTTATGGGCCTTGACAATGAAACCATTGAGAAAATATGCCAGGAAACAGAAGGAATTGTTTCCGTGGCAAATTATAACTGTCCGGGACAGACTGTAATCACCGGGGAGGAAGGCGCTGTATCAGCAGCGGCAGATGCCTTAAAAGCGGCAGGTGCAAAACGGTGCGTGCCTTTAAAGGTAAGCGGCCCCTTTCATTCAGATATGCTTAAAGAAGCAGGTCTGAAGCTGGAAAAAGAGCTGGAACAGGTAGAAATCCATGATATTCAGACTCCGTATATTACAAATGTGACAGCTGACTATGTAACTAATAAAAATGAAATCCGCGGATTGTTAAAGGATCAGATTTCTTCTTCTGTGCGCTGGCAGCAGACCATTGAACGGATGATTGATGACGGTGTAGAAGTATTTATTGAGATCGGACCAAAGAAATCACTTTGCGGATTTATGAAAAAAATCAATAAAGAAGTTTCCGCTTATCATGTAGATAAGATAGAAGATCTGGATGTCCTTGTAAAGGAGCTGTCCGGTCAGGAATAAAGGATGAGAAAATATGTTGAATGGTAAAGTAGCATTAGTAACAGGTGCCGGGTCAGGTATCGGAAAAGAAATTGCAAAAATGCTGGCGGCCAAGGGCGCACAGGTAATGATCAATTATATGCACTCAAAAGAATCAGCAGAAGCTGCTGCGGCAGATATCAGGGATGCCGGTGGGAAGGCAGAATGCGTACAGTGCAGTGTCAATGATTTTACTGCAGTTCAGTCTATGATCAAGGAGATTGTTAAAAAATACGGCCGCATTGATATTCTTGTGAACAATGCAGGTATTACAAAAGACAATCTTTTGATGGCTATGAAAGAAGAAGAATTTGACGATGTCATTGATGTGAATTTAAAAGGCACATTTAATACGATGCGTCATGTTTATCGTCAGATGCTGAAACAAAAAAGCGGCAGTATTATTAATATTTCTTCTGTATCCGGTGTGCTTGGAAATCCGGGCCAGGTGAATTATGCTGCTTCCAAAGCCGGAATTATCGGTATGACAAAATCTATGGCAAGAGAGCTTGCCAGCCGCGGAATCCGTGTGAATGCAGTAGCCCCCGGTTTTGTTGAGACGCCTATGACAGATAAACTGCCTGCATCTGCAAAAGAGGCCGGCCTGGCCCAGATTCCTATGGGAAGATTTGCAAAGGCAGAAGAGATTGCTTCGGCAGTCTGCTTTCTGGCATCTGATGAAGCGGCGTATATTACCGGACAGGTGCTGTGTGTAGACGGCGGAATGGCAATGTAGGAGGAAGATATGAGAAGAGTAGTAGTAACCGGAATGGGAGCAATTACCCCGATCGGATTAAATGTTGCAGAATACTGGGACGGTTTGAAAGCCGGAAAAACCGGTTTTGGCGAAATCACATATTTTGATACAACAGATTATAAAGTAAAGATTGCGGCGGAAGTCAAAGGCTTTGCGGCCAAGGAATTTATGGACGGCAAAGCTGCAAAGAGAATGGAAAAATTCTCCCAGTATGCTGTGGCGGCGGCAAAGGAAGCCTTTTTGCAGTCGGGACTTGATATGGAACAGGAAGACCCGTACCGGGTAGGCTGTGCCATCGGATCTGGCGTCGGAAGTCTCCAGGCCATTGAGCGGGAGTACGAAAAACTGCTGAACAAAGGACCGGGAAGAGTAAATCCGTTATTGGTGCCTTTGATGATTACCAATATTGCGGCAGGCAACGTTTCCATTCAGCTTGGACTGAAAGGAAAAACAATCAATGTAGTTACCGCATGTGCCACAGGAACCCATTCTATCGGAGAGGGATACCGGAGTATTCAGCATGGGGAGGCAGATGTGATGCTGGCAGGCGGAACTGAATGTGCCATTACCCCCATCAGTGTAGCGGGATTCACATCTCTGACTGCATTATCTGCGAAGAATACACCGGAAAGATGTTCCATTCCTTTTGACAAGGACAGAGACGGATTTGTTCTGGGAGACGGGGCAGGTGTTGTAGTACTAGAAGAGCTGGAGCATGCAAAAGCCCGGGGCGCAAAGATTCTGGCTGAGGTTGTTGGATATGGCGCTACCAGCGATGCATACCATATCACATCTCCAGCAGAAGACGGTATGGGAGCGGCAAATGCCATGAAATTTGCCATGGAGGATGCCGGGGTGAAGCCGGAGGACATTACCTATATCAATGCCCACGGAACCAGCACCCATCATAACGATCTCTTTGAGACGAGAGCCATTAAAACAGCCTTCGGAGATCATGCATACAAGCTGAAAATTAATTCCACAAAGTCCATGATCGGACATCTTCTGGGCGCTGCGGGGGCGGTAGAGTTTATTGCCAGCATCCTGCAGATGAATCACAATTATATTCACCAGACAGTAGGATTAGAACAGCCGGATGAAGAACTGGATCTGGATTATGTACAGGGGCATGGTGTAGATATGGAATTTGATTATGCCATGAGCAACTCACTTGCTTTTGGCGGCCACAATGCTACCTTAATTGTTAAAAAATATAAATAGTCAGGAGCATGGAAATGGAAGTAGACCAGATTATTAAATTAATGGAAGCCGTTTCAAAAAACGGTCTGACAGAAATGTCCTATGAAGAAAACGGTGCCATTTTAAAACTGAAAAAAAGTAACGGAAAAATTCAGATGCAGCCTCTTCAGGTTCCAAACATGCCTGTGATGAATGCCGTACCCGTTGTAAATACAGAAGTATCTGCAGCAGGATTTGAAGGGAATGAAGCAGATGCGCAGCCTTCCGGCAATCATATGAGCAGTCCTCTTGTGGGAACCTTTTATGCGGCGCCTTCACCGGATGCGGAACCCTTTGTTAAGGTTGGAGATACTGTGAAAAAGGGTCAGGTTCTTGGAATTGTAGAAGCCATGAAACTGATGAATGAAATTGAATCTGAATTTGACGGGATTGTAAAAGCAATCCTGGTAGAAAATGGCGAGCTGATCGAATATGGTCAGGATATGTTTATTATTGGATAGGAGGCAGTATGTCTGTATTAACAACCAAGGAAATTATGGAAATCATCCCTCACAGACAGCCATTTCTTTTAATTGATACCATTGAGGAGCTAGAACCCGGGAAACGTGCGGTAGGCAGAAAATGTGTCAGCTATAATGAACCGTTTTTTGCGGGGCATTTTCCACAGGAGCCTGTAATGCCAGGAGTTTTAATTTTAGAAGCGCTGGCTCAGGTGGGTGCAGTGGCAATCTTAAGCTGCGAAGATTTTAAAGGGAAAACGGCTTATTTTGGTGCAGTTAATTCTGCTAAGTTTAAGAGAAAAGTTGTTCCGGGAGATGTGTTAACCCTGGAACTAGAAATTGTCAAACAAAAAGGACCCATTGGCGTTGGAAGCGCAAAAGCTTACGTAGACGGTAAGGCTGCCGTTATTGCCGAGCTGACTTTCGCCATCGGTTAACAGGTGTGCTTATGTTTCAGAAAATATTAATTGCAAACCGGGGAGAAATCGCGGTGCGGATTATCCGTGCCTGCCGGGAGCTGGGAATTAAATCTGTTGCGGTTTATTCAGAAGCTGACAGGGAGGCTCTTCATACACAGCTGGCGGATGAAGCCATCTGTATTGGAAAAGCCTCCCCGGCTGACAGTTATTTGAATATGGAGCGTATTTTAAGCGCTACCATTGCCAGCAAAGCCGAAGCCATTCATCCGGGGTTCGGATTTTTATCTGAAAATTCAAAATTCGTGGAGATGTGCGAAAAGTGTAATGTAACCTTTATCGGCCCTTCTTCGGAAGTGATTCATAGAATGGGCGATAAACAAGAAGCACGAAAAACAATGATGAATGCCGGAGTTCCGGTAGTTCCTGGTACGAAAGAGGCTGTATTTTCTGCCAAAGAAGGGCAGAAGCTTGCTGATGAAATCGGATATCCCGTGATGATCAAAGCGGCCAGCGGAGGCGGCGGAAAAGGAATGCGGATCTCCCGTTCGGCTCAGGATTTCTCGGATAATTTTAAAGTGGCTCAGCAGGAATCTGTAAATGGATTCGGGGATGATACTATGTATATTGAAAAATATGTAGAGAGCCCCCGCCATATTGAGTTTCAGATACTGGCAGATAAGTTTGGAAATGTAGTGTCTCTGGGTGAAAGAGACTGTTCTATACAGAGACGCCATCAGAAGATGATTGAAGAATCTCCGTCAGCAGCGCTGGATGAAAAGCTTAGGAAAAAAATGGGAGAAGTTGCTGTTAAAGCGGCAAAGGCTGCAAATTATGAAAGTGCAGGAACCATAGAATTTCTACTGGATAAAGAAAAAAACTTTTATTTCATGGAGATGAATACAAGGATTCAGGTGGAGCATCCGGTGACGGAAATGGTAACAGGGCTTGATTTGATTAAGGAGCAGATTACCATTGCAGCCGGAGAACCACTGCGGTTTAAACAGAAGGATATAAAGATCAGCGGCCATGCCATTGAGTGCCGCCTGAATGCGGAGGATCCTTCCAGAAACTTTATGCCGTGCCCGGGAAAGATCGAATATCTGCATCTGCCGGGAGGAAACGGTATCAGGATTGATTCTGCTATTTATTCCGGATATGTAATACCGCCATACTATGATTCTATGATCGCGAAGATTATTGTATTTGCAAAAGACAGGGCGTCAGCCATTGCGAAAATGCGCAGTGCGTTAGGCGAAGTAAATGTAGACGGCATTGTAACAAACCTGGATTATCAGTATGAGATTATCAATCACCCGGTATTTCTGGCCGGAGAGGTGAATACTCATTTTATTCAGGATTACTTTGAACATGAATAGGAATTAAGGTGACTGATTGTGTTAAAATTTAAAAAAGGCAATTATATTTCACTTCCGAAAAAAGAAAGTGATCTTCCGGAGGGGCTGTGGATGAAGTGCGACGGGTGCGGCCAGATGCTGTACAAAGAAGATGTTGTGCATAATCACTACAGCTGTTATAAATGCGGAAAATATTTTCGCCTGTCAACGAAAAAAAGAATTCGCCTGATTGCTGACAGAGGAACATTTGAGGAATGGTTTACAGATCTTGAAAATTCAAATCCTCTGGATTATCCCGGGTATCCGGAAAAAATTGAGTTCCTCAAAGACCGGTGGAAAATTGATGAAGCTGTAACCTGCGGGAAATGTAAGATTCACGGGGAAGAAGCGGCAGTCTGTATTTGTGACGCCAGATTCCTTATGGGCAGTATGGGATATGTTGTAGGTGAAAAGATTACAAGGTCCGTGGAAAAAGCCACGGAATTAAGACTGCCGCTGATTATTTTTACCTGTTCCGGCGGAGCCAGAATGCAGGAAGGAATGGTTTCCCTGATGCAGATGGCAAAAACTGCTGCGGCCCTGAAAAAGCATTCAGATGCAGGACTTTTATATCTTACTGTTTTAACAGATCCTACAACCGGCGGGGTAACAGCAAGCTTTGCCATGCTGGGAGATATTATTCTGGCTGAGCCGGGGGCGCTGGTGGGATTCGCAGGTCCCCGTGTTATTGAGCAGACCATTGGACAAAAGCTTCCGGAAGGATTCCAGCGCTCGGAGTTTTTAGTGGAGCATGGACTGATTGACGGTATTATTGAACGGGATAATATGAAGGGAACTCTTGCAAAGCTCCTTCAGATGCATCATAAAGTAACAAAAGAAGAGGCGCTGATCCTGACAAAGCTTGCTATACCTGGACAGCGGTTTGAAAACCAGGAAATGGAAGCCTGGGAACGTGTGATGATTGCGCGAAGTGCAGGACGTCCCACCGCTCTTGATTATATCAATGAGATTTTTGCGGACTTTGAAGAATTTCATGGTGACCGCCATTACGGAGATGACGGCGCTACCGTTGGGGGAATTGCATATCTGGACGGATGTCCGGTAACTGTCATCGGACAGCAGAAAGGGCGGAGCACAAAGGAAAATATTAAACGTAACTTTGGCATGCCCTCACCAGAAGGATACCGGAAGGCTCTGCGGCTGATGAAGCAGGCGGAGAAGTTTCATCGTCCTATTATTAATTTTGTAGATACTCCAGGTGCATTCTGCGGCCTGGAAGCCGAAGAGCACGGACAGGGAGAGGCCATTGCCAGAAATCTGATGGAAATGTCGGGACTGAAAGTTCCTGTACTGACAATCGTAATCGGGGAAGGCGGAAGCGGCGGCGCTCTTGCTCTTGCAGTAGCCAATGAAGTCTGGATGATGGAAAACGCTACGTATACCATTCTCTCCCCGGAAGGATTTGCTTCTATCTTGTGGAAAGACAGCAAGCGGGCGCCGGAGGCGGCAGGTCTAATGAAAGTTACAGCAAAAGAGCTGCACAAGCTGCATATTATTGATAAGGTGATTGCAGAACCCAAGCCCGCCTGCAACGAAAATCTGCTGGCTCTCAGTAAATTCATGCGGAAAAATATCCGGAAATTTCTTTATGAAAATCTGGATAAATCCGGAGAACAGCTTGCAGAAGAACGCTATAATCGTTTTCGAAATATGTAGACCAGTACGTATAAAACAGCCGCGGCCGGCAGATAACATATCTAAAGGCCGTGGCTGTTTTGCGCGTATGAGAAGGGAATAGTCTTGTACCGTCTGTTTGTTCTATGCTATAATCAAAAAATATGGAGAAAAATAAAATGAAAGAAACACAGGTGGGACTTAATGGATTTGCATTAAAAATGACAGCAGTTGTATCTATGCTCTGCGATCATCTGGGAAAGGTATTTTTCCCAGACTGCATCATTTTAAATATAATCGGACGTCTGGCATTTCCGCTGTTTGCATTTGTCCTGGCAGAAGGATTTCTGCATACAAAAGATGTAAAAAAATATATGCTGCGTCTGCTGATTTTTGCATTACTATCAGAGATACCTTATGACCTTGCAAGAACCGGCCATTTATTTAGCTGGGACAGTCAAAATGTATTCTGGACGCTGCTGTTTGGAGTTTTTATGCTGTATCTGGTCCAAAAGACCGGCTCTGTGGGAGGGCAGTTTGTGATTGTAGTGGCGGTTATGGCAGCTGCTATGATTGCCAGAACGGATTATTCCGCTTTTGGAATCGCAGTGGTTTTTGTTTTTTACTTTTTTTATCATCGGCCTGCCTGGAAGTATCTGGCCTTTACAGTTCTTATGCTTTTGATGGGAAATACCGTACAGATTGCCGCAATTGCATCTGTGCTGCCTATGGCGCTGTATAATGGCAGAAGAGGAATTTCCTGCAAATACTTTTTTTATGCATTTTATCCCTGCCATCTTATGATACTGTTTTTAATTTCTGCTTATCTGTATCCGGTTGTATGGCAGCATATTCTGGTATAGATAATAAGGAGTTTGATATGAAAATATGGAAGCATTTTCGCACAATTACACATCATAAATGGCTGGTTATGAAGGGCTGTTTTAAAGTGGGGCTGTACAGACAGGGGCTGCTTCATGACCTGTCCAAATATTCACCGGCTGAATTTTTTGTTGGCTGCCGCTATTATCAGGGAGATAAAAGTCCCAATAATGAGGAGCGGAAAGAAAAAGGATATTCCTCTGCCTGGCTGCATCACAAAGGGCGCAACAAACATCATCTGGAATACTGGATTGATTATGCCCTTCCGCCGGAGCATGGCATGACAGGAATGCGGATGCCAAACCGGTATGTGGTAGAAATGTTTATTGACCGGGTAGCGGCCTCTAAAAATTATCAGAAGGAAAAATACACAGACAGAAGCGCTTTGGAATATTATGAATGGGGAAAGGATCAGCATATCCTGCATCCGGAAGTAAGACAGCTTTTAGAGCGGCTTCTTCATATGCTGGCCGAAGAGGGGGAAGAGAAAACCTTTGCCTATATCAGACAGGAGGTTCTCTCAAAGAAACAGCAGTAAAACGGTGGTTTCATTGACTTCTGTAATTTAGAGTGATAAACTAAAACAAGCTTTGAAAAAGAGAGGGTTACACATATGATCAACGATAAAAAAGTTTTGTTCAGCGGAATGCAGGCCACAGGAACACTGACGCTTGGGAATTATCTGGGAGCTTTAAAGAACTGGGTAACGCTCAGCGACGAGTATGAATGCTTTTACAGTGTGGTAGATCTGCATTCTATTACAGTAAGGCAGAATCCTGCGGAGTTAAGAAAACGCGCAAGAAATCTTCTGACTTTATATATTGCGGCTGGGCTTAATCCGGAGAAAAACTGTATTTACTATCAGTCTCATGTTTCCGGACATGCAGAGCTTTCCTGGATATTAAATTGTTTTACTTATATGGGTGAGTTAAACCGAATGACACAGTTTAAAGATAAGTCTGCAAAACATGCGGACAACATAAATGCGGGTCTGTTTACTTATCCGGTTTTGATGGCGGCTGATATTTTGCTGTATCAGGCAGATGTAGTTCCGGTAGGCATTGACCAGATGCAGCATCTTGAAATTACAAGAGATATTGCACAGCGTTTTAACGGTATTTACGGGGATGTGTTTACGATTCCGGAAGCCTATATCGGGAAATCTGGAGCCAAGATTATGAGCCTTCAAAATCCCGATAAGAAAATGTCAAAATCAGACGAGAATCCCAATGCCAGCGTTTATCTCATGGACGATCCGGACACGGTAATGCGGAAATTTAAACGTGCGGTAACAGATTCCGAAGGCTGCATCTGTTACCGGGAAGAGCAGCCCGGTATTAAAAATCTGCTGGATATTTACTGTGCATGTAATGGCTTAACACCGGAGCAGGCGGTGAAAGAATTTGACGGCAGAGGTTACGGTGAACTGAAAATGGCAGTAGGGGAAGCCGTTGTATCGGTCTTAAAACCGGTTCAGGACCGTTTTGCAGAACTTTCCAAAGATAAGGCTTATATTGACGGGATTATAAAAGAAAATGCCGAAAAAGCCAATTATTATGCCACGAAAACACTTCGGAAAGTTCAAAAGAAGGTAGGATTCCCGGAAAGAGTACGTTAAGTGTAATATACCCAGGCTGCTAAAGGAGCTGCATATCTTCAGGCAGAGGGGCTTCAAACTGCATAAGCTTTCCCGTTATGGGATGAATAAAGGACAGGTGCGACGAATGGAGCGCCTGTCTTTCTATGTACCGGTAATCCGGATGATATAAAAAATCACCGATCAGGGGATAGCCTGCATATTTCATATGAACCCGGATCTGGTGTGTACGTCCGGTTTCTAATTTCAGACGGATTAAGGACAGATCTTTTTGGCTGTTATAAAGAAGCCGTCTGTAGTGGGTGATGGCAGAGACTCCGAGCCTGGTATCTACACAGCGTGCAATGGCCGAATCAGAAGTCCTTGCAATAGGAGCATTTACTGTGCCCTGCAAAGGCGGGCATCCTGCAACGATAGCGGTATATTCTCTGGAAATCTCACTGAGGCCGGAATGCCGGGCCAGGATGGCCCCGGAAAGCATATGTCTGGCCAGTATAGTCAGACCGCTGGTATCCCTGTCCAGCCGGTTAATACAGCGGTAGACATAAGGGGTGTTCTGCCTGGCAAAATAGGCGGCAGCAGCATTTGCCAGGGTGTTGTCATAATTATTCATGGAAGGATGAATGGGCATACCTGCAGGTTTGTTTATCACTAAGATATCTTCATCTTCGTAAATAACAGGGAAGGGCAGCTTATCATTGGGAACAATTTTTTCAGAACCTGTATCCTCCAGCAGGCGGATGGTCAGTGTATCATCTGCCTGCAGCTTTTCTGATACATAACTCCAGGAGCCGTTTTTTAAAATCCCTTCCGGGGTTTTTTTCAGATGTACCATAACGCTGTGAGAATAGCCCTTTGCCTTTAAAAATTCCAATATAGTGGAGCCGTTTTCTTTTTTGGTCATATGATATTCAAATATACGTTTCATGTCAGCCAGTATAGCACATTTTTTCAAGAATATGAATGGGAAAAGCACAGACAACATGGCCGAAACATAGAATATAATAAGTTCCGCCAAAAAAGAGGTGCTTTTTGAAAACATTTCTGATGCCATTGGATGCGGAAGAAGAAAAGTATTATCTGGCCCTGTTAGAACAGGGAGACTGTAATGCAAGAGAAATCCTGATTGAACGCAATATGCGTCTTGTGGCACATATTGCGAAAAAGTACCAGAATGCGGAAGAGGACATGGAAGAGCTGATTTCCATTGGGACGATTGGGTTGATTAAGGCTGTAAACACCTATAACGGAAAAAAGGGGAACCGGATAGGGACTTATGCAGCCAGATGTATTGAAAATGAATTGCTGATGTATTTTAGGGGAAGAAAAAAAGTTTCCAGGGAAGTGTCGTTATATGAACCCATTGGTACAGACAAAGAAGGAAATCAGATAAAATTAATGGATGTAGTGGAGAGTGATGCGCCGGAACTGCCGGAGGCGGTGGAGCTGCGGAAAAATGTGGCAAAACTGTATCAGCTGGTTCCGGACATTTTGTCAGAAAGAGAACGCTATATTATCTGCAGACGTTATGGATTATACAATTGCAGACCATTAACACAGCGTGAGATTTCAGAAGTTCTGGGAATCTCACGTTCCTATGTAAGCCGCATTGAGAAAAAGGCTCTAGAAAAATTAAAAGCCGAATTATCAAAATAGACCGGAAGGTAAAGTTTCGAGGACAGATTCTTAACTTTCCGGTTTCATGTGACAATTTCATATTTCTGGAAAAAAGGCAAAACATGTGATATCATAGTTTTGTCTTTTTATCTTTTGTTCCCGGAAAGGGGATTCTTTGTAAAGAGCAGATCGCTTATTTATTCCATACGAAATATAAATATATGTACAGTATTGTAAAAAGCGCAGTGCTGCGCGGAGTGGAAGGCATTTTAATCCAGGTGGAAGCGGATATTTCGCCGGGAATGCCTTCTTTTGAGATGGTTGGTTTTCTTGCATCAGAAGTAAAAGAAGCGAAAGAGCGGGTGCGGATTGCGTTAAAAAACAGCGGCATATTGCTGCCTCCAAGAAGAATTACCATTAATTTTATGCCGGGAGATCTCAGAAAATCCGGCTCCTGGTTTGATCTGGCCGTGGCAGCAGCCATTTTGCGGGCAATGAATGAAATTCCGGAGGGAATCCTTAAGCGGTCACTGATCTTTGGGGAGGTAGGGTTAAACGGGGAAGTGCTGCCTGTCCGCGGGATGCTGCCGGCAGCAGTTCTTGCCAGAGACCATCAGATTCCCCTGATGTTTGTGCCGGAGAGCAATCTGCAGGAGGCATCTGTACTGGATGGTGTGGTCGTGATTCCGGTTGCTTCTGTAGAAGATTTTATTCGTATCTGCAAAAGCCAGAATCCGGAAAAATCTGCCTGCAGGGTGCGGACCACACAAAAGCAGGCAGAGTACAGAGAAGACTATTCTGAAATCAGAGGGCAGAGAATGGTAAAGCGGGCCTGTGAAATAGCGGCTGCGGGTATGCATAATCTTTTAATGATCGGCCCTCCGGGATCAGGAAAAACTATGGCGGCAAAAAGACTGCCTACGATCCTGCCCAATATGACAAAGGAAGAGATGCTTTCCCTGGCCCAGGTATATAGTGTCAGCGGAAAGTTTCAGGTACTGCAGGAAGATGATGTATTTCAGATTCAGAGACCCTTTCAGGCGCCTCATCACACCATTACTGCACAGGGCATGTGCGGAGGCGGCCGTTATCCGGTACCCGGGGCCGTCAGCCTGGCGCATAAAGGGGTGCTGTTTTTAGATGAATTTCCGGAGTTTCCAAGACCGGTGATAGAGCTTTTGCGTCAGCCTCTGGAAGATAAAAAAATCCGGATTGCCAGACTGGAGGGAACTTATGAGTACCCCTGTGATTTTTTACTGCTTGCAGCTATGAATCCCTGCAGATGCGGTTATTATCCGGATCTTAAAAAGTGCAGGTGCACGCCCTCTTCGGTGCGCCGCTATCTCAGTAAAATATCAAGGCCAATACTGGACAGAATTGATATGACAGTGGAAACAAAAAGCATTCCGGCCTCAGAGCTTTTCCGTCAGAAACCCGGAGAGTCCTCAGAACAGATCCGCAGGCGTGTACAGGCTGCCCATGAGATACAGCGGCAGAGATTTTTAAAGAAAGATTACAGCTTTAATTCTCAGATACCTTCAAAAGATATGGAGTGCTGGTGTGAAGTAAATGCAGAGACCCAAGCATATCTAGAAGAACTGTCCGGCCGTGAATCCTTTTCTGCCAGAGGTTATTATAAACTGTTAAGAACTGCCAGAACCATTGCTGACCTGGAGGGAAGTGAGAAGATTCAGATGTGCCATGCCACGGAAGCTTCCGCCTTCCGTATGGCCAAAAGAAAATACTGGGAGGGGCAGGATGAATTATAAGTACTGGTTTGCATCTGTTGTGGAACTGTCCGGAGCAAAAAAATGTGAGATCATAAATTCCGGGTATTCTCCGGAGGAAATCTATCATATGAATGAAAAAGAGCTGTTGATGTTTTGCTCCTTTTTTGAGATAGAAATGGATGTTTTTACAAACGCCAGAACAAAGGAGGCGTATTTGTATGATGATATGGAGCTGAAAAATAAGAATATATCCTTTGTGACCATCAGAGACGCCGGCTATCCGGAAAAATTAAAGCGGATACAAAATCCTCCCTATGCTTTGTTCTATAAAGGCAAACTTCCGAAAAACCAGGTGATGGCCGCTATTGTTGGAGCAAGAAAGTGTTCTGAATATGGAAGGATTACCGCCGAAAAAATCGGCAGAGCACTGGCAGAAAATCAAGTCCCGGTGTTAAGCGGCCTTGCTCTTGGCATTGACAGTGCCGGACATTGGGGTGCATTAAAAGGCGGTGGAAAGACCTTTGCTGTGCTTGGCTGCGGTCCGGATGTGTGTTATCCCAAAAGTGCAGGAAATCTTTACCAGAATATTCTTGCATCAGATGGTGGTATGATATCAGAGTATTTACCCGGCATGCATCCCCTTCCGGCATTTTTCCCTGCAAGAAACAGAATTATCAGTGGTCTGGCAGATATAGTGATTGTAGTGGAAGCTAGAAAACGCAGCGGGTCTTTGATTACTGCAGATTTTGCCCTGGAGCAGGGGAAAGAAATATTTGCTGTTCCGGGCAGGTGCTGCGACCCGGAAAGTGAGGGAACAAACCGTTTAATTTACCAGGGTGCGGGGATTTTGTATGACCTTGATCTGTTTTTAGAAGACTGCAATTTAAAACTTGAAAAAAGTATGAATATTCAGAAACACCCGCAATTGGGACTTGAAAAAGAGGAACAGTTGTTGTATAGTTGTCTGGATTTGGAACCAAAATTTTTAGATATTATTATAGAAGAAACAGGTTTATCTATGGTTCAGGTTTTAAATCTTTTGTACCGTCTTCAAAAAAAAGGACTGGTGAGAGAATGTTATAAAAATTATTTCAGCAGAAGAAGTTATTGATAAAAAGCTGATTAAAAGGGGTATATATGGCTAAATATCTGGTAATCGTGGAATCACCTGCCAAGGTGAAAACAATAAAGAAATTTTTAGGTAAAAATTATGAAGTAGCTGCATCCAACGGGCATGTGCGGGATATGCCCAAAAGCCAGCTGGGCATTGACGTGGAGCATGGTTATGAGCCAAAGTATATAACAATCCGGGGAAAAGGAGATATTCTTGCAAATTTACGAAAAGAAGTAAAAAAGGCAGATAAAGTATTTCTGGCAACTGACCCCGATCGTGAAGGTGAAGCTATTTCCTGGCATTTGTCCAAAGCATTAAAGCTGGAAGATAAAGATATTCACAGAATTACATTTAATGAGATCACAAAGAATGCGGTAAAGGCATCTTTAAAACAGCCAAGAGATATTGATATGCATCTTGTGGATGCCCAGCAGGCCCGAAGAGTATTAGACCGTATGGTAGGATACCGGATCAGCCCGGTTTTATGGGCAAAAGTAAAACGGGGGTTAAGTGCAGGGCGCGTTCAGTCTGTAGCGCTGCGCATTATCTGTGACCGGGAAGAGGAGATTAACGCATTTATTCCGGAAGAATACTGGTCACTGGATGCTGTGCTTAAAGTAGAAGGTGAGAAAAAGCCTTTAACGGCAAAATTTTACGGAGATGAAAACGGGAAAATTGTCATTCATTCTGAAAAAGAATTAAAAGAGATTCTGGACCATCTAGAAGGCGCTCATTACAAAGTCCTAAGTGTTAAGCGGGGGGAGCGTACAAAAAAAGCTCCGCTGCCTTTTACCACCAGTACTCTGCAGCAGGAAGCCAGCAAGCATTTGAATTTTTCTACACAAAAAACCATGCGTCTGGCTCAGCAGCTGTACGAAGGTATTGATATTAAAGGAAATGGCACTGTTGGTCTGATTACGTATCTTCGTACGGACTCCGTCCGGATTTCAGAAGAAGCAGAAGCACTGGCGGGCGCTTATATTTCTGAAAATTATGGACCTGAGTATGCCGCGAAGGATGCCGGGACCAAAAAAAACAATAATAAAATTCAGGATGCACATGAGGCCATCCGTCCCACCGATATTGAACGGACGCCGGTAAAAGTAAAAGAATCTCTCACAAGAGATCAGTTCCGGCTGTATCAGCTGATCTGGAACCGTTTTACAGCCAGCCGTATGCTTCCGGCCCAATACGAGACGATATCCGTAAAAATCGGAGCCGGGATTTACCGGTTCCAGGTATCTGCATCTAAAATTAAATTCCAGGGCTATATGTCGGTGTACAGTCTGGATGAAGAAAAGGCGGAGAGCACATTTTTAGCAAAATCGCTGGATGAAGATTCTGTGCTGACCTGCCTTGAGACAGACCCAAAACAGCATTTTACCCAGCCGCCGGCTCATTATACAGAAGCCTCTCTTGTAAAATCCCTGGAAGAGCTGGGAATCGGGCGTCCAAGTACTTATGCTCCTACAATTACCACGCTCCTTGGCAGACGTTATATTGTAAAAGAAAAGAAAAATCTGTATGTGACAGAGCTTGGAGAAGTTGTAAATCATATTATGAAAGAAGCATTTCCGGTAATTGTCGATGAACATTTTACTGCCAATATGGAATCTCTTCTGGACAGTGTGGAGGAGGGAAGTATTGAATGGAAAACCATTATCAGCAATTTTTATCCGGATCTTGAGAGCGCTGTTGAAACTGCGGAGAAAGAAATTGCCAAAGTCGAGATTGCAGATGAAGTTACAGATGTCATCTGTGAAGAGTGCGGCAGAAATATGGTGATCAAATACGGACCTCATGGCAGATTTCTTGCCTGCCCGGGCTTTCCTGACTGTCGGAATACAAAACCATATTATGAAAAAATCGGTGTTTCCTGCCCGAAATGTGGTAAGGACGTTATTCTGAAAAAGACGAAAAAAGGAAGAAAGTATTACGGATGTATTGACAATCCGGAATGTGATTTTATGTCCTGGCAGAAGCCGTATAAAGATAAATGTCCGGACTGCGGCGGTTATATGGTTGAAAAGGGAAATAAAATTGTCTGCGCAGATGAGCAGTGCGGTTATGTTATGGATAAACCCAAGGAAGAAGAAAATTAAGGAATTTTCAAACAACTTATTGAATTTACAGAAAAATAGTGCTAAGATTACAGCGGTGTCGTGATTTTAGCACTATTTGTCTGAGACAGTCAGGCACTGATAAAGAATATGCATTTGATAATTATGGAGGAAGATTATGAGCAGCGTACGTCTACTGGATAAAACAAGAAAGATTGGCAAACTGCTTCACAACAATAGTTCTACAAAGGTTGTGTTTAACGATATCTGCGGAGTTCTTGCTGAGATTCTTGGAGCAAATATACTGGTGATCAGCAGAAAAGGCAAGATTCTTGGAATCAGCCGCAGGACTGATGTCCCGGAAATCCATGAGTTGATTTCAGATACAGTAGGGGGCTATATAGATCCCTATTTAAACGAACGTCTTTTGGAGATTTTATCAACAAAAGAGAATGTAAATTTGGAAACCTTAGGATTTACCAATACAGATATTGGTTCTTACGCCGCAATTATATCGCCAATTGAAATCGCCGGAGAAAGACTTGGAACATTGTTTGTATACCGGCTGGAAAAACAGTTTGAAATTGATGATATCATTTTAACTGAATACGGTACCACTGTTGTGGGACTTGAGATGCTTCGTTCTGTTAATGAGGAGAACGAGGAAGAAAACAGAAAGCAGCAGATTGTTAAATCTGCCATCAATACATTGTCCTATTCAGAGCTTGAGGCCATTGTTCATATTTTTGACGAGCTGGAAGGAAGAGAAGGACTGCTTGTGGCAAGCAAGATTGCAGACCGTGTGGGGATTACCAGATCTGTAATTGTAAATGCCCTTCGGAAATTTGAGAGCGCCGGAGTGATTGAATCGCGCTCTTCCGGAATGAAGGGCACCTATATCAAAGTTTTAAATGATGTTGTGTTTGAAGAAATTGAGGAAATCAGAAAAAACCATAATATTTAACATATCAGATGTGCAGCACTTGGGAATAGAATATTGTCAGCAAAGCTGATCCCAATCGCGCACCAAGTCTCGCGAGAGCAAGACTTGAATTTTCGAAGCTGTTTGGCCAAGGGGGCTGAATGGATAAGATTTTGGATAAGATTTTCCGGTATTTTAAAGGAAAAACTATTGAAACAAGTATTCGGCTGTGGTATAATGACCCGGTCTGAAAAATTAGTAAACACATATGCGGACTATCGGGCATGGTGCTTTAGAGTAAGCCGGAGGGTGAGATGCATATGGAAGATCAAACCATGGAGGTAGAAAAAATGAGCGTTATTTCAATGAAACAGTTATTAGAAGCTGGTGTACATTTCGGACATCAGACAAGAAGATGGAACCCTAAAATGGCTCCGTACATCTACACAGAGAGAAATGGTATTTATATCATTGACCTTCAGAAATCTGTAGGGAAAGTAGATGAAGCATATGATGCAGTTGCTGATATTGCAGCACAGGGCGGTATCATCTTATTTGTTGGTACTAAGAAACAGGCTCAGGATGCAATTAAAGCAGAAGCAGAGCGCTGCGGCATGTTCTATGTAAATGAGAGATGGTTAGGCGGAATGCTGACAAACTTCAAAACAATTCAGAGCCGTATTGCTAGATTAAAAGCAATTGAAAAAATGGCTGAAGACGGAACATTTGATGTTCTTCCGAAAAAAGAAGTTATCAACCTGAAAAAAGAATGGGATAAATTAGAGAAAAACCTTGGCGGTATCAAAGATATGGGAAGAGTTCCGGACGCTATCTTTGTTGTAGATCCTAAGAAAGAAAGAATCTGTGTTCAGGAAGCTCATACACTGGGAATCCCACTGATCGGTATTGCAGATACAAACTGTGATCCGGAAGAACTTGATTATGTAATTCCTGGAAATGATGATGCCATCAGAGCAGTAAAATTAATCGTTTCCAAAATGGCAGATGCTGTTATTGAAGCAAACCAGGGAACCATCGAAGCAGATGTTCCTTATGCTGATGAAGAAGCAGAAGACGCTGCAGTAGAAGAATAAAATTTGTTACCAGACGGACGACAGTAACTAATTATAGGACAGACATAATTTCATGCCTGTCCTATGTCATGATAAAATAATCGGAGGTAGATCGTTATGGCAATTACAGCAGCAATGGTAAAAGAATTAAGAGAAATGACTGGCGCAGGAATGATGGACTGCAAAAAAGCTCTTGGTGAAACAAATGGCAACATGGAAGAAGCAGTAGAATTTTTAAGAAAAAACGGCCAGGCAAAAGCAGAGAAAAAATCCGGACGTATTGCAGCAGAAGGTCTTGTTCGTGTTGCAATGGATGGTGAAAATACAGCAGCAATTGTAGAAGTTAATTCTGAGACAGATTTCGTTGCTAAAAATGAAACATTCCAGGCATATGTTGAATCTGTAGCAGCTCAGGCTGTTAAATCTGATGCAGCTGACATGGATGCTTTCATGGCAGAAGCATGGATTGAAGACGGAGCTAAAACAGTAAAAGAAGCTCTGGTTGAGAAGATCGCTGTGATCGGTGAAAACTTAAACATCAGAAGATTCCAGAAAGAAACCGTAGAAAACGGATGCATCGTTTCCTATATCCATGGCGGCGGACGTATCGGCGTATTAGTAAAAGCTGAAACAGAAACAGTTAATGATACAGTAAAAGAAGCTTTAACAAACATCGCAATGCAGGTTGCAGCTTTAAATCCAAAATATGTTTCTTCTGCAGATGTAAGCGAAGAATACAAAGAGCATGAGAAATCCATTCTTCTTGCACAGGCTAAAAACGAAAATCCGGACAAACCGGACAATATCATTGAAAAAATGATTATCGGCCGTCTCAACAAGGAGTTAAAAGAAGTATGTCTGTTAGAGCAGGTATATGTAAAAGCAGAAGACGGAAAACAGACTGTAGCAAAATACCTGGATCAGGTTGCAAAAGAAGCAGGATCCGCTGTAAAAATCACAGGATTTGTTCGTTTTGAAACAGGCGAAGGTATTGAGAAAAAAGAAGAGAACTTTGCAGAAGAAGTTGCAAAACAGATGGAAATGTAATTTCCTAAAAGAAAAGGTGCTTGAAGCCCTTGAAAATCCCGTAAAACGGGCGTTTTCAAGGGCTTTTTTGCGTTCTATAAATATATGGCTTTTGCCAGAGTTAAAGAAAGAGAGGGAATGTCAATGAAGAATGATGACAACAAGATCAAAGATGTAAAAAGCACTGTAAATCTGATCTCCGGGACCTATACATTGCCCCTGATCAACAAACTATTTTCCAACAGTCAAAGGATTGAGGATATGGATGATATTTATTTCTCCATAACTGCATTGGTGGATGCAGACAGAATCAGCGAGGCGTTCCATATGATAAGGGGATTGTTTGGAATTGCCGGTATGGAATATCCGCAGGAGATCGTACAGTTGGAAAAATCGGAAGAACTTCAGGAATCTTTCGCGTCAGAATTTATTTTTGATTTTTATGACGTGATTGAGGATAAGAGGTTAGAAACAGAAGAGGAGAAAATTCCCGTTTAATAGGCGGGAATCATACATAGCCACACTACTTTTGGATACATAGACAATCTGTTTTTAGGAAGTTTTAATGAGAATATATTTCATAATTATGGAAGTGGTATATTGCTTGATAAAAAAAGATATTTTATAATTATTTTGGGGCAGAGATTAGAATATTCAACAGAATATTTTGTCTCCTAGTGTGCGAGGCATAAAAATGAGGAATATCCAGTACTTTTTAGTGCTGATTCGTCCATATTTTACGGATGAAATGAAATCAGATGGACTAGATAACACTAGATGGACAAAATGAATTTGTGACTTTTTGCAGAGAAAACTCGTAACGCAGATAGGGTTAAAGAAAATAGTAAAGTGTGGAGGTAAATCATGAGATTATTGGTACGAGATTTAGAATCAGTATCTTTGGTAAAAGTAAATGGAAAAATATATGATGATATTAGGGTAAATTTGCAGAGCTCAGTAAATAAATTATTAACACAAGCCTTTGATATACCTTTTGAAGAAGGTGATTTTATCGAAAGAAAGTTGAAAAATGGTATAAATGAAAAATACATAATTTTAAAAATAAATTTTTCAGAAAATCTGATTAATATGGATATTGAGAAAGTTACGGATTTAGCTAGAAATAGAGGAGAAACTCTAATGGGCGAAGAGAAAAGAATAGTAAACAATACAAATAACTTTTATGGAGAAGCAAGGGGAGTACAAATACAACAAGGTACAAACAGTTCTTCACAAAACCAGACAATAATGCAAGATTTCAATTATGATAAAGTAAAAGAAGTTGTAGGACAAATTAAAAAGTATGATAGTATGTTTGATGAAGAATATGGGGAGAATGTGTCAGAGTTAAGAAATAAGATTGAAGAAATAGAAAAATTATTACAAAAGAGAGAGAATCCAAGTAAAATAAAAGTATTATTGACAGAAATTAAGAATATATCTCTTGGAGTGGCAAGAAGTATAATCGCATCAGGTATTGTTACAGCTATTAGCTCGATAATATAGGCGGTGAATAAATATGGGAATAGTAATTGAACTACAAAAAGAGGCATTAGATGAAAGTATATCTATAGAATCTTTGATGAGAAAGGCATACCTAGTAGCTAGAAAACTTAATTTGAAAGATTTTGAAGAATGGATAAGTCAGGAACAGAATGGATATAAGCAGGAAGTGCCAGAATATCGAAATATAGGGGGAGAAATAAAAGCATGGAATCCTTATCATGGATGGATACCAATGGTTTTATCTGCTGATATAACAGATTTGGTTTCCAAAATGCCAATACCTACTTCGATTTCTGAATTGCAAGATATATATAATTCTAGTGAGGGAACGGTATGTTTATCCATAAATGGAACATTAACAGAATGGTTTAACTCTAATACAGATTCTATTCCAACCAAGTATCGTTTTTTTTCTACAAAAAGTGAATTATATAGAATTATGAGTACAGTAAGAAATAAGATTTTAGATTGGGCATTACTTCTTGAAGAAAATGGAATAGTGGGCGAAGGAATGACGTTTACTGGTGTAGAGAAGGAAAAAGCTCAGAATAATCAAGTTATTAATCATTATACAAATAATTTTTATGCAGAAGTTTCTGATATAGATGTCAAGCAAGGAGAATAAATAGTTTTTATATATTTGATAAAAGATATTGTTCAGTACATAGCCGGAAGGTTTTTAATCTACGAAAATCATCCGGCTTTTTTCATGCCCTTTTTATACATAGTCATTTCTTACAATCATTGTGGGAAGATGGCTATTAAATTTTTCAGAAAGGAGGGAAACCGTGATGTCAAACTGCAAAGTAATTGCAATTGCCAATCAAAAAGGCGGCGTCGGAAAGACCACAACCACAGTCAACTTGGGAATTGGACTTGCAAAAGAAGGAAAGAAAGTCCTGCTCATCGACGCAGACCCGCAGGGAGATTTAACTACCTGTCTTGGGTGGAAAGACGGGGATCATTGAATACCACCTTGGCGGATCTGATGAGAAAGGTAATCCGGGAGGAAGAACTTCAAAAAGGGGAAGGCGTTTTACACCATAAGGAGGGTGTTGACTTGATTCCCGCAAATCTGGAACTGTCTTCTATGGAGATGAACCTTGTAAATGCCATGAGCAGGGAACTGACGCTGCGTAATTATCTGAAGGATATCAAGAAGGACTATGAATACATTCTGATTGACTGTATGAAGCATAAAACAAGGCATAGAGCAGTTCTTGGCAGCGATGTGTTCGGCAATATTACAAGGCTTGATAACGCCCTTGAAAACATTGAAAAGAAATTAAAACTGGCAGAAGAACAGCATGAGAATCTGCTGGCACAATATGAGACAGCAAAGACAGAGGTGACGAAAGAAGTCGCAAATGAAGACGAACTGAATGAGAAAACCAAGCGACTCGATGAGCTGAATATTCTTTTGAATATAGATAAGAAGGGGAATGAAATCTTGGATGAGAAAGAGGATACAGCCGTTGAAACTGCACGGGAGGCGGGGGAAATAGAAAGGCGACAAAGTGTATCTTTGTGGTATAATTTATATGTAATACAAAGATACGGTACATAGAAATACTGTTTTTATCGAACAGTTGTGTTACATTACCAGCTGTTTAAAAGGTTTGAATTTAGCATATATGTGCAGTAAAATGAAAGAGAAAATCGATGTAAGGGGTGATTACCGATGAAAGCAAAAGAAGAAACGAAACTCCAAATTCGTAACAGCACGGTGGATTTTCTTGTTTTTACAAAAGACGCAAAAGAGGATGGCATTGAGGTAAGAATACAAGACGGCGATGTATGGCTGACGCAGAAAGCAATTGGAGAATTATTCGATATAGATAGAAGTGTCGTTACAAAACATCTGAAAAATATTTTTGAAAGTAAGGAATTGGATGAAAATTCAACTTGTGCAAATTTTGCACAAGTTGCTGATAACGGTAAGACATATCAATATAAATTCTATTCGTTATCGGCAATTATTGCTGTAGGGTACCGAGTCAATTCTGGCAGAGCGACACAATTCAGACAGTGGGCGACGAAAGTTTTGGATACATTCACAAAACAAGGATATGTACTTGATAAAAACAGGCTAATTAACGGACAGATTTTTGATGAGGATTACTTTGAACACTTAATTGCGGAAATTCAGGAAATTCGTGCAAGTGAGCGTCGATTTTATCAAAAAATCACCGATATATATGCAACAGCAGTAGATTATTCTGTTGATAGTGTAACAACGAAAGAATTTTTTGCTGCCGTTCAAAACAAAATGCATTTTGCAGTTCATGGAAATACAGCGGTTGAAGTAATTGTACAAAGAGCAAATCACCAAAAAGAACATATGGGACTCACCTCGTGGCGTAATGCACCACATGGAAAGATTGTAAAAACAGATGTATCAATTGCAAAAAATTATTTATCCGCACCGGAAATGCAGGAACTGAATGAAATCGTTACCATGTATCTGGATTATGCTGCAAGACAGGCGCGAAGACATATTCTCATGACTATGGAAGACTGGGCTTCAAAATTAGACGCATTTTTACAGTTTAACGATGCGGAAATCTTAAAGGATAAAGGCAAGGTTACGGCAGCGGTAGCGAAAGCTTTTGCAGAAAGCGAATTTGAAAAATACAGGGTAATACAGGATGGATTGTATCAAAGTGATTTTGATAAGTTAGTTGAAGAACTTGATAAATAAATTTTAATTTGTCTTTCGCATTGTATATGAAAAACACCATGAAAAACGAGAAGGCAAAGAATATAAGTCCCTTGAATTTTTCATAGGTTATCTAGCAGCTCATAAGAAATCAGCAGGTTCATACGGGTATCCGGATTGTCAAGGTAGCAGGAAATAAGCTCCCGCAGTTTTTTTAGCCGGTAGGTTAGGGTATTGCGGTGCAGATTCAGCGCGTTTGCAGTTTGTGACTGACTGCGTTCATATTTCAGATACATATGAAGGGTATGACTGAATTCTGTTTGGTGTTCCAGATCATAGGCTTCTAGCTGTGTGACTACTGCATGGATAAGAGTTGTCTGGACATGCTGCTTCATGACAGTAAATCCATATTTCATGATATAATCCTGTGTATGATACATTTCCCCTATATTTTGGGGAGAAAACTGTGCGGCAATTTTTGTCTGCTCAAAATGTTCTGACAATAATTTTAAATCTGTAAAAGGACTGCTGTAGCATCCGTAATAGTTGCTTTTTTTCAGCCAGGGGATGATATCCTGGCAGATAAAAGAAAGTTCTTTTTGATTTAGATTGCATAATACGCATACATAACTATCATGGGTGAGCGCGTAGGCATATGGGAACAGATCATTAATAGTATGGCATAAATGTGTATGGATATTATACTGTTCAAAGGTATTAACCATAGTAATCAAAATTTTGGGGTCATCAAACTGCCAGTTTAGGAGCTTTAAATGCCGGTTGAAATTTTCGTAATCACATTCTTGATTTGAAAGAGCAAAATGAAACATAGAATCCAAAAAAAGCATAGACTGCTGTTGAGGAGAAGAGGTAAACCACATGTCAATGTAATGACAAAAGGCAGTAAATAAATCAAGTGTCCCCTGAGAAAGACTCTCTCCCTGTACTAGTATATTAGTGACACCAACCCAGACGTTATTCAGGAAAAAATTATAACAATAGGTTTTGTGCGGCAGAATATCTTCGTTTACAAGATAGACGCCCCGGATTTGAAAAAGATTTTTGGCATAGTGCTGATTAAATTTCAGGATAAAGTCAATGTTGGTACTTCCGTATTCTGCAAGTTCATGCCAGTAACGATCCACATACTGATCATGATATAAGGATGAAATGGCAAGAAGTCTTTGACCGGAATCCAGTACAAATACAGGCTCTTTCAATATTTTTTCACTTCGTTTTAAGAGATCAGGGATCAGGCATCCATGAGATAACAGCTTTAAGATATCGGTATTCCATTTGGAATAAAATTCAATTGCTTCTATAACAGCATTTAAAATTTCTGCTATATCATTAACCGGAAGAATAATCAGATCATTTCTATTGGAGCATACAACATGATGGCCGCTGTTGTTTGGAAAAAAATCACTGAGTCTGCCAATGTAGAGTGTGTTGTCTTTTGAAATGTTGTTTTGGGAGAACAGTCGTACGGTTTCAATCTCCATTTTTCCAGATTGAATCTGTAGCTTTGGATGATAACCCTTCAGCCAGTCTGCAAAAATCCACATGCTTAATTTCATATAGTTTCCCCTTCCATGAAAGTTTGTTACTATCTTAGTTCAAAATGAACAATAAGACAAGCTATTATATGAAAAAGTATTTGTCATTTTAGCTGTTTATTGTTCAACTATAATAGAATAGAATAAATCCATAATATAAAAGGGGGATTTGTGATGGAGAATACACAAAAAAAGAGTATGGGATTCGGCTTTTATGGATGGATGCTTATTATTTTTCAAGCGGGTGCTTTTTTTACTCAGGTCGTCTTTACCAACTATCCCATGAACATCCTTGCGGATTTTTATGGTGGAGCTAAATTTGTGCCTATGGTATTTACTGCCGGTACATTCGTAGCGATTATTATGCAGTTAATATTATCAAGATTTATCGGTAAAATAAAAAATATGAAAAATCTGACCATATTTTTTGGTGCAGTTTCATTGTTAATGGGATGCGTGATTGCATTTTATCCGGTACCCTTTGGTTTCAGTGCCGTATGGATTGGGGCATATTTTATTGAAAGCGTATGTGTAAATATGTATTGTACATTTACCTGCAGCATTCTTGTAGGACAGTGGTTTCCAAGAAGAAAGGGAACTATCATGGGAATTACGACATTATTGTTTCCTATTGGAAATGGTATGATTAGTATTTTTGCAGCAAATGTATTTAAAGGAGGAGCTCCAAATCCTGCCTCTGCATTTTTACCATTTTTAATTGTCTGTATCCTTACCTGGGTAGCAGGCTTGATATTTGTAAAGGATTATCCGGAGCAATGCGGAGCTTATAGAGATAATGACAGGAGTTTTACTCCAGAAATTGCCAAAAAAATAATGGAAGAAGAAATCGAAAACAAGAAGACAACAGTTTGGACAACCGGTCACACACTGTCCAATCGTGATTTCTGGTTTATCAGTGTTACCTGTGGATTTCTGCTGATGTTTTCTGTTGGTATGATGACGCAGACAGCAGCTATTGTAGCACAATTTGAATCTTTGAATTATGGAATGATTATGACGCTGATTATGGTATTTGGAATTATTGGAAGCTATAGTCTGGGGCTTTTGGATACTAGATTTGGCACTAAGAAAGCAATTGCTATTGCCGTTGTGATTATGATGTTATCCGGTGTATTTGGCATTATTCAAAATGCGGCATGTTTGATGATTGCAATGATTCTTTTGGCTGTATTTATGGGAGCGTCTTCTAATTTTACAGTTTCAGCGGCGGCACAGTATTGGCGGCGAGAAGATTTTTCCAGCGTATTTGCTTGTTTAAATCCCATTGCAAATATTTTTAATGCCATTGCCCCAACTGTTATCGCATTTCTTTTGTATACAGCAGTTGGTTATCGTTTATGTTTTATTGCTATTGCAGTTGCAGGAGTGGTAAGTCTGATTCTTATTCTGCTTTTTAGTGCAAAACATGTAAAAGAAATTGATGACAAATACAGAGAAAAAGCAGGAAAAACACTGGATGATACTTTATGTGACAGAAAATAATCCGTTATGATGTTGCTTACCCTGTATCTGGTTTCTCATAAAAACCAAAGATACTCCTCTTATACGCGCAGTCTTAAGACTGCGTGTATTTTAGATATCCGGTATTTTCTTGTGTTCTAAATGAAAGTCCCGTATACTTAGTAAAAAGCATATGACATATATAAGGTGATAGGAGGAAGCAATATGCAGTATATCAGTCATTATCAGTCACCCTTTGGAAATATTTTACTGGCTGCAGATACGGTGGGTTTAACAGGATTGTGGTTTGAAGGGCAGAAGTATTTTGCACTTCATTTAGATAAAGAACATGAGGAAAGAGAGATACCAGTGTTTGATCAGGCAAAACAGTGGCTTGATATTTATTTTTCCGGAAAAGAGCCGGATTTTATGGTTCCCCTTCATTTCACAGGAACGGATTTTCAAAATGAGGTATGGAAAATTCTCTGCAGGATACCTTATGGAAAGACAATGACATATGGGGATATTGCAAGGCAGATTGCGGCTAAAAAGGGAAGTGCTCATATGTCAGCCCAGGCGGCAGGCGGTGCTGTCGGGCATAATAAAATTTCTGTTATAGTGCCCTGCCACCGGGTGGTAGGCTCTAATGGGAGTCTTACGGGATATGCAGGAGGGATAGATAAAAAAATTCAGTTACTGACCTTGGAGGGAGCAGATATGAAGTCCTTTTTTATTCCTAAAAAAGGAACTGCTCTGTAATGGTTATTTATGAAAAGATATAAAAAAATCCGGGAACAGATTTACCTTCTGCGGCATACTATAGCTGTAAGGAAGCAGGAGAACCAGCGGCAATGGCAATTAAAATATTTATAGATCAGGGGCATAACCCTTCCGGGCATAATATGGGAGCAGAAGGATTTGGGCTGCGTGAACAGGATATCACATATCAGGTGGGAGTATATCTGGCAGATCTTTTAAGAAGAGACGGAAGATTTGAAGTAAGGCTTTCTAGAAACAGTCCGGAAGAAATATTAGGGACCAGCAATGCCAGCAGTCTCAGAGAAAGAGTATATATGGCCAATTCATGGCCGGCAGATTACTTTATCAGTATCCATGCTAATTCCAATGAAAATCCAAATATCAATGGAACAGAATGTTATGTGTATCAGTCTTATACCCAGGCTTATTTTCTGGCACAGCATATTGTTCTTGGGATTGTGGCCCGTGTGGGTACAAGAGACAATGGGGTAAGAACAAACCCATCTCTTTATGTTTTGCGAAGGACCACAATGCCATCTGTACTAGTAGAGCTGGCGTACTTAAGTAATCCTGAGGATGCGGAACTTCTGATGGATAAACAATATGCCTTTGCAGACGGTATTTACCGGGGAATGTTAAGATACTTTGGGCTGGGAATGGCAGAATAAAAGAAAAGCTGTGAATATTATGAAAACAGGGAAATCTGAAAACATAATATCCGCAGCTTTTTTACTCTATAGGATTAGGGGAGTTTTTTTACAGCCCATTTTTTATAAAGGAAAAAATTCGGACATACCGGAATTTTCCGCAGCCAGACCAAGATACAGTTTTGTTCTGACTTCCATATCTGAAAGAGAAATTCCAAGCAGCTGCTCTATTCTTTCTATATGATATAAAACGGTATTGCGGTGCATATGAAGAAGCTCGCTGGTTTTGGTGGCTTTACAGCCGGAAGCCAGATAAATGGATAACAGCTGTATCATATTGTGGCTGTTCATGGAATCGTCTTTTTTTAGCTTTTCTATTGCTTTTGTCATAAAGCAGCTGCGAAACAGATCCGGGGAGCTGTTAAAGCTTTTAGAAATAATAAGCGTCAAGAAACTCTCTTCAAAAGTAAATGCGTTCATTTCTGAATTATCCGCATTTTTTTTGCGGACATGAAAGCCGTATTCAACGGCACATCCGGCCTGTTCGTGAGCGCCTTTTAATTCCCAGAGATCTGTAAATATGTTGGAAATCCCAATCAGGCATTTGGCTGTTAACAATGGTTTTAAATTATCTAGCAGCTGACGGTGGGAATCCTTACAGTTTTTCTGAACTGGTGACACGAGAATAATATGATTTTGATAGGAAAATACATAACAGGCGGTCAGGTGCTGGCGCAGCTGCATGGTCAGGTTTTCAACCGGTGTATTAAAAATATCGTCAAATTGAATAATGGCAAGGAGAAAACATCCCTGAAATAACAGACCGGCGCCGGCTGCCCGGGAGACCGCCTCATCCTTATTTTTTATTTTTCCGTCCAGCAGATCTGCAAAATATTGAGAGTAGGACTGAAAATGAACAGGATATGAAGAATTTTTCAGTACGTAACAGGAAGCATAGGATACAAGCATCTGGAACAGGTCAATGAGCCCGTCATCTACTTCTCTGTGGTTACAGTGCATAACAATATAAAGGACAATTTTGTTATTTAGATGCAGCACGCGTTTTACGGTGGAATATTTACACAGTTTGTGGTCATTGGAAATGTAAACCTGGCTTTGCTTGTGAAATTCTTCAATGCGTCTGAGTTCCTGAAATTGCCGGATGGTTTTCGTATCGTGGTATCCCTTTTCTACAAGACTGTTTGTAATTTCATCATCAATAGGAATATTTTTGGTATAGGCCAGCAGTGAAAAAGCGGAATCCTGAATATCAATATGATTTTCCAAAATATCTTCACTGAGATTTAGCAGGTCCTGAAGCCCTTTTGCGGCAGCAGCAGAGCAGGACATTTCATAATTCCAGTGCAGAATTTTAAGGAAAATACGCATAACCCGGTTATATAATTCTGCGATCTCCATATTTGCCCGGAGAATGATAAGATTTCTGCATGGCTCCTCTTCCTGATCCGGAAACCGGTCGCGGATTGCCAGAAAGAAACTGTCAGGAGAACGTGCGGCCTGACTTAATGCCTGGCTTAAAGTGCCAATATATAGGACAGAAGGGTTTTTTTGCATTTCTGTGGACAATAGTTCCACAGCCTGAAATCCGGGATTAGACTGCAGAGGGGCAGTATGCTCCTCGCAGGGAATCTTAAGTTCATGTAGAATAATATTAAGAGATACGGAAATAGGTATCATATATCTGCCTTCTTTCTGTAATAGGTATTTATTTGAGAGATTTCTAAAAATGTTACAAAATTATTTTTATTAAACAATGTTACATATATAAATATATATGATTTTCTATCAGTCTGCTTGGAATTTAACCCGAAAAATATGTAATAATTTCTAAAAAGCTGGTTATATTTTTGGAAACTATAACAATGGGAGGTAAAAACAGCCGACGCGGTACTGAAAATACAGGAAAGATAAAAAGAATTATTGTAGAAAATGTGCAGTGCTGGCGAAGAAAAATAACGTCAGAAATCATAGAGGGAAAATAGGAAATATTTTGCTGGAAGAATGAAAAAATGAAATTTGTTTCTGAGAAACTTTTGCGTTTAGATAATGTATGAATCTTGTAGTCTTAAAATCAGAGTTTTTTCCGATGTCATCATTCTTCTGCAATGTTATACTCCTTCCATCAAAGGGAATCCCCCAAAAAAGATGAAAAGGAGAATATGTATGATTCGCAGAGGTATTGACACAAAATTAAATGTAAAACCGATTTTTCTTGGGCTGGAGCATCAGTATTATTATGAGGGACCGTGTCGTTTTGCAAAAGGCGAGGCGCTGACACCGGAATATGAGCAGATATTAGCACAGGAACTGCAGCAGCAGTTTTTTGAAACTGTAGAAAAAAATATGCCGGATGCGGTAAAATTATTAGAGCCTGTTTTCCTGCCATGTCATGATGACTGGATGATTCCGGAAGCGGCATTTGATGCTATGACAACAGATCAGGAAGAAATTGACTTATTCTTAATGTCCGGCGGTATTGCAAGAAGCGGTCTTGTTATTGAGCTTGCACAGCGCACACATAAACCGATTATTCAGGATCCGGCAACCTGCTGTGATTTAACTGCTGTAACTGCAGCCATCAAAGCGCTGGGACTTGAATGTTATGCACCGCTGACCTGGGAGAGTGTGGCAATGCATCTGCGTGTGCTCCGGATCAGAAAAGCACTCAAGGAAGCGAATGTACTCCTTGCTGTACGTTTTGATTCTAATGTATCAAAGAGTGCAAATGATACATTTATTTCTCTGCAGAGAGCAACTGAAAAGTTTGGAACAAACTTCCGTTTCCTGAATCTTCATGAACTGCTGGATTACATGAATCCATTACCGGAAGGCGGAAACTATACAACACCGGGAAGAATGAATACTCCTAATATTACAGAAGAAGATATCAAAGAGGCTGAAAAACTGGCAGATGAGCTTCTTGCAGGTGCTGATGATACGCACATTGACCGTGAGCAGATGGTTAATTCCTGCAGGGCATATGTAGAAGTGAAAAAACTTCTGGATCTGCATGATTGCTGCGGCTTCACCGTTCCATGTCCGGATACCTGCTCCACAAGAAGAATGAATGAGCAGAAATTTACATTCTGTCTGACCCATTCTCTTTTAAATGAACAGGGAATCCCTTCTGCGTGTGAATATGATGTAGATGGCGTGCTGACCATGCTGATTTTATCTACCGTGTCAAACCGCGCACCATTTATGGGAAATACAAATCCACTTGTATATGAAAACGGAACAATCCGTCCTATGAGACGTTTCCATATTGAAGATCTGGAAGGGGTAGAAGATCTTACCAATCTGTACCACGCAGCACATTCCACACCAAGCAGAAAATTCAAAGGCATTGATGGAGAAAACGGTCATTACGGAGTTCGTCATTTTGCGTATGATCAGGGATTTGGAGCTGTTCTTCGTTATGATTTTAAGAAAGATGCCGGTGAAAAAATTACAATCTGCCGCCTGTCTCCGGACTGCACAAAGATCTTTGTAGGAGAGGGAACCATTGTTGCAGGGGGCGATTACGATCTGGACAACTGTAACGGATATGTTGTTTATCGTGTGGCAGATCAGGAGAAATTCTACAAAGCACAGTGCCAGTTTGGAAATCATCTTCCATTTGTATATGGAGATTATGCAAAAGAACTGGAATTGCTGGGTGAGAGCCTTGGCCTTGAAGTAGTCAGAGTATAATCCGGAATATCATTTGGATTTTTATCCATACATAGATTTTGTCAGGAACAGGGAGCAGTCTTTTGTGCTGTTCCCTGTCCGGACAGTAAGCCGTATCTTAAATTTTGGAAGAAGTTTTAAAACTGCATCCAAAACTGACGGCCGTTTTGGGCAGCTAATTGAAAAACGATGGAGATGTTTGCAAAATGGAAGAAGCATTAACAATTACCCGGTTGGAAGAAACCTATATGGATGATCTAAATCTGTTGGATGACTGGTTTTTGCAATATGAGTATCTGTTGGAAATATCCTCAGACCTGCCTCATATTCCAAAAGAACTAAGAACAGAAGAAAATAAAGTACATGGGTGCCAGTCAGGAGTCTGGCTGCTGTTATCTGAAGACAATGGCAGAATCTATGTGCAGGCGGACAGTGAAGCGCTGATTATCCGCGGAATGCTGGCGGTAATTGTATCTTTGCTCAATGGACGTAAGGCAGATGAAATCGTCTGTTATACCCCCCGGTTTATTGAAGAGACAAACTTAAAAACACAGATTTCCACGGACCGTTTTCATGGAATTCATGAGGTAATAAAAAATATTCAGAACTTTGCCGGAAAAAAGAAAGGAGCATAGGGAATGGATATTGTAGAAAGAAAAAAGCTGGTTATAAAATTATTATCAGCAGCTAAAAAAGCCACTTTAGAAGAGGTAGAGCAAATTAAGAAAGAAAAAAATCCAACCTTGGAATTTATATATAAACATGTAAGAAACTACGTATTATCAAAGTTTTTGCTGCCCCCTGACTGCGAAGCCGAAGATTTAAAAGAACTGGCAGCTTTGAGTCTGGCAAAAACAATGAAACTGGATAAAGATGTGATTCGGAATCTTGACCAGGCAACGCCTTGTGATCATGCTACTTCTGAATCTACGAAAAAGGTGCTGCTTTTGTATGCTGTTCAGAAAGATCTAGAGCTTAGCCCTTCACCGGAAAGGCTTGCCAAAGTAACGAATCTGAAAGAGCTTTCTGCTTATGTATTTGAAGCTTTACAGTAAAAACACGGCGGCGCAGACTGAAAGGAAAGCTGATCTTAAAATAAAACATAAAAAATCTGCGTAAAGGCACTATATCCGGGCAGTTGATATGGTATAGTAAAAACATGTAAAAATTAAAAGTGATGTGCAGAAAATAAAAAAAACGGAATCAAAGCCGTCAGGAAGGAGAGAGTGCTATGAAACGAAAGTATCCGAATCTGTGCAGCCCTGTTACACTTGCAGGGGTTACCTTTAAGAACCGCATGTTTTCCGCACCCATGGGAGGAACGGATATTACCAACGATGGATGTATCGGGCCAAAATCTACCGCATTTTATGAACTGCGTGCCAAGGGAGGGGCGGGGGCTGTCACCGTCAGCGAATGTATGGTGCACCCTAAAACAGATGGTTCTCATGCATATCATCTGGATACCAGTATTTTAAATTCCATTGCCTGTGCGGCTTATACCGCAGATGCAATTCAAAGACATGGGGCAGTTCCAAGCCTGGAACTGTCTCATTCTGGCATGTATGCAGGCACTTATATGACAGATAAAAGCAGACAGCATGAATTGAATCAATGGGGGCCTTCGGATACTGTGCGCCCGGACGGCATCCGGGTAAAAAGTCTGACAAAGGAAATGATAGATGAGATTACCGGGGCATACGGAAAAACAGCTGCTCTGGCGAAACGGGCAGGTTTTGAAATGATTATGATTCACGGGGGACATGGATGGCTGATCAATCAGTTTTTGTCGCCTTATTTTAATAAGCGGACAGATGAATACGGAGGAAGCCTAAAAAACCGGTGCCGTCTTGCCATTGAAATATTGATTTCTGTCCGGAAACAGGTGGGAGAGAAATTTCCCATTGAATTTCGCATGAGTGGTTCCGAATTGTTTTCGGAAGGTTATGATCTTGAAGAAGGAATTAAAATTGCTCAGATGCTGGAACCTTATGTAGATCTGCTCCATATATCTGCCGGAACTTATCAGCGGGGGTTTGGTGATACGCACCCGTCTATGTTTAAAGAACATGGCGCGAATGTATATCTGGCTGCAGCTGTAAAAAAGCATGTATCTGTTCCGGTGGCAACCATTGGAGCTCTCAATGATCCCGGTCAGATGGAGGAAATTATTGCCAGCGGTCAGGCGGATATTGTTTATATGGCAAGGGCTCTGCTGGCAGATCCATATCTTCCAAGAAAAATAGAAGAAAACCGCGAAGAGGAAATTGTTCATTGTCTGAGATGTTTTACCTGTATGGCAGAACGGGCAGTGACTGCTACAAGAAGATGTACAGTAAATCCGTTGATTGGAAGAGAGCTAGAGGGGACGGAAGTTGTTCCCGCTCCGGTAAAAAGGAAGGTTTTGGTTGCCGGAGGAGGACCAGGTGGACTGTATGCGGCATATACCGCCGCCAGACGGGGGCATCAGGTCATTCTCTGCGAGAAAGAGTCTGAACTGGGTGGAATATTAAAAAGTGAGCAGGCGATACCTTTTAAAAAGGAAATGTATGAGCTGGGACGTACGTATGAATTTCTTGCCAGACAGTCCGGAGTGGAAATCCGTCTGAATACGGAAGTTACGGAGGCGTATGTGCAGAAGGAGCAGGCGGATGCACTGATTATCGCAGTAGGTTCAGAACCCATTGTTCCGGATATCCCCGGATTGGATGGAAAACAGGTAGTTGTTGTAAATCAATATTATCAGAAGCAGGAAAACATCAGCGGACAGGTAGTTGTTCTGGGAGGAGGACTGGCCGGATGTGAATGTGCAGTACATCTGGGAATGGAAGGAAAAGAGGTTCATCTGGTAGAAATGAAAGAGGAGCTTGCACCGGATGCCAATGTCCGCCACCGGCCGCTTCTTTTGTCAGAAATTGATAAATATGTGACAGTTCATACCGGCTGCCGGGGGATGGAAGTGACAAAAGAGGGAGTGATCTGTGAAGATAACAATGGAAAATCATATCTGGTACCCGGAACTTCTGTGATCTGTGCTCTGGGACAGCGCTCCAGAAAAGTATGCGTAGAGAAATTAAAAGATGCAGCTCCATATACGGCTGTGATCGGCGATGCCCGGAAGGTGTCTACAATTACAAATGCGGTATATCAGGGCTATCATGCGGCGCTGGATATTTTATGAAATCTGTTCTTGTCATCCGTTTTTTTTAGGCGTAAAATAAAAATATCAGATGTAGGAAACGTTACGTTTTTACATAACAGGGGTTTTATGCAGCAATGAAATTTGGGAAGGTATTTCAGGAGGGTGAAGCATGAATGTAATCAAAAGTTTTCGTGAATACGTGGATGTTTTAAAGGAACAGAATGAGATTGTGGAAGTAACAAAAGAAGTGGACTGGCGTTACGAAATGAGCGCTATTACCAGAAGAGTGTATGATCTTCATGCACCGGCGCCGCTTTTTTCTAATGTGAAGGATTGTACGCCGGGATTTCGGGTTTTAGGCGCGCCCATGGGGCTGAGCACAGATGCCAGACACCCGTTTAAACGTCTGGCGCTGTCTTTGGGGCTTCCCATTGATATGAGCGGTCCGCAGATTGTTGGAGTCTGGTCGAAGCTTGCAGATATGGAACCGGTACCCACCCGGACCGTAGAAACGGGAGCCTGCAAAGAGAATCAATTATCCGAAGGGGAGATAGATCTTACAAAGCTGCCGATTCCTCTGATTCATGAAGGCGACGGGGGGCGTTACATTAATACTTACGGTATTATCATTGCTCAGACACCGGACGGTTCCTGGACCAACTGGGCCATTACCCGGGCTATGCTGGACGGCCCCAGAACCATTGCCGGCGTGATTATTCCCACCCAGGACTTTGGGAAAATATTCAGCCAGTGGCAGGAGATCGGACAGGATATGCCTTTTGCATTGTGCCTGGGGGTAGATCCGGCCATTACTATGGCTGCGGGGTATCCGCTGCCTTCCGGTTTAAATGAAGGAGATATACTGGGAGCCTGGTACGGAGAGCCTGTGGATGTAGTAAAATGTGAAACCAATAATCTGCTGGTCCCGGCTTCCACCGAAATTGTAATCGAAGGCTTGGCATCTGTCAGTGAGCTGCTAAAGGAAGGGCCAATGGGTGAATACGGCGGATATGTCTGGTCCGGCCGTCATAAACAGGTGCCATGTTTTAATGTGTCTGCTATGACTTACCGGGATAATCCCATTATGCCTCTTTGTGTAGCCGGAGTGCCCACGGAAGAAAATCATACCAACTGGGGATTGAATATCGCAGCAAGCATCCAGTATGAAATACAGAAACTGGATTTTCCCATTAAAGAATGCTTTATTCCTATGGAATGTGCAGCCCACTGGTTTGTAGTTACCGTGGACCGTAATCGTACCACAGAAGATGATGAAAAGCTTGCCCTGGATATTGGAAAAGCGGTGTTTGCATCCAGAGGCGGTTCTTATATTCCAAAAGTTATCGTACTGGATGATGACATTGATCCGGCCAACTTGGAGCAGCTTGTATGGGCCATTGCCACAAGACATCATCCGGATCGGAGAATTGCCTTTTCGGATCAGTATATGTTCCCGCTGGTGGCATATTTAAGCCCCAAGGAAAAGAGCGAATCCGTATCTACAAGAGTAATCTACAACTGCCTGACACCATTCCACAGCTGGCCCAAAGAAATGCGCCCGGTGGAAGCTTCTTTCCGTGGTTATCCTGAAAAACTGCAGAAACATGTAATTGATCACTGGAAAGAATATGGATTTTCATAAGATTAGTTAAAGGGGAGAGCGTAAGTATCAAATCGCAATCCCTGCGGCTGAATAAAAGAACATTCTCATATAATAAAAGAAGGGTTTTCATCCCGGACTTTTATTATGAGAATGTTCTTTTTTGAGCTTGGTCGTCCAGATAATATCTCGCGTCATCGTTTCAACTCCCGAAGGGCTTCTTCCACATCAGAATAATGCTTCACACTGGGAATTTGTAGTTTTTTGTGAATTTGATGAAAAAGTCCTTAACAATTTGTCTCTGGATTTCCTTGTTTGTATTTTTCTGCCAGACGTTTTATAAATTCTGTATGATAAAATGTGCAGGAGTTTTTTCTCCACACAAGCTCAAGATAAAGAGGTGTAGTTTCCCTTAAAGGTTTGACAATAATGTCCTCAAACTGGTCAGTAGCAGCAAATTCAGAAAGCAGTGAAACTCCTGAATTTGTATGGACCATCATCAATATTGTTTCTGATTGATTGTATTTTATAATTTCTGCTGGATGGAAATTGTGCTGTTTAAATAGATTCTGAGTATAAGAATATGGGATTGTGGAATCCAGTTCAGAAAGCATAAAAAAGGTATCATTTTGAAAATTCAATTTCATAAGAAAGAAGTATATGAAGACGAGCCATATAATCATCCAGACTGCTGTCTGTCAGCTCCTTTAACCGCTTTAGCCGATAAATAAGAGTATTGCGGTGGAGATTCATTTCTTTTGCAGTATCTGCTATGCTGCGGTCATTTTTCAGGTAAACATAGAGCGTTTCGTAAAATTCAGTATGATGTGTGGTATCATAGGTTTTCAGTGTTTCCAGTACCGGATGCAGAATATCCGGCAGAATGGTATGATGCATTTCTGACAGAATATATGGAAATGCATATTGTTTTCCGTCGTAAATCTGTCCGATTTGTTTCTGGACAAATTCGGAAGTTTTAGATACATATTGATAGTGATTATAAAAAGATTCTTTCATAAAAAACGGCTGGCCTGCTGTTGCATAGTATTTGCTGCTTTGCAGCCAGGGCAGCAGGCTCTTTTTGGTTTCCTCCAGTGTACATATATTCAGATTACAGAGAAGACAGATGGAGAGGTCTGTGGTAATGGCATACAGATTTGAAAAATTCATATTCAGCGTATGGCACAGATGTTTATTGATGTTAAAAGGCTGATAAGGCGCGTCAAGCTTAAAGAATATCAGGGGATCTGTTTCCTGCCATCCATATAGAATCAGTCTGCGGCACAGATCATCGCTGTCCCCATGGGCATCAGAAATTGCAGCGTGAATCTGTGTATCCAGTATCAGGGACTGCTGTTCCTGAATATGAATCTGAAACCATCGGTCTATGTAATTGCAAAACAGTTTAAAACAATCAATTTTATCCTGTGATACGTTATTACTCAGATCAATATAAGTAGCAGACCCGAAAAAGTTATTTTCCTGAAGAAAATTATAATGATAGGCGTTGTTGGGAAAGACAGGCTGATCATAGGAATATATTCCTTTTCTGGTCAGGCGCTGGGGATCAAACTGGTTAAACTGAATCAAAAAGTCCATATGGCAGCTGCCTTCTTCTAGAAGGTAATCCCAGAGTTCATCCACGTCCCCTTTTTGATATTTCTGATTGTGGGCAAGGTGTCTCTGACCGGAATCCAGAATAAACAAAGGGTTGTTAAGAACATCTTCAGAGGCATCCACAAGGTCCTGCAGCATGGCTCCTGAAGTCAAAAGGTTCATCATAGTATTGTCCCAGCTTGTATAAAAGGCAAGGGCATTCAGTACACAATTTAAGACAGCATCCAGCTCAGAAGTATTCAGTCGTAAAACATCATTGTTGTGAACACAAATCACACGGTCATTGCCATTGGTGAACAGGTCACAGAGCCGGCCGATATACATGGTGTTGGGTGCTGGTGTTACATCGGAAGAAAAAAGACGTACCGCTTCAATTTCAAATAAATTTAATTGTATATCCGGTTTTGGCTGGAACTCCTTCAGCCAGCCGGCAAATATCCACATACTGAGTTTCATAATAAAAGTCTCCTGCTTCTTTTGTATATATGTTATAGAAAAATAATGAAGATAAATTTGATAAAATACAGTAACTATCTATAGATTAGTATATTTTAAACGAAAATACAATAAAAATAATTGTCTAATTGTATGAAATATATGTTTTTGTGATGTGGATTTTGTGGTGAAATAAAGAAGAACAAAAAAAGATTATCAAAGTCAAAATGTGAGTCAGAAATAAAATCAGAAAAATATATGGCAGGAGGTATTTATTATGAATTCAGAAGAAAAACTTCAGAAAATGCTGCGGATGGAAAAGCCAAAGGCTCGCAGTGAGATTCCATATTTTCCGCAGATCATGACCTGGGCAGGTACCTGTTCCGGCATTTCTCAGAAAGATATGATGGAAAGTGTAGATAAAAATATAGAAGCACTGGATATCACATTTGGAAAAGTAGGAAAACCAGATGTTATGATGTGTACAGCTACTCAGGATACTGTATTTATTATGGGGCTGCCGGTTCGCGTTCCGGGAAAAGATCTGGATGACAATGCGCTGTATCAGTTTGTAGAGACCGATCAGTTTGCACTGCAGGACGGTGAAGAATATGACCGAATTTTGAAAATGGGCTGGCAGAACTGGAACGGGGAGCTGCTCTGCAAAATTCAGAACCCCCCATATATGGATCCGGGCCAGCTGTTTGCACGTTTTGACCAGATGGGACAAAATATGGGAAAAATGGCAATGCATTTTATCCCTCAGGGAATTGCGCCGTTATCCCATACCGCATGTGCGCCGATTTTTGATACATTGTCACAGTCTCATACCATGGAGGAGTTTTGTTATGACCTCTTTGATTATCCTGAAAAAATAAAAGAGGTTATTCTGGCAAGCACCCCGGCTGTGATTGGCCAGGCTGTGGGAACCATTAAGCAGATTCACGGAAGCCGTGTGGGAATCTATGCTATGAGATCCAGCGCTACCTTTGTATCTCCGGATTCTTTTGAGGAATTTTGCTGGCCGGGATTAAAAATGATGATTGACGCATTCTGGGCAGAAGGAATTACATCTGTGGTTCACGCAGACGGAAACTGGCTGCCGATGCTTGAATATTTCAAACAGGTTCCAAAGGGAAGTGTCCACTTTGAATTTGACGGAGATACCGATATGCGGAAGGCATATGAAGTATTAGAAGGCTGGCAGAGTATGAGAGGAGATGTTCCTGCTGCAATGCTGGCATATGGAACGCCGGACGAGGTATCGGAATACTGTGAGGGGCTGATTACCGACATCTGCTTAAAAGGCGGTGTGATGCTTGGCTCCGGATGTGAAGTGCCCATGAACGCAAAATTGGAAAATGTAATTGCAATGGGAAATTCACTAAAAAAATAGAAGATTTCTTATTTTAGAGACTACCATAAAAGTGCCCCTTTCCGGAAGAAACAAAAGCTTTTGGAAAGGGGCAGACTCATGAAATAAAAGCGATGTTTTTTTCAAAAAACTATTGACATTGCAGTCTGCTAATCCTATAGTAAATATATAGAATATTGGTAGGACCAATAAAAGCTTCAGTTACTGCTGAAGTTTTTATCATAGCTCAATTGGTACTACCAATTGTGAGGGACTTAACTATTTTAAATCTGAAAGGAAGTCAAAAGTATGAGAATTCTTGTGTGTATCAAACAGGTACCGGCAAGCAGTAAGGTTGAGGTAGATCCTGTAACAGGCGTATTAAAAAGAGACGGTGCGGAATCTAAAATGAATCCATATGATTTGTATGCACTAGAGACCGCCTTTCGAATCCGTGAAAAAACAGGGGGAACAGTAGATGTAATTTCTATGGGACCGCCTCAGGCAGAACAGGTAATCCGGGAAGCTTATGCCATGGGGGCTGATCATGGCGTCTTAATTTCAGATCGGAGATTTGGCGGTGCGGATGTACTTGCAACAAGCTATACACTGGCTCAGGGGATTCGGGCCTGGGGAGAATTTGATCTGATTTTATGCGGAAAGCAGACTACAGACGGTGATACTGCTCAGGTTGGCCCGGAGATTTCAGAAGATTTAAAGGTGCCAAGTGTATCCAATGTACTTAGAATAAAAGAAGTAAGTGAGAAGGATATTACGGTTGACATGGATCTTCCAGGTGAAGTGGAAGTTGTAAAAGTAAAATATCCGTGCCTGCTGACTGTAGAGAAAGATATTTTTCAGCCAAGGCTTCCTTCTTATGTAAAGAAATCAGCATCCAAAGACCGGGAAATCAAAGTGCTGTCTCTGGATGATATGGTGGATAAAGATGAAAATCATTATGGACTGAATGGTTCTCCTACTCAGGTAGAGAAGATTTTTCCTCCGGAATCCAATGATAAAAAAGAGGTGTGGGATGATTCCGGTGAAGTATTGGCAGAGAAATTGTTCCACAAAATTGTAGAATTGAAGTTTGTATAGGAGGACGGAAAGATATGGCTAAATTAGTTGTTCATCAGGATAAAATACCAAATGCGCAGGAATTGATGAAAATCTGTCCTTTTGGCGCAATGGAAGAAGTAAATGGAAAAGTAGAAATTACAGCTGCCTGTCGGATGTGCCGGCTTTGTGTGAAAAAAGGGCCTAAGGGTGCGGTAGAGTATATAGATGATGAAAAAGAGCCTCAGATAGATAAAAGTGCATGGAAGGGGCTCGCAGTATATGTAGACCATGTAGACGGCGTGATTCATCCGGTTACTTACGAACTGCTGGGAAAAGCAAAAGAAATGGCAGAGGTATCAGACCAGCCGGTGTACGCTCTGTTTCTGGGAAGCGGTATCCGTGATAAAAGTGAGGAGATTTTGCATTACGGGGCAGATAAAGTATTCGTATATGATGATCCGGCCCTTGACCGTTTCAAAATAGAACCGTATACAGCAGCGTTTGCGGATTTTATTGAGAAAATCAAACCGTCATCCATTCTTGTAGGAGCTACAACGGTGGGCCGTCAGCTGGCGCCAAGGGTTGCGGCAAGAGTCCGTACTGGCCTGACTGCAGACTGTACGATTCTTGAAATGGATAAAAATACAGATCTTTCTCAGATTCGTCCTGCATTTGGCGGAAATATTATGGCTCATATTAAAACCCCAAATCATCGGCCCCAGATGGCAACCGTTCGATATAAAATTATGAATGCGCCAAATCGTCAGAAAGATGCTTATGGTGAAATTATAGATTGTACGATAGATCCGGCAAAGCTGAAAACCAATGTAGATGTGCTTGATATTGCAAAGAAACCAAAGGAGCAGTTTATTGAAAACGCTGATGTCCTTGTGGTTGCAGGGCGGGGACTGAAAAAAGAAGAGGATTTGAAAATGCTCCAGGAACTGGCGGATGAGCTTGGCGGACAGGTTGCATGTACCAGACCGATGGTTGAAGCAGGCTTTATGGATGCAAAATATCAGATTGGATTAAGCGGAAGGACCGTCAGACCGAAATTGATTATTACCTGTGGTGTATCCGGTGCCATTCAGTTCGTGGCGGGAATGAATCATTCAGACAATATTTTTGCCATAAATAAAGATCCAAAAGCACCGATTTTTAAAACTGCCAACTACTGTATGATCGGAGACCTCTATGAAGTCATTCCACAGCTGATTGCCAAAATCAAAGAGAAGAAGGGGGCATAATCATGGGATACAAAAAAGTAGATGAAAAAGATATTACATATATCAGACAGGTGATTGGAGATGACGAGCGTGTTCTGACAAATGGTGACATTAATGAGGAGTACAGTCATGATGAATTAAGCGGAACAAGCAGTTATCCGGATGTAGTTGTAAGGGCTAAAAGTGCAGAAGAAATATCTAAAATTATGAAGTATGCCTATGAACATACAATTCCGGTTACTCCAAGAGGCGCAGGAACCGGTCTGGTAGGTTCTTCTGTCGCTATGGAACACGGCATTATGATTGACTCTAGTCTTATGAATCAGATTCTGGAACTGGATGAGGAAAACTTAACCATTACCGTGGAACCTGGAGTCCTTTTAATGGAACTGTCAGCTTATGTAGAAGACCATGACTTCTTTTACCCGCCGGATCCGGGCGAAAAATCTGCTACCATCGGCGGGAATATCAGCACTAATGCCGGCGGAATGCGTGCAGTAAAATACGGGGTGACAAGAGACTATGTCCGTGGACTAGAGGTTGTACTTCCGGACGGAACCATTACAGAATTTGGAGGAAAAGTTGTAAAAAACAGCTCCGGTTATGACCTGAAAGATTTAATGATTGGTTCTGAGGGAACCCTTGGATTTATTACAAAGGCAATTTTAAAACTGCTGCCCCTGCCAAAGAAAGTGATCAGTCTTCTGATCCCATTCCCGACCCTGGAGCAGGCCATTGATACAGTGCCGTTAATTATAAAATCCAAATCAATTCCAACTGCTATAGAGTTTATGCAGAGAGAAGTCATCATGGATGCGGAAAAATATCTTGGAAAGGCATTTCCGGATCATCAGGCGGATGCATATCTGCTTTTGAAGTTTGACGGAAACTCAGTAGAAGAAATCGAAAATACCTATGATCAGGTGGCAAAGCTTTGCTTAGAACAGGGCGCATTAGATGTTTTGATTTCCGATACGGAAGAAAGAGAGGAGTCTATCTGGAAAGCAAGGGGCGCTTTTCTGGAAGCAATCAAAGGTTCAACTACTTATATGGATGAAGTAGATGTGGTTGTTCCAAGAAACCGTGTCAATGAGATGGTAACATATCTGCATGACCTTCAGAAGGACGTAAATATAAGGATTAAGAGCTTTGGCCACGCAGGCGACGGAAATCTTCATGCTTATATTTTAAAAGATCAGTTAAATGAGCAGGAATGGGAGAACCGCTTAAACGAAGCCATGGACAAAGCATATGAAAAAGCAAAAGAACTAGGCGGCCAGGTGTCCGGAGAACATGGCATTGGTTATGCGAAAAAACAATATTTAAAAGAGTCTCTGCCATCCGTTGATCTTCAATTGATGAACAAAATTAAACAGGCATTTGACCCTAAAAATATTTTAAATCCCCATAAGATTGCACAGGTGTAAAAAGGTGAAACGTCTGATTCCGGTTCAGGACAGGTATTTTCCCCCTGTACTCCCAGAGGAAATCAGTAAAGGAATGATCTGATCTTTATATATGGAACAGGCTGTCTGGCGTTGATTCAGAATGGTGTATTTGTAAACTTTTTTGAATCTGTTGATTTCATTGTATGAAACGGATATAATATGTATAGAATACTACTATCCAAGTCAGCAAAGGAGGTATCGTTATGAATATTCGTCCATCCGCAGCCATCCGTCAGAACTATAACGAGATTGCCGATTTGTGCCGAAAGACCGAAGAACCGATTTTTCTTACCAAGAACGGTGAGGGTGATTTAGTGGTTATGGACATTGAAACCTACAACCGCAGGGAAAAAATGCTGAAGCTCCGTGAGGAACTGCTTGCTGTAGAGGAAGATAGGCTTGCAGGAAGATGCGGCTGTACGCTTGATGAATTAGACGCTTATCTTGATGAAGTGATTGCAGAGGGATAGCGTATGGTATCAAACAGCAGGTATAAAGTAATTGTTTCTGACAGAGCAAAAAGAATGTTAGGAACGCATATCCGCTTTATGGCACAGGTCAATAAGCAGGTAGCAGCGACAAAGAAAAAAGAGCTTATGACCGCAATGCGTTCTTTGTGTCAAATGCCGCATCGTTTCCCTTTCTTTGAGGAATTGTATATCACTCCAAATAAATATCATAAGATGTTCATTGAAAAGTGTTATCTTGTCCTCTACCAGATTCAAGATGATACGGTCTATGTAGAATATATCCTTGACTGTCGCAAGGATTACAGTTGGCTTATCAAATAACAACAGCATATTTACTGCCTTATCCACATAAGGCATTTAGGCCAGATGTTTTTGAAACCAGGTATGTAACGGTTTATTGAACTGCCGGGCCAGAAGGCCTACAAAAACTGCAGCGGCAACGGTTCCTTCCCGGACTCCCTGCAGCTTTGCAGTAAACAAAACAGATAAAAGGCAGGAGACGGCAACCAGAGTAACGTCAAAAGCAACTTTCATATTTCCAAATTTAATGGGAAGCACCTGGCAGACTGCCAGTACAAAGCCTTCGCCGGCCAGTGTTACGGCGTCAGCTGTTACCTCAAGGCTGACGCCTGCGGCAACCAGAAAAATGCCGGCAATACAAAGGAGCCATTGCTGCCAGTAAGCAGTATAAGAAACTCCCTGGAGGGCCCAGACTGCAAAATCGGTCAGATAACCAAAAAGAAAAGCCACCGGAAGCTGTATCAGCTGAACGGGGCGGTAACGTCTGCGGAGAATCAGAATCTGTAAAGCAATCAGAGTACAATGAAGTAAAATGGTAGCCTTTCCCACTGACAGCGGTGTAAGCAGACTCAGCACAAAGGGAAAGCTTGAAATAGGTGAGGTTCCAAGGTTAGCTTTGATAGACATAGCAACCCCGAAAGCCATGACAATAAGCGCAAGGCATAAAAACAGATATCTTTTAATAGTATTTTTATGAATGACTACAGAGTTCATTGGAGGTCCTTTCTTTTAAGTTATTTGTTTAAATAGAATCAGTAAGGAAATGCATTTTTTCATAGATAAAAAACAGCATCCATATTTGGGTGCTGTTTTTTGCTGCTAAAGCAGAAAATTTTGTTTTTCTGGGATTTTTTAAAGAAATGCAGCACCAGACTGACACTAAAAAATATTATAGTAGATAAAAATAATGATGTCAATTTCGGAATTTGTATCCGCCGGGGAGGCTTGCCGCGTAAAATCTGCAATGATATACTGACAGCAGATGAAAGGGGAAGATGAAAATGAGACTAAGGATTTTCAGTATTATGTGTACGCTGATGCTGGCAGCTGGATTGCTGGCAGGGTGCGGCCGGCAGCAAAAAAATCAGACAGACGGCGCCGGGAAGGCTGCTGCAAAGAATGAGGTTATAGTTACTATGCCAACAACGTCAGAGCCGGAGTCTGGGTTTGATCCGGCTTACGGCTGGGGCGCCGGGGAACATGTTCACGAACCTTTGATTCAAAGCACATTGACTACAACAACCACCGACTTAAAAATTGGAAAAGATCTGGCCACAGATTACAGTGTCAGCAAGGATGGCCTTACCTGGACTGTTAAAATCCGGGATGATGTCACGTTTACTGACGGTGAGCCTCTGACGGCTGAAGATGTGGCATTTACTTATAATAACTGCAAAAAGAACAGTTCCGTTAATGATTTTACAATGTTAAAGCAGGCGGTGGCAGTAGATGATGTGACGGTAGAATTTCAGATGGAGCGGCCGTTTTCCATCTGGCCTTATACTATGGCGGTTGTGGGGATTGTGCCGGAGCACGGATACAGTGAAGCCTATGGACAGAATCCTGTGGGTTCCGGACGCTATATTATGAAACAGTGGGATAAAGGCCAGCAGGTGATTTTTGAGGCCAATCCGGATTATTATGGAGAACAGCCCAAAATAAAGAAGGTTACGGTACTGTTTATGGAAGAAGATGCGGCCCTGGCGGCAGCTATGGCAGGGCAGGCAGATGTGGCTCATACAGCGGCTTCCTATGCTGATCAGAAATTAAACGGATATCAGCTTTTTGAAGTAGAAAGTGTGGATAACCGCGGATTTAATCTGCCGGCTGTAGAACCGGTGGAAAAAGACGGGGTCACATACGGAAATGCTTTTACCTCTGATATTAATGTGCGCAGAGCTATCAACATCGGAATCAACCGTGAGGAAATGATTGAAAATGTGTTAAATGGATATGGAACCGCTGCCTACAGTGTCTGCGATAAAATGCCGTGGTACAACAGTGCCAGTGAAGTTTCGTATGATCCAAAGCTGGCGGAGCAGCTGTTAGATCAGGCAGGATGGAAAACAGGCGCCGACGGTATCCGGCAAAAAGACGGCGTTCGAGCTTCCTTTACTCTGATGTTTTCCACAGGGGATTCCGTGCGCCAGGCTCTGGCGGAGGATACAGCCAATCAGCTAAAGAAGCTTGGAATTGAAGTAAAAACAGAAGGCGTGGGATGGGATACCGCCTATGACCGCGCTCAGTCGGAGCCGCTGATCTGGGGCTGGGGAGCGCACACACCCATGGAGCTTTACAACATTTATCATACGGATTCGGATACCGGACTTGCCCAGCTGTCCCCTTATGCCAGCGAATCTGTAGATCAGTATATGGATGCGGCGCTGGCCGCAGACAGTCTGGAGGAGTCCTATAAGCTCTGGCAGAATGCCCAGTGGGACCAGAACACAGGAGTAACCCAGCAGGGGGATATTCCCTGGATCTGGCTTTGCAATGTAGAACATCTGTATTTTGTCAGAGACGGATTAAAGATTGCGGAACAGAAAATACATCCTCACGGGCATGGATGGTCCATCATTAATAATGTAGATCAGTGGTCCTGGGATTAAAAGCTTTTTTCTGCAGCTTAAAGTAACAGAAGATGTAAGGGCGGACAGTCATGGGAGATATGATGAAAGGAGCAGTCATGAAAAGAAACAGGCCGGTATATCTTATAAAAAAAATAATTCGAATGTTTCTGCTTGTGATATGCGTCAGTATTGTTACGTTTGGCTTAATGAAGGCATCTCCCATTGATCCCCTGCAGGCAAATGTAGGCCAGACGGCCCTTGGAAGCATGAGCCGGGAACAAAAAGAGAAGCTGGAAGAATATTGGGGGACGAATACGCCTCCGGTACAGCAGTATTTGTCCTGGGCAAAGGATTTTATCAGAGGGGATATGGGAACATCTCTGCTGTACCGCCAGCCGGCAGCAGAAGTTATCGGTGTGAAATTAAAAAACTCTCTATTTATTATGGTAATTGCATGGATTGTTTCGGGTATTGCCGGATTTGCACTTGGAGTTACAGCCGGTATGAACAGGGGAAAACTGATAGATAAAGTGATCAAAGGATATTGTATGGTAATATCCAGCACGCCGGTATTCTGGCTGGCATTGCTGCTTCTTCTGGTGTTTGGCGTCTGGCTGCAGATTTTTCCCATGGGATTGAGCGTCCCTATTGGGGTGGAAGCAGATCAGGTGACCTTTTTAGACCGCATATATCATGCTGTTCTGCCGGCAGTAACACTAAGCATCACCGGGGTATCTAACATTGCCCTTCATACAAGAGAAAAAATGGCGGATATTATGGAAAGCGAGTATGTCCTGTTTGCAAGAATGAGGGGTGAACAGGGAATGAAGCTGTTTAAAAATAACGGGTTCCGAAATGTTCTTCTTCCTGCTGTGACCTTGCAGTTTGCTTCTATCAGTGAAATATTCGGCGGTTCTGTACTGGTAGAGCAGGTGTTTTCTTATCCGGGACTTGGGCAGGCGGCTGTGGCAGCGGGACTTGGCAGTGATCTGCCTCTTTTGATGGCTATTACCGTTGTAAGTGCAGTTTTTGTTTTTGGCGGAAATCTGGCAGCGGACCTGATTTATGGAACCATTGATCCAAGGATCAGAAGAGGGGGCGTTCTCAGATGAAAAGATGGAATCGGAGACAAATGGTAATATTTGGCGTGCTCTGTTCTGCCGGGTTTCTGGCCGGAGTATGTATCTTTGGAGTGCTGGGAACAGATGCAGCAAAAATAACGGATTTTTCCAGGAAAAACCTGGCTCCCTGTAAGGAATTTATATTCGGAACGGACTGGCTGGGAAGAGATATGCTGGTACGGACATTAAAGGGGCTGTCCAATAGTATTTTTATTGGGATTTTAGCCGCAGGTGTCAGTGCCTGTCTGGCGCTTCTTCTTGGAATCGCGGCGGCTCTTTTTGGGAAGACGGCGGACTGTGTGATTTCTTTTCTTATAGATCTGATTATGGGAATCCCCCATATTCTGCTTTTAATACTAATTTCCGTGTTTTTAGGACGGGGAATGTACGGCGTAGTAGCGGGGGTTGCCCTGACACACTGGCCGTCACTGGCCAGGCTGATCCGGGCGGAAGTGCTGCAGTTAAAAGAAAGCCCTTATATTTTAATTGCCGGGAAGCTTGGCAAAAACAGATGGTATATTATAAAAAAACATTTGCTGCCGCATCTGCTGCCACAGTTTGTCGTGGGATTGGTTCTTTTATTTCCTCACGCCATACTGCATGAGTCAAGTATTACCTTTCTGGGATTTGGGCTGTCTTCTGATCAGCCGGCCATTGGAAATATTTTGTCAGAATCCATGCGGTATCTGATTACCGGGGAGTGGTGGCTGGCTTTGTTTCCGGGAATTTTTCTTGTAGTAACGGTTCTTTTATTTTTCAAAGGCGGAGAAAATTTAAGAAAACTGCTGGATCCGGGAAGTTTTCATGAGTAGTGATCAATAACGAAATAAGAAGCAGGTGAAGATAGATGAAGAAACATCCGGTTTTAAAGATTGAACATATGAATATTACATTTACTCAATACGAAAGGGGACTGCGTCAGGTGGAGCTTCCTGTGATCCGGGATTTGAATGTAGAGGTACATGCCGGGGAGGTGGTTGCTGTAGCAGGCTCCAGCGGTTCTGGAAAGAGCCTGCTGGCTCACGGTGTAATGGGGGTTTTGCCTTACAATGCATCTATGGGCGGACAGATCAGCTACTGTGGTGAAAAGCTTACAGAGAAAAAGCTGAAAAAACTTCGAGGCAGTGAGATTGTGATAGTACCACAGAGTATTTCCTATTTGAATCCCTTAAAGCAGATTGGCTCTCAGATCTGCAAAGGAGATAAAAGCAAGACGAAAAAGAAGAAATTACAGGAAATTTTTAACCGCTATGATCTAAAACCTGAGGTGGAAACTCTATATCCCTTTGAATTATCCGGGGGTATGAACCGGAGAGTTCTGATTTCAACTGCTATGATAGAAAGTCCGCGGCTGGTGATTGCAGATGAGCCAACGCCGGGACTGGATCTTAGAGCGGCAAAGAGAGCAATGGAACATTTCCGAGAGCTGGCGGCTCAGGGGGCGGCTGTGCTTGTGATTACCCATGATCTGGAGCTTGCTTTGGAAACAGTAGATAAGATTGTTGTATTTTATGCGGGCACTACCATCGAAGAAGCTTCGGTAAAAGACTTTGAACAGGAAGAAACGCTGAGACATCCGTACACAAAAGCCCTCTGGCGGGCAATGCCCAGAAATGGTTTTCAGTTTATAGAGGAAAATCAGCCTTATGTTAAGGAATTACCCCGTGGATGCCCCTTCGTAAAACAGTGCAGCATGCAGAAAGAAGACTGCAAAAAAGACGTGCAGAATCGAATGGTCCGCGGCGGTCTGGTGAGATGTCTCTGCGCGGAATAAAAAGGGAAACGTATGAAACTTGAAATTAAAAATATTTCTTATCAGTATTCCAAAAAGGGAAGAATGATACTGGATAACTTCTGCTTTACAGCAGACAGTTCAGAACGTGTAGGGCTAACGGCTCCCAGCGGATACGGAAAAACTACATTGTGCAAATTACTTTCCGGTTATTTAAAGCCGGAGCAGGGGGAAATTCTGCTGGACGGCAAAACGCTGTCTTCTTATGGGAGCTATTGTCCTGTTCAGATGATCTGGCAGCACCCGGAGCTTTCGGTGAATCCAAGATTTCGAATGCGGGATGTACTGGAAGAAGGGGATCAGATAGAGGAACGTATGATAAAGGCTCTTGGAATAGAAAAAGACTGGCTGAATCGTTTCCCGTCAGAGCTTTCCGGAGGAGAACTGCAGAGGTTCTGCATTGCCAGGGCCCTGGGAGAGGGAACCAAATTTTTGCTGGCAGACGAAATTACAACAATGCTTGACTTAATCACTCAGAGCCAGATCTGGGGTTTCCTTTTAAAGGAAGTAAAGGAAAGGCAGATTGGGTTGATTGCAGTGAGTCATAACAGACAGCTGCTAAATCAGATCTGCACCAGACAGGTGGAGCTTGACAAGCAAAGGTAATAACAAAGGTTAGATATAATTAAGATGAAAAAGTGATGCAATACAGATGGAAACTCATTTGTTTTTGCATCACTTTTTTGCTGTGGATGGCACTGCGGCGGAGTGGAGTCATGTCGCAAAAGCGACCCGCCGCAGACGGAGAATCCTGCTGTGGCAGGATTCTTTTTTATGATACTTTGGGATTTAACATTTGTGCCGCAAGCTTTACGAAAGATTCACAAAAATTTTATAGAAGCATGATAGAAGCGTTCTTTTGTATTTTTTATAATTCATAATATGTTAAGCAGATATAGAACGTAAAAAGCTGATGTGCAATGGAAGCATCGGTAAGAGACAGGGAAGGAGCTTTTAAATGCTGGAATTAAAAAATATTAAAAAGTCTTATAACGGAAACGTGATTTTAGATGATATCAGTCTGGATGTGGAGGACGGAGAGATTGTTTCAATTCTGGGTCCTTCCGGAAGCGGCAAGACGACACTGTTAAATCTCATTCTTGGTATTACGGATATTGACAGCGGCAGGCTTATTTATCACGGAGAAGATCTGACAGATGTACCTATGGAACAGCGGGGATTTAATATTGTATTTCAGGATTATGCCTTATTCCCAAACCTCAACGCTTATCAGAATATTATTTACGGATTAAAAAATAAGCCCGGAATTTCTACAAAAGAAGAAGTGGATGAACTTATTGATCTGCTGGGGCTTCGGGAACATCTAGACAAAGGGATTGCCCAGCTTTCCGGCGGGCAGAAACAAAGAGTTGCAATTGCAAGAACTATGGTGATGAAACCCAAAATTCTGCTGCTGGATGAGCCTTTAAGCGCTTTAGACGGTGTCATCAAGGAATCCATCAAAGACCGGATCAAAACCATTGCCAAAGAATTTCATCTGACAACCATTATCGTAACCCATGATCCGGAAGAGGCGTTAACCTTATCTGACCGGGTACTGATTATCAATCAGGGAAAAATTTCACAATATGCAAAACCTGAAGAGATTATCAGCCGGCCCGATAATTCTTTTATCCGTGAGTTTATACTAAATCAGCTGGAAATTAAGAGAAACAATATTTTCTCACTGTTTCACTGTCAGACGGCATAAGTGGTGGGGAATATGAAACAGAAAAAGAACTTGGAAGTTAAAGTGATTTTTACAGCGGTTCTCGTTTTATTTATATGGTTTTTGGCGGTTCCGATAGTAACTCTTTTACTGAAATCCTTTCAAAGTGATACCGGAAATATTCTGGTGCATTATGCACAGGTGTTTTCCGGGAGCGGATTTTGGAATGCGGTGGGAAACAGTTTTAAAGTGGCAGGAAGCAGTGCGGCAATTACCACGTTTCTTGCCTTTCTTCTTGCCTATACCCTTCACTATACGAATATTCCCGGATTTTTCAAGAAAATGATTCAAGTATTGGCAGTGCTCCCCATGCTGCTGCCTACCATTACATATGGTTTTGCCATTATTTATTCCTTTGGCAGACAGGGGCTTATAACCAGAATACTGGGAACACAAATATTTGATATTTATGGTTTTGGCGGCCTGCTGCTGGGGTATGTGATCTATACGCTTCCGGTATCGTTTCTGCTGATTCACAATACCATGGGTTACATTGATAAAAAATTTATGGTGGTATCCCGGGTAATGGGAGATAAAGGTCTGCAGACATTTGCAATTACGATTTTGCGCCCGCTGACAGGGACGCTGGCGGCATCCTTTATCCAGTGCTTCTTTCTGGCCTTTACAGACTTTGGCATTCCAGCCTCTGTGGGCGGACAGTATGATGTGGTGGCTTCCGTTTTATATGACGAAATGCTTGGAAGTCTTCCCAATTTTAATAACGGGGCGGTTGTGGCTCTGGTGATGCTTGTGCCCTCCATTGTCAGCATTGCTTTATTGCATATACTGGAAAAATACAATGTCCGCTACAGCAAAATCACTCCTGTGGAAAATCAGAAAAATCATATCAGAGACGGAATCTGCGGGGTTTCCTCGGTTTGCATTATTTTTGTCATCCTGATTGTATTCTCTGTGATCTTTCTGGTACCGTTTGTCAGTGAATGGCCATATGAAATGACCTTTACCCTGAAACATGTAAAAAATGTCTTTGGGGACAGTACCTTGTTCGGGGTATTTAGAAATTCGGTGATTGTGGCGGCCCTTACAGCAATGATCGGTTCTGCGGCAGCGTACGGTGCAGCATTAATTACAGCCAGAAGCAGAATGCCAAAGAAATATAAACAGATGATAGAAAGCATTGCCCTTGTTACCAATACCATTCCGGGCATGGTGATTGGTATTGCTTTTATGCTGATGTTTTCCGGCAGCCCGCTGCAAAATACCTTTGCGCTGATTATTATCTGTAATATTGTGCATTATTTTTCCACACCGTATCTTATGATGAAAAACTCTCTGGAGAAAATGAACAGTTCCTGGGAGACAACAGCCATGCTTATGGGTGATAACTGGATGAAAACGATCTTGCGGGTTGTTACACCTAATGCGCTGCCAACACTGATTGAAGTGTTCAGCTACTATTTTGTAAATGCCATGGTAACCGTCAGTGCCGTGATCTTTATTTCAGGGGCCAGAACCATGGTGATTACGGCAAAAATAAAAGAGCTGCAGCATTTTGCAGAATTTAATGAGATCTTTGTTTTGTCTCTCTGTATCTTAGTGACAAATATTGTGGCAAAGCTTTTGTTCCGGATGCTGGCAGAACGGGGAAGAAAAGCAGGAACAAGCACCGGAAAAGAAAAAAAGAAGAGGACAAAGGCAGCCGGAATCGCAGCAGTCTGTATTCTGGCAGCAGCAGTCATAGGCTTTGCAGTTTTTCCGGGAGGCTCACAAAGCAGCCAGAAAGTAGTTATTTATTCCAATGCAGACGATGAGGCTGTGGAAGCGATGAAAGAGACACTAGACCAGAACGGGTATCAGGATCAGTATATTTTCCAGACCTTTGGAACCTCAGAGCTTGGAGGAAAGCTCTTAGCGGAAGGAAAAAATATTGAGGCCGACCTGGTAACAATGAGTTCCTTTTACCTGGAGAGCGCCCAGCAGCAGAATCAGATGTTTGCAGATCTTACCTTTGAAGCCGAAACGTTAAGTGAGGCGCCGGATTTTTACCGGCCTGTTACTTCACAGGAAGGCGTCATCATTTTTAACACAAAAGTAATGGAAGAAAAAAATCTTCCCGTTCCGGAATCCTTAAAAGATCTGGCAGATCCGGTTTATGCAGGAGAAATATCTGTGACAGATATAAAGAGTTCCTCTACTGCCTGGCTGATGATTCAGGCCCTGGTCAGTGAATACGGGGAGGATGGGGCGAAGGAAGTACTCGCCGGGATTTATAAGAATGCCGGACCGCATATGGAAGATTCCGGCTCAGGCCCTCTAAAAAAAGTGCGTTCCGGTGAAGTCGCCATTGGCTTTGGATTAAGGCACCAGGCGGTGGCGGATAAAAAAGACGGACTGCCCGTTGACTATATAGATCCAATAGAAGGAAATTTTTCCCTGACGGAATCCGTGGCGGTTGTAGATAAAGGAGACGAAAGAAGCAAAAAAGCTATGGAGATGGCGGAATGTATTGTTAAAAAGGGAAGAGAAAAACTGAAAGAAATATATCCGAATCCATTATATCAGGGTGAAACTGTGGATAAAATTTTCCAGTCAGCCTATCCGAAAACATTTCAGGAACCCCTGACCGCAGAACTGCTGAAAAAGCATCAGCAGTTGTCCGAAAATTGTAAACAATAAATTTTTAGATTCATAGAGAAAAAGAGGTAAAAAACATGATTCATTACAAATTACTGACACCTGGTCCGCTGACCACATCCCACAGTGTAAAAAAAGAAATGCTGGTAGATCATTGTACCTGGGATGATGATTATAAGCAGATTACACAGAAAATTCGAAAAGAATTATTAAAACTTGCTCATGTATCAGAGGAAGAATACACTGCAGTCTTAATGCAGGGAAGCGGAAGCTTTGGGGTAGAGTCTGTTTTAACCAGTGTAATTGGCCAAAATGATAAACTGCTGATTATTGTTAACGGGGCATACGGGGAACGTATGATCAGTATTTGCCAGCACGCAAAAATTAATTATACTGTATACCAGGAAGTATATGATCAGGTTCCTTCAGCAGAAAAAACAGCTGAGATTCTTGCAGAAGATCCGGCCATTACCCATGTGGCAATGGTTCACAGTGAGACCACATCCGGAATTTTAAATGACATTGCTTCTATTACAAAGGAAGTAAAAGCGGCGGGAAAAACAATGATTGTAGATGCCATGTCCAGCTTTGCCGGGGTAGATATTGAAGTGGGAGGCCTGGGTATTGATTTTCTTATCAGCAGTGCCAACAAATGTATCCAGGGAGTACCGGGATTTTCCTTTATTATCTGTAATCGCAAGAAATTAATGGAGAGTGAAGGGAAGGCAAGAAGCCTGTCATTAGATCTTTATGATCAGTGGAAGACTATGGAAAAAGACGGAAAGTGGCGTTTTACATCTCCAACGCATACGGTGCTGGCTTTTGCAAAAGCTCTGGAAGAATTAGAAGAAGAGGGGGGAATCCCTGCCAGGTCAAAACGGTATTATGATAATAACCATCTTCTGATTCAGAAAATGAAGGAAATGGGTATCCGCTCTTATATCGGTGGAGAATACCAGGGTCCCATTATTACAACCTTCTTTTATCCGGAACAAAGCAGTTTTTCCTTTCCGGAGATGTATGAATATGTAAAAAGCAGAGGCTATGCTATTTATCCGGGAAAAGTTACGGATGCAGATACGTTCCGGATTGGAAATATCGGTGAGATTTATAAAGAAGACATTGAAAAATTGTGTGAGATATTTAAAGAATTTTTCGAAAGCAGGAAAGCAGAATAGTGAGCTGTGTACAGAACAGGTAAGAAAAATTCTATGTAGTGTAATATTATAAAAAATCAGACAGGAGAATGAACAATGAGCAAAAAGATAGAAGCAGTCATTTTTGACTGGGCAGGAACAACTGTAGATTACGGCTGTTTTGCACCGGTACAGGCATTTATGGAAGTATTTACAGAGGCAGGTATGGAACCTTCCATGGAAGAAGTCAGAGAGCCAATGGGTATGTTAAAATGGGATCACATCCGGACAATGCTTGAAATGCCAAGAATTAAGGAATGCTGGACAAAAAAGTACGGGAAGGCGCCTCAGGATTCCGATGCAGATGCTCTTTATGCGCGGTTCGAGCCGGCTTTATTAAAAATTCTGGATCAGTTTGCGGCTCCAAAACCCTATGTAATAGAAACCGTAAACAAAATCAGAGAAATGGGAATTAAAATTGGTTCTACAACCGGGTATACCGATGTTATGATGAATGTTGTGGTACCAAAGGCAGAAGAGCTTGGCTATGCACCTGACTGCTGGTTCAGCCCGGATGCTGTAAATGGAATGGGACGTCCTTATCCTTACATGATTTTTAAAAATCTGGAAGCACTGCAGGTATCCTCAGCAGCAAAGGCCATCAAGGCAGGGGATACGGTATCTGACATTCTGGAAGGAAAAAATGCTGGAATGTTTACCATTGGAATACTGGAAGGAAGCTCAGTTATGGGACTTCATCAGGATGAGTTTGAAGCTTTGACAGAAGCAGAAAAAGAAGAACGGCTGGCTGCAGCTAAGAGGAAATTTAAAGATGCCGGAGCAGATGCAGTAGTAAGAGATATCCGTGGAGTACTGGATTATATCAGATGAGGGATAACTCCCGCCTCTATAGGCGGTGAGTAACAAGTAAGTATCAGTGGCGTGTGTCAATCCCTCATCTGATATGCGCTCCGCGAGGATGTGCAGCAATTCGGAATAGAATATTGTCAGCAAAGCTGACCCAAATCGCGCACCAAGTCTTGCGAGGGCAAGACTTGAACAGATTGACTTTTTAGAATTCGTATGCTAAAGTTTAAAAAATATCAATGACAGCTGTTGCCGCCGGGTAATCAGTTTTTGCGTCAGTGTTTCTATCGTTAGGCCTTTGAAGATAGGAATATCTGGCGCTTTTTTTCATAAAGGATGGCTTCTGCGGCCAGTTTTCTTTTATAAAATACATACAGGAAGTGAGAAATATGAATCAGAAATCTTGTTTTTCGGAATTTATCCGCTATACCATATTCAGTGTGTTTGGAACACTGGGAGTATCCTGCTACATTCTGGCAGATACTTTTTTTGTTTCTAAGGGATTGGGGGCTGATGGGCTGACAGCATTAAATCTTGCTATTCCTGTCTACAATTTTATTCACGGGACCGGTCTGATGGTTGGAATGGGAGCAGCTACAAGGTTTTCAATCTGCAAAAGCCAGAGAAAAAAGGAAGAGGTTCACCGGATTTATACAAACAGCATTTATTTTGCCGCTGCAGCTTCAGCAGTATTTTTTCTGGCAGGCCTTTTTCTGGCTGGTGATCTGGCCGGTCTTCTTGGAGCAGATGCAGATACATTACAGATGACAGAGACGTATCTAAGATGGCTGTTAATTTTTGCGCCGGCTTTTATTTTCAACGATGTTTTTCTTTGCTTTGTAAGAAACGATGAAAGTCCTCAGCTGTCCATGGCTGCTATGCTCACCGGAAGTTTTGCCAATATTGTTCTGGATTATATTTTTATATTTCCTATGGAAATGGGGATTTTCGGCGCTGTTTTTGCTACGGGTCTTTCGCCGGTGATCAGTATGGTTATGATGCTTCCCCACTGGATTCGAAAGAAAAATACCTTTCATTTTAAGAAAACAAAAATCAGCGGCGTTATTGTAGGGCAGACGGCGGCTCTGGGATTTCCCTCCCTTGTGGCTCAGCTGTCATCGGGTATTGTTATGATTACACTGAACACGATGATTTTAAAGCTGGAAGGAAATACCGGGGTGGCAGCTTACGGTGTCATTGCCAATCTGTCTTTAGTGCTGGCTGCTGTATATACAGGAATTGCCCAGGGGATTCAGCCTCTGATCAGCAGTTTTCATGGAAAACAAAAAAACGCCCAGCTGTTTGCTGTGCGAAGATATGCCATGATTACTATGGCTGTGATATCCTGTCTGGTATATAGTTTATTCGTAATCTTTGCCCAGCCTATTGTATCTGCTTTTAACAGTGAGCATCTTTTGGGGTTGCAGGAAATTGCGGTTAAGGGATTAAAACTGTATTTTACAGCTTCTTTGTTTATGGGATACAATATTGTTCTTGCAACGTTTTTCACTTCTGTAGAGAGGGCGGTGCCTGCGCATATTTTATCTGTTCTTCGAGGAATTGTTTTAATTATTCCAGTGGCTGTTGTACTGGAAAAAGCCTGTGGGATGACCGGGGTATGGCTGGCCTGCCCCATTACGGAATTAGTTGTGGCAGTATTGGGTGCTGTTTACTATCTGATCTATCAGAGAAAAATAAAACTAATAACTAAAAATATGAATTAATAGATGACAAACAAGAGGTATCGTGTTAAAATAAATGTAGATCTACATTTCTAATTTAAACTTCACCGTCATCTCTTTTCTGCAGCCGCAGATAGTAAGAACCTCAGCATCCATGATATAGCTTTCGGAAAAGTCTCTGAGAAAATAAGTCCCATCCTATCTAAATATGTTCTATATACGGGGGCAGGGTAATGAACAGAAGAAGGACTGCTGCAAAGCAGATGAGAGATCACCTGTATGACAGCGGTCCCTTTTTCTTTTTTAGGGAAATAAAATAAAAAGTTATTGAACGTCTTTGAGATTACATAAAAAATCCCATTGATAGTTATCTTTTTTTTCGATATAATTTTTTTGTTTGAAAAAAGTAGAATTTTTGCAGTATCTGAATATTTTGGTCCGGTGGCAGGACTTTAAAAGGTTTAGAGCTATACGTAAGTAAGAGTGAGGATAAAACATGAAATTGTTTCTAACGTCGAGACTTATTTCCGGCTTTGTTACCTGTGACGTTTATGACGATACAGGACTATTGCTTTATGTGGCCAGAGAGCAGTCTGTAATAAAAGAATGTTTGGAAATATATGACAGTCAGAATATATTTTTGGGATCAGTGAAAGAAGATTTATCCATCAAAGAGGGAAGAAAGGAAGATCAGACATTTCTGCTTTGGGCAGGAGAGGTTTTGTTAGGAACAGTCCGAAAGGAGTTTCCTTTCTGGAAGCTTCAGTTTGCTTCAGATAATGTCATATGGACCATTGAAAAGAGAAAGCAGGCGGCATTTCCGGGAGGGTATACCATATTTGATGAGAATCAGAAAAAGCTGGCGGGTGTCTCAGTTAAAGGAGCAGACATGCGGATATATACGCTGGAACTAGAAACGAGCCATGGTCTGCTCCCTTATATAATGGCTGTTCTGGCAATTGAGCTGTCAGAAAGGTGTAAAAGCAGATAGAAGGCTGCTGTCAGGAGAACAGGATGAACGAGTCACAGATTAAAAATTTTCTGCTGGTAGCGGAAGAAAAAAATTTCAGTAAAGCAGCGGAAAAGGGCTATGTATCCCAGCCCAATTTAAGCCGCAGCGTTTTAAAACTGGAAGCGGAGCTGGGGGTGCAGCTGTTTGAACGTACTGGAAAGCAGGTGTGCTTAACGGAGGCGGGAAAAGAATATTATGATTTTTTTCGAAGAACACAGCTGGCATACCGGGAGGTTTCTTTTCACGCCAGAAATCTTCATTCCAATCGTCTTGGAAATATCAGGATCGGATACATGGAAGGCTGGAAGGTCTCAGAGCTGTTGTATGAACTGGTCTGGGATTTTAAGAAAGAGTATCCGAATATGGATATACGTATGGAAGCCTGCAATCGCAGAGAGCTTTTGGAGAAGCTTGACAGAGATGAAATAGATCTTGTTTTCGGAATTGAGGGGATTTTAAATCAGAGACGGGGGATCCGCAAAGAAAGAGTAACGGAAATTGTGAGAGGGATTTTATGCAGGAAAGATCAATGGTGTAAAAATGGGACACCTGTTCCAAGAGATTTCAAAAAAGAACAGTTTTTTGTTATGGATGAGGACGGGACCATGGCTCTTGGAACGCAGATCCGGACATTTTGTGAACCTTACGGCTTTATTCCGCAGATAAAATATGTGAATAGTCTGGAATCAGCCATTAACAGTGTGGAATTGGGTCAGGGGGTTTTGATTTGTGATGAATGGACCAGATATGTGTTTGATGAAAAGCTGTTGTTTATTCCAATGGAAACCAGACACACAGTTATGCTTGGATGGAAATCGGAAACGCAGAATGTGGCAGTCAGCGTTCTGATTACAGAGATTCAAAAACGGATGGGGTGACAGCTTAAGAATTATTCTATAAAAGCGAATCATACTATGATAGTCGGAAAGATTATATCAAAAATGATATAGATTTCCGGCTTTTTTATATTTTACATGCATATATATTGCTTTTATAATAAATTTAACAAATCAGAAAGGAGATATGAAGTGAGTCGACACGAGGAATTACTGCGGGTTTACAGGGATCATGAAGATATCGGAAAAGTATTAAATCTTTTGACGGATTTTGATTTTACATTAATTCCGGCCATGAAAGAACGTCCTGTGAACCCGGATGGAAGTGAGGGAACCGGATACGACTGGTTTGGAACTTACTGGGAATATGTTCCACAGCAGCGTGCAAGCATGGTGATTGATACTCCGGATAAAAAAGTAATTACAGATGTTACAAAATGGCGGGAGCAGGTGGCTTTTCCGGATCTTTCACAGATTGACTGGGAAAAAGAGGCCGGAAAGGATACCAAAAACTGGGATCGTGAGAACAAATTGACAATGGTCATGCTGATTAACGGAATATTTGAACGAAGCCATGAGTTAATGGGATTTGAAGATGCGTTAATAGCCATGTATGAAGAACCGGAAGCCTACAAAGAACTGCTGGATGCCATCTGCAATTACAAAATTGAGTGTATTAAAATTATCGGGAAGTACTGGAAGCCGGACATTTTAAATGCCCATGATGATTATGGAGCCAATGAGCAGATGCTGATGTCTGTAGATATGTGGGAAGAGTTTTTTAAGGATAACCTGCAAAAAGTGATTGATGCTGCTCATGAAGCGGGGATGCTCTATGAACATCATTCCTGCGGATATATAGCCCCTATTTTTGATCAGCTTGTGGAGATGGGAGTGGATGCCATTGATCCGCTGCAGATTACCAATCCATTAAGAGAACTGAAAGATAAGTATCAGCATCGCATTACCTTCTGCGGAGGCTTTGATAATCAGGGAATCCTGGATAAAAAAGGCGTAACAGAGGAGGAGGTACGCAGGGAAGTGCGGCGGACCTATGATCTTTTAGCGCCGGGGGGAAGCTATGTAGCATATCCCCTGGTGATTCAAAAGGAGATACTGCCATGGATGATAGATGAAGGAATGAAAATGGAAAGGAATTATGGCAGAAGAAATATAAGATAGTACAAATATCGGATAAATCTCGTATAAAAATAAAGGAGGAGGCGGATTAAAGGAGCTTTTAAATCCGGTTCCTAAGCAGGCGGCGGAACTGCTTTTGCAGGTAGGAGCCCTTGGAGCTCTTGGAGCCGTGGTCGCAGCATCACCGGTATTTCCTTCCATTACGGAAGGACTGGTACATATGCAGATACCGGGATTATTTAAAGTGATTATCTGCATTGCTCTTTTAACCGGAGCGTCCGGCTCCGGCCCGGCGGGATTAAATGCAACACTTCCGTATTTGTCAGAGTCCTTTGCTCAAATGGGAATTAATATGAATGCTCTGCACCGGGTGGCAGTATTTTCCAGCCAGACCCTTGATACCCTGCCCACAAATCCGGGATTTGCCGTTGCAACAAGTGTAACGGATGTTCCAATGAACAAATCATATAAATATGTGTTTATTACGACTGTTTTAAATACAACAATTACATCATTTGTTGTGGCTATTATTTTAACAGTGCTTCCTTTTCTTGCCTGACGGCAGTCAATTTGCCGGAATATGAAACCGTAAAAGAGTTTCAGAAGAATCTTAAAATATTGTACTTGATTTTTAGGAATAGATTTCTATATAATAAAAGAATATAATCTGAAAGCAAATGCTGACAGGGAATATTCAATTTAAAAAACAACTTGACTTATAAGGACCATCAGCAAGCTGAAAGTGGCTGGGATGGTAACTGACAGGAAAAGAAGACGACAATACGGCTGTGAGCAGATACTGTACTTTGGCTTTGGCAGATGTGCAGAATCCGCTGTAAATATGATATTCTCTTCGGGGAGTATGCATTTAAAAACGTTCCTTTTCCGGGAACGTTTTTATTTCTCTATAGGAAATATTGTGTTGTGATAAAGCTGAAAAGTACCGATTCCTATAGAGCAAAAAAACGCTCCGCTGTGGATCGTACTGCGGCGGAGTGGAGTCATGTCGCAAAAGCGACCCGCCGCAGGCGGAGAATGTGCTTTGCACATTCTTTATTTTCCGGGAAAGTCGTCTGAGAGGAGAAATCTATGATGAAAAAAATGATTGCTTTACTGCTGATGACAGGACTGGTAATGGGATTATCAGCCTGCACAAATTCAGAAAATACTGGAACAAAAAAACAAGCAGATCAGACAGGGCGAAAATTATCAGAACAGCAGACGGAAGATGACGCTGAATTTACCATCGGGGTCTGTCAGCTTGTACAGCACGAAGATTTAGATGCCGCCACAGAAGGGTTTCGGGATGCGGTGAAAGACAGAATGGGAGATAAGGTGTCCATTCAGGTGCAGAATGCCCAGAGTGATTCTAATACCTGTTCGGTAATTGTTAATAGTTTTGTATCCAACGATGTGGACCTGATTATGGCCAACGGAACACCGGCTCTGCAGGCGGCAGCGGCAGGAACAGATACCATTCCCATTCTTGGCACCTGTGTAACAGATTACGCTTTGGCCCTGGATTTGAAAGAGTTTGATGGTACGGTGGGAGGGAATATCTCCGGTACGTCAGATGTTTCACCCTTAGACCAGCAGGCTGATATGATAAAAGAATTATTTCCGGATGAAAAAAAGATCGGAGTCCTTTATTGCTCAGCAGAAATCAATGCCAAATCCCAGGTAGAGGAAATCTCAAAGTATTTAGAAGGAATGGGATATCAGTGTCAGGAATATACCTTTTCAGACAGCAACGATTTAGCGGCGGTAGTAACAAAAGCTGCCAAAGAATCGGATGTTATTTATACACCTACCGATAATACGGTAGGAGCGAATACCGGTATTATAAAAAATATTTGTCTGGATACAAAAGTACCTGTATTTACCGGCAGCGAAACAATCTGCAGAGGCTGCGGCGTGGCGACCTTGTGTCTGGATGCATATGATCTGGGGTATGAGACCGGGCAGATGGCGGCGGATATTTTAGAAGGAAAAGAGGATATTTCAACAATGCCTATCCAGAATGCCCCGAAGTTTACGAAAAAATATAATTCGGAAATGTGTCAGACACTGAATGTAAAAATTCCCGATGACTACATTGCAATTGAAAATTAATTAGAAAAAAGATGTTCTAAAGGAAGCGTTCCATGAGGTATGAGAAACTGATCTGTATGCCTGGAGCGCGTCCCTGTCAGGACATCTTTTTTTTTGTTTTTTGGAAAAATTTCAAGAGAAAAAATAGTTGACAACTCAACTTTTTGGAGGTAAGATAAGTTCTGTATAAAAGAAGTTGAATACTCAACTATTTAAAGGAAGGAAGCTATGAGTGAAATAAAAATTAGTTTTCTGCAGTATATGTCTATTATCTGGAGAAATTTTGGAAAATATCTGGATTTGTGCCTGAAGAAGTATCAGATCGGAAGCGGACAGCATTTTTTCCTGACTTCTATTTATGAGAAGGCGGGGATTACCATGTATGATCTGGCCCGGCTTGGTAAATTTGACAAAGGAACTGTAACAAAATCCGTTCAAAAACTTCTGGAACTGGGATATGTAAATGCTGTTACTGACGAGAAAGATAAAAGAGTGAAGCATTTATACATCACAGAGGCGGCAGAACCGGTTATTAAAGAAATCTATACGATTAAAAGCAGATGGAAACAGAATCTGCTGTCAGATTTTACAGAAGAAGAGATCTGCCAGTTTACCAATCAGATGGAACGCATGGCTAAAATGTCATGTCTGACTTTAAAAGAAACAGCAGAAGAAAAAGAAAGGGGAGAGATGATATGTCAGAAGCAGTAACACAGACGTCTGCTGGGCAGACGCAGGAAATAAAGGAAAAAAATCCGCTGGGTTATAAACCGGTTGGAAAGCTGCTGGTTACATTTTCTGTGCCGGCTATTGTATCCTGTTTGATTAACTCTATTTATAATATCGTAGATCAGATTTTTATCGGACAGGGGGTAGGGTATCTTGGAAATGCCGCTACAACTGTTGCATTTCCGATTATGACAATTTTACTTGCTTTTGGTACGCTGATTGGCGCCGGAAGCAGCGCATATGCTGCAATCCGCCTTGGGGAAAAGAAGGAGGAGGAAGCTGAGCGGACGCTAAACAATGCATTTTTGTTTACCATTATTATTGGAATTGTGCTGATGATAGCTGGTTTGATTTTTTTAGAGCCGATTTTGACGCTGTTTGGAGCCACAGAAAATGTAATGCCTTATGCAAAAGACTATACAGCTATTATACTTTTGGGGACTCCTTTTAACCTCATCGGCATTGTATTATCAAATCTCGCAAGAACGGATGGGCATCCAAGAATGTCCATGTATGGAATGCTGATTGGAGCTGCCTTAAATACAGTTTTGGATCCCATTTATATTTTTGTCTTTCACTGGGGCGTGAAGGGAGCGGCGGTAGCCACAATTACATCTCAGATTATATCGGCAGTTGTGCTTACTGCTTATTTTGTACGTAAAAGCAAAAAGCCCATTCACATGAGGCTTCACAAACAATATATGAAGTTAAATGGAAACAGAATCCGGAAATTTTTAGTGCTGGGTATTTCCTCCGGAATTACCCAGTCTGTAGCCTGTATTATGCAGGTGGTGATGAATAATTCGCTGGTTCATTACGGCAATGAGAGTGCCATCGGCGGGGATGTGGCTTTAAGCGCCATGGGAATTGTTATGAAAATTGCCATGATTATGGGAGCATTCGGAATTGGAGTAGGCATTGGGACCCAGCCCATTCTTGGATTTAACCGGGGAGCTCAAAAATACGAGCGGATCCGAAAAACCTATCTTCTGGCTGTAGTATTTGCAAGTTTGTTAATCTTTGCAGGATGGATTGTCTGTCAGACAATGCCGGAGCAGATTATTAGTATTTTTGGAAATGAAAGTAATGAATTTACACAATTTGCCGTGAACTGCCTGAAGATTTATCTGTTCTGTATCTTCTGTGCGGGCTTTCAGATTGTATCTACCACTTATTTTCAGGCCACCGGCCAGCCAATGAAGGCATCTCTGCTTTCTATGTTAAGACAGCTGCTTTTGTTAATTCCGCTGATTATTATTCTGCCGATTTTTATGGGACTGAATGGGATTCTTTACTCTGCACCAATTGCAGATGCCGCTTCTGCCGGAATTGTGGCGCTCTTTATGATTCCGGAGATAAAGAAACTGAATAAACAGATTAAAATGCAAAGTCATCCGGCGGAAGGCAATGATATATAAATAGGTCTGCCCCCGGGGAGAAAAAGAGCAAATAAATAATGTAAAAGAGAATACAGTTTTTATTAAATTAAGAAGACGATAATTCCAGATTGGATGAACGTCTTCTTTTTTTTACTCTATAGGAAATACTATGTTGTGATAAAGCTGAAAAGTACCGATTCCTATAGAGCAAAAAAAAACGCTCCGCTGTGGATCGCACTGCGGCGGAATGGAGTCATGTTGCTTGCGCAGCCCGCCCCAGGCGGAGAATCCTGCCACGGCAGTATTCTTTTTTACTCTATAGGAAATACCATGTTGTGATAAAGCTAAAAGTGCCGATTCCTATAGAGCAAAAAAACGCTCCGCTTTTGATCGCACTGCGGCAGAGTGGAATCATGTTGCTTGCGCAGCCTGCCCTAGGCGGAGAATGTGCTTTGCACATTCTTTTTTGTTATAAAAAAATAGAATTGTCAAGTACATAAATTAAGAAACAAAAAAAATACAATTAACTCAATAAAATAATAGTAAAAATTTTGGATTTTGTTTTTGGCTAATAAAATGGAAGTAAAATAAAAGTAAAAAAATTAGGGATTTATGATATAAAATATGCCCGGATTAATTGTAAAAAATTTAGGGATTTGCTATACTGAAAACAGAAAATTACTTGGAATGATGTTTTTAAGGATTGAGATTATCATAAAAGTTTAAAGAATACTGAAGTTTTACAGCATAGGGAACAGCATTCTATAGTATAAAAACACTTTGTGGGACTGCACTGCAGCTGACAGAAAGTTTCTATATAATAAAAATTTGTAATTGAGAAAGAGGGAGGCAATTATGAAGGATAGAAAGTCAGACAAAAAAGGAAAGCATTTCTATATCAGGTGGAAGCGAGTCATATCTGTATTTCTGGTATTTGCCATAATTGTGACTATGGCCGGCGTAAATCTTTATGTACAGGCGGAGAACCCTTTGGATGTTCAGTCTGAAGAGATAAAGGATATAACGAAGGAAACAGAACTTTCGGAGGAAGAAACTAAGGATACACAGGAAAATACGCCGGAGGATAAGCAGGAGACCAAAGAGGAGGAAATCCGTGAGGCGAAGGATTTCAGCCAGTTAAGAGAGCTTAATTATACTCTGGCAGATTTTGAACCCTCCGGGGAAGATCTCTGGTATCAGATGAAGGTAGATGCGTATTTTGAGCAGCTGCCGGAGAGTGAGGCAGTGCTGGAAGGGGATACATTTTCCTTCCGGATTCCAGAAGAGTTATTTTATATAGAAGATACAAAGAATCCTGTCCCGGTTGAGATCGGCAGCATCAGTGGTTTTGGAGATAAAAAAGCCCAGTGCAAGGATATTTCAGCAGCAGAATATACAGTAAAGAATCAGAAAGTGGAAGTTACATTAAAAAAGGGAATATCTGAGCTGGAAGATATTTCTTCTGTTTTTATGCGCATGAATCTGTCTGTGCGTGTGGAAAGCAAAGCTTTGGATGAGCAGGAAAAAGCGGCAGACTGGGTTCTGGCAACATCCAGTGACGGAACAGAAAAAAAGCTTTCTCTGATTCTCCCGGCAAAAGAAAACAGGGAAGATAAGGATAAAGCAGATAATAATAAGGAAGAGAAAAAGGAAGCAGCAGCCAAAGCTTCTTTAAAGAAAACAGAGAAGACAGAGACAAAGTCCGAGGAAGAGGAAAAACCTTCCATTACGGTAGGCGGAAAAGAAATTACTTTTGATGAGAACGATACAAAGAAGGATGCCCTGACTCAGGAAGTGTACTGGGTGGATAACAATAACCCCCAGAACAGACCCGGTAAGGACAAGTTTCAAGAGTTTTATATCGAAAATGCGAAAATAAAAGCAACTGTAACAGCTGATGGCGGAACTACGTTTCAGGAAGAGATTTCTGTAAAGGTGCTGGCAGAACGGCTTGGCGTAAAACCAGAAGAGTTAATAGAAGTAAGCGATGCAGGAGGTACCGGACACTATAGATTGTCAGTGAATCCTGGTATTCTTCCGGAAAAAGGAAGTATGTTTTTAAATCCTGAAGACCCGGAAACGGAAAACGATGTAACTTTTCAGTGGGAGCTGATGCCCCCGCAAAAGGCGCCGGATCAATATTATTATATGAATGAAATGGATTCAGAGGATGAGGATGTTCCCAAGGGCTGGTATTATGTAAAAACTCAAGATTTTACGGTTCAGATTGTGCAGAGAAGCGGGGATGATAAAGCAGAAATAGAAGGTCTGGAAGAGGAGATTTTAAATACGTTTTCCTATTACTGGAAGTATAACCGTGGAGATGACTCAGAGTGGGAATCCCTGACTTTAAAGGAACTGCTGGATTCGGTTCAGGTGGAGTTTGCAGTGGCCGGGACAGGACCAAATGAAGAAACCATATATACACTGACCATTAAAGATATTCCAATTTACCGGGCAGACGGAACGGTGAATCAATATTATGTGGGAAGAACAGAAGCTGTAGAACAAAAAGATATTATCACAGGGATTGACGGTCTTGAAAAGGAAGACTCTCTGAAAATCAGCTATGAAAATGATAAAGTAGCCAACGTGGGAACGGTGACAGATAAGGTTTATAACGGAGGACAGGTTATCCTGACCCTCAGTGGTACCGCCGAATATACCGGTCATAAAAGCTGGGGAGATACCGGCGTGGAAGAGGATGCCCAAGAGAAACGTCCGGATCTTGAGTTCCAGCTGTGGCGTTATACGAAAAAAGACGGAGAAGATTATCAGCATGCCTCTCCGGTGCAGAATAAAAATGGAGAAATCGTGATTCTCACCATGGACAGCAGCAAATGGAATGCGGATGAGTTTACCATTGATTTTCAGGAAGGTAAGAATGAGGATGGCAGGGAACTTCCCGGATTGGAAAAGGGAAATGCGCTGCTTGGGGATGAAAAACTTCCCAAATATGATCCGGAAGGATATGAATATATTTATTTTGCAAGAGAGGTTGTAAAATCCACATCAGGAGCCGCCTCTTACAATAAGCTTTATGGTGAAGTGGTAAAAAATGAAGACGGAACCTTATCCTTAAAGGATATACTTCCCGATGGACAGACCACGCGGCCGGCTGCAGATACCAGCATTTATAACGGCGGAACCATTGTTAATCAGCTCAGTGATAAAGTGAAAACAAAAGTAGAAAAGAGCTGGGAGGCTGCGTCTTTCCAGGATGAGTTTCAGGACGTCCGCGTGGTAATGACTCTGCAGTCCCGGGTAAGTGAGGAGCCAAAGGGCAGCTGGGGAACGGTTATGAAAAACGGAAAACCGGTGACTGTAACCCTGAAAGACTTTTCGGCGGAGCAGCTGTCCCAAACGGGAGAAGTTTCTTCTGATAAATACGATTATGACGGTTATGAACTGGAATACCGGTGGGTAGAAACAGCAGTATATCAGGGAAAGGACAGTACGACGAATTTACTGGATCCGGATACCGGAAAGATAACATTGACCCAGGCCGGTACAGAGGTGTCCTATACTCCTGAATATGGAGAGACAATTTTTAATGAGGAAGAGAAAACATATACGACACCTGTAAAAAACAGGATGTCAGATACCATCGACTATGAGGTGACAAAGAAATGGCAGGATAAAGACGAAAATCCGGTGGACCCGCCCGAAAATGCCGAGATATCCCTGCAGCTGTACCGCCAGGATCATCTGACCAATGTTGTAGAGACTGGACCCGTTATAAAGCTGGACGGAAAGACGGATGAACCGAAAACCTTTGAGGTAAAGCTGGATGAAGGCGAAGGAGGCCTCTATACCGTTACCTATTATGAGGATCAGCCATGGCATTTATCCGTTGAGGGACTTCCAAAGTACGGCAGCGGCGGTCATGAGTTTTCTTATGTAGTCCTGGAAACTGCAGGAGTCAGCGGATACGTTGCCAGATATTCCACAGAGTTTAAAGATGATACGTATATGACTACCATTATCAATGCGCCTGTAGGAGGCAGCTCAATCTATGTGAAAAAAATGTGGATGGATGACAGTGATGTGCAGCACCGGGGAGATGTATATTTTACCGTTTATGAGAGAAAGGGAGAGAAGCAGTTTATCCCTGTAGCTGGCGCTGACCATGTAAAGATTACCGAATAGGATTTCTGGTGGAAGGAAGTAGGAATTCCTCAGAATGTAAAAGAGGAAGATCTGGTTGTGGTGGAAACCGAAGTGCAGAATATACAGGATCCGGATCGTACGGTTAAGATCTCATATACAGATGAAGAGCTGGAAACTATTTATCAGGAATTAAAGGAAATAAATGCAGAGAATGAAACACAAGAAAATGGGAATGGCGCTGCGATTGGTTCGGAAGATGGAAATTTAGAAGAATCTGATTTTAAAGAATCTGGTTTTGGAACATTAACGGAGTTTCATAAGGAGTTTGACACAGACCAGCATTTATACCTTCAGAGATATTCGATCCGGCAGCTGGAGAATAATAAATTCTATACCGTAACCAATCAGCGGCTTGGAATTATTGATCTTACGGTTACTAAGGACTGGCGTGACGGAGAGGGCGATACAAGAGAAGAATTTTTAAATCTGCTTGAAGAACAAGGCGCTTCCCTTGGAGTACGTCTGGTCTGTACAGATAATGAAGACGCGATAAATTATAAAGATAATACGGTAGATATCGGTGACGGGGCATACCAGATTATGAAACCGGCAGAACAGCAGGATGGAGAGGATTCGGATGATCAGACCGAAACATTAGAGAAAGCCTCTGCGATTCAGAAGATTGATACCGATACCGCTAAGGAGAGTACAAACTATTATTTTTATAATCTCCCGAAATATACCCAGTACGGGCAGGCGGTCCATTATACAGTGGAAGAGGTAGTTATTTATGAGGACGATACGGTGGAAACCTTTGCAGATTTTAAGAAAAAGAATCCAAAGATTATCTATAATGCGACTATGGAATCCACCCCTTATGTAACCGGTGAACAGCATACCCATGATACACAGACCTTCCAGCTTCACAACAGTATCAGCGGCACCAAGGATGTTACCTTCCACAAGCACTGGCAGGATGATTACCGGAATCAGCTGGGAGAACGGCCGGATCTTTCCCTGGATCTTTATCAGAGGCTTCATGACAATAAAGATGACAGGACTGAGGTGGTGTTAAAATCATATTATAAAGATTATGAATGGAGCCGTAATGAAAATGCCGGTGATGATGAGGTATGGGATATTACGCTGAAAGGCCTGCCCAAGTATGATCGGTGGGGCTATGAGATTGATTACTATGCCAAGGAAAACGTAAATATTTCCAGAGAAACCTTTGACTATTTAATGCCTGCCTATCTGTATCCCGCAGACGGTACCACGTATGTGGAGGTTGGCTCCGAGACAGAAGGTCCAAAGGACTCTTATAAGGACGAGGATTATGTTATTCCGCTGGATAACACTAATAGTACATGGCTGCTGAAAGAAAACGGAACCTTTGTAAACAAGATACAGGAGGATGTTATTTTTAACGGTGTGAAGCTCTGGAGACTGATCCCAAGTGGATTCCCGGATGCCCAGCTGCCGGAAGTTACCTTTTCTTTATACAGGAAAGATCTAAGTGGTTCAGGGACGGATGAGAAAGTTGCCTGGGTAACCATTCAGAACTGGGAAAAAGATAGCAGCGGTTCCTATCGTTTTGCTCTTGAATATGAAGGGGAAAACAAAAATAAGATTACAGATGGAAAGCTTGAGGTTACCTGTGGCGGAGATGAGAAAGATGCAAAACGCCTTCAGCAGTATGATGAAAACGGCCGGCTTTACAGCTACTACATCAAAGAAGAGATAAAATTAACAAAAGAGGATGGAAGCACTGTTACAGCTGAAGAGATTTATAATTCGGAAATTTCAGGGTCCACCATCACCAACGGATACAACAGTGAAAAAGGAAATCTTACAGTAAAGAAGATTGTGGAGCTTGGCAGAGACTTTGCCAAAGGAGAAAAATATCCTGAAGTATCCTTTACTCTTACAAGATATTATAAGGATAATGCCGGAAAGCTTTGCCGGGATACTTCCTACAGCGTCACTCAGACAATTACTGCTGCCATGCTGGAGGATGGAGACGGCACTGCTTGGGCAACCTTCCCGAATCTTTTGATTTACGCTCCAAATGGGACGAAATATCAGTACGCAATTAATGAAAATATGGATAAGCTAAAGGGCGGATATGAAGTATTTGCAGGAAGAGGTGATCTGAGTGAGGATCAGGTAACAGCGTCTTATACCCCTCCTGCTGATCTGGAAAATCCAAATGAAGATCTGCTTTTAGAAGCGTCAAAAGATGATACAGAAACACCGGATATTACCTATAAGAACACAAGAAAAGCAGATACAGTAAAACTAGAGGGCAAAAAGGTATGGAACGACCGGGATGACGATGCAGGACTGCGTCCGGATATTGATAAGAATGCTATTACCCTTGAGGTGTCCCGTGAGGCAGCTGCCCAGGGGTCCGGCAATGCGATTCCTAAGCAAAAACTGGCTGAGGATGAGTACGAAGTAGTATGGGAGCAGGATCCTGACAATAAAAATAACTGGACATATACCATAACAGGCAAGGATGACACGGAACTGGAACAATATTCTCCCAACGGAAATCCCTGGAAATATACTGTGAAGGAAATTCTGAGTGAACCCTGGTCAAGCTACTACAGGTATGAAAAGCAGGAAGTGGTGCAATCCGGTACTGTCACCGATAGTACAATTCAGATGCCTGATCTGAAAAACTCTCTGCTTACAAGCAGCATCGGATACAAAAAATGGGTTCCGAAAGATTCAACGGATGGTTTGAAATCTGATTATCTGGGATACAAGATGAAAGTTACCTTCCAGCTCCAGGCCAGAGTGGACGGAGTGGTGGCGGATGGAACCCTTGATAAAGATCAGAAGTCAAACTGGTTTGCGGCAGATAAGCTGTTAGAAAAGATAACTTCGGATAAGGATTTAATTCCAGATCCTATCCAGAAAACAATTGGTCCTAACTTTATTCTGCCAAACGCAAGTAACTGGGGAAATGCAGCTTTCAGTAATTTATTAACGGCGGTGAAAGCAGAGCAGGAAGCTGCTGATCTTGGAATAACCCAGGATAGTATTGTTAAAATCAAATACCGTGTGGTAGAAACTCAGGCAGAGTATTATAAAAATTCTGGCGGCCAGGATACGCTGATTTATACACAGAAATATGGTGTGGATATGGCAAAGGATACCCCGGAGTATACCCTGGAAGGGGCGATTGGGCTTTTTGATCAGGTAACTGTTACCGGCAGCTGGGTAAGAAATGTACTGCCCACGGTGAAACTGGAAATCTGGAAGATCTGGAAAAATGACAGCCATAATGCTTTTAACACAAGACCGCAGGAAAACGGAAATTCTGTAGTGAAATTTGTGGTTCAGAGACGTGAAAAAGGAAGCACAGATGATAATGCCTGGGAAATTGTAAAATCTTATGATAAAGAAGGCAAGGCCACAGATCTGGTACGGACATTACAGCTGGGAAACAGTACCGACAGCGGCCGGGTGATTGTAGAGGCTCTTCCGCAATATGACTTTGTAATTGGGGCTGATAACACGGCAAGGAAAGTGGAATATGAGTACCGGGCCCGGGAATTACAGGCAGGAGCGGATACTTCTAATGGTGTAAAAGAACAAGATATCCTGCAGGATAATGATACTTTTAATACTGCCTATGGGTCAGTGGTGACAGACGGAGCCGAGGCTATTAAGACCGAGACAGGAAAAGTTGTAAACAGTGATTCTGATTATGCCACAGCAGTTACCAACACCATGAAAGAAACAGAGGTTTATGCTGAGAAAGAATGGAAAACGGATGAGATACAGGTTTCTGCTTCCTATCCGGATGTAACACTGATGCTTCAATATTTAAAAGATGATGGCAGTGCTCAGGGCACCTGGACGGACTTTAGCCCGAAAGCAAAAGTGGTGTTAAACGGCGAGCAGGATACGGATACCACAAAACCCTATTATGAGTATGAGGCCTGGAAGGCTCTGTGGAAGGCGCCGGAAGTAATGCCGGGCTCTAAATTAAAAGATAATAAAACACAGTACAGAGTCGTTGAGGTCACAGACAATACCTATCCGGAAGAGGTTGAAAGCGGAACAGGAACAGAAAATGATCCTTATGTGTTCCTGTTTGGAACTGCTGATGGAACCAAGGATAGTCCTTATACAATTACCAATGACAGGACGAAGCTTAAAATAGCAAAATCGGCTGAAACTGGCGGTCTGGATGAAGAATTTATCTTTACCATTAAGCCCAAAGACCAGCGTTCCAGGGTCAAGGCTTATTACGTGAAATATGATGCCGGCGGTACAGCAATACAGGATGGCACAGGAGAGGGAACTCTGGATATGAGCAGCGGAGGCGCGGCATCCTTTACCTTAAAAGACGGCCAGTATGCAGTGATTTACAACCTGGTCAGAGAGGGACAATATCTAGTTACAGAAAGCGGTGTAAAAGGAGAGGAAACCTCACCGGATGCTCTGAAAAATTATGAAATCACCGGAGAGAATCAGGACAATCTTTTAACGATGACATCATCCGGCAAGGGGCAGTTTTCCATTACAACCCCGGAAACAAAACCGGATCAAATACCAGAGCTGACAGTAACCAACAGACTTCAGGGGAAAATCACCATTCAGAAAACAGATGAGAAGGGGAAAGCGTTATCAGGCGTGACCTTCCAGCTGAAATGGAGAGAAAAAGGAAGTCCGGAAGGGACTGAGTATCAGGTGCTGGATGATACGGTGTGCAGTAATGCTGACCTTGTAACAGGGGTTTTAGTAAATGGACAGGAGGTTCCTGGAACGGTTACCACCGATGCAAACGGTGAGGCAGTTTTTGACGGTCTGTACCTTGGGGCTAATGGCCGGGAATACCAGATTACCGAGCTTGCTGCAAAAGACGGCTATAATGTTCTCTCAGAGCCTGTTGAAGGCATTGAGATTCCTTATGAAACTGCTATCAGAACAGTAAATTCAGAACCATGGCGGCGGGTTAAGGGAAAATATTATTATCTGGAGCTTACGCTTACGGTGGAGAATAACAAAGTGTTCCATATGCCTAATACCAGCGGTACAGGTTTCTTCTGGCCGGGAATGGGAGCACTGGCAGTTGCAGTGGCAGCTAGTGGATTTTATATCTGGCAAAAGGAAGGAAAGTACCGAAAAAAACGGCGTAAATCATAAGTAATAAGCAAATATCTGCAGGAGCTCTGCCGGAAAGGGCGGCAGAGTTTCCCGGCAGAAAAGAGGACAGATATGAGGTCCAATGAGGAGGATATGAGATGAAGAAAAAGTGGTTTCGGAGACTGCTGGCGCTTAGTGCAGCGGCTCTGCTGAGTATCGGAAGTCTGACGGCATTTGCCGCTCCGGACGATGATCAGACAAATGTAACGATTACACCTGTGGATCAGGCGTATTATGAATCCCTGCCCGGAATGAATGGAGCAAAGGATGCTGAAATTCAAATAACAAAAAGGATATCGAATGTAGATGGAAATAGTTTTGAGAATAATGCCAAACCTGTAGAAGGTGTAGAATTTGGTATCACACAAGTTGGAATTATGGCTCAGATGCAAAAGGGCAGTACCACGACGATGGTATATGGAATAGAGAATGAACTGGCAAAGTTATTGACCGGTATTGTATGGGATGGTACAGACAGTGATTATAAGTATGTCAAAGATTACAAAAAGATTAATGAGGCATTGCAAAAGATGACGTCGCACCAGCTCCAGGATTATGCCGGACTTCGTAAAGAAAAGACTAACAATTCTGGAGTGGTTACATTCGACGGAGAAGACTTTGGTCTCTACCTGGTTGTTGAAACTGATGTATCAGATGCACAGGTAGATGGAAAGCCTGTTACGATTACCAGAACCCAGTATCCGTACGTGGTGTCAGCCCCTATTTATAATGAAGCAGATAAGACATGGTCAGCGCTTGTGGAGGCCAGGGCAAAAAATGAGACAGGAACTGCCGATTCAGAGAAAAAGATTGTTTACGGAGCAGATGATCTGAATGATTCCAAAGATAAACTGGTGGATAACGATAATACAAATATCGGAGATACCGTGGTTTTCCGTCTGACAAACGGCGTCATTGATCTTAAGCATTCAGCAGATGATGCTGATGTTAAAATTGAGAAATATGTAATTGAAGATCAGTTAAGCAAAGGACTGACCTTTACAAATGATGCATCCGGTATGGAAGTGACTGACAGCCAGGGCGCTGTTTATACGTATGGAACTGATTATAAGGTAAAGGATACAAAAGATGAAAAAGGCACCCAAATTACTATTACCTTTACGAATGCAGGACTTGCTAAATTGACAACGCTTTCAAAAAGCAATGATACGAACAAGAAAGTTTATGTGGATTATACGGCAGAAGTGAATCAGCATGCTGTTGTTGGAACAGCAGGGAATCCCAACCAGTCCAGACTGATTTTTGCTGCCAATGGGAATGCAGAGGTTACAACAGACTGGGATGGAGTAAAAGAATATATTTTCTCCCTAGAAGGAATCAAAGTATTTGATGATCAGCAAAATGATACAAATGCAGCAGAGGTTACCTTTGCGCTGTATCGGGATAAAGCCTGTAAGCAAGCTTTTAATGTATCTGAAGTGACAGAGGGAACACCTGGCAGCTATGTACCGGGCGGAACTTCAAATATTATAAAGCCTGGGACTGACAGTACTTTTATACTGAATGGATTTCCGGCGGACACGACAACCTTGTACTTAAAAGAAACAGATACTGCCGAAGGATATCATCTGGTAAAAGATCCCATTGAAATTAAGCTTACTGCATTTACAAATAAAGATGGAGATGCTGACGCTGGATGGGGAACATTAACAGAAGGAACTGTCAACGGAGAAGATGCCAGAGTGGATGCAGCGTCAGACCCGGCTGTTAACGTTGCATTTACAGTGAATAATACATCGGGATTTAGACTTCCATCTACCGGAGGCCGGGGGGCGGCAATCTTTGCCGTGGCAGGTATTCTGATTATTGCGGCAGGAGGCGGCTTCTACTTTGCGGCAAGCAGAAAGAGAAGATAGGCGTCCGGCTATGAAAAAACCTGTCAGAACGCTGATCAGTATTCTGATTATTGCAGCAGGCGCAGGCTTTGTATCGTACCCCTTTATCAGTAATTATCTGTATGAAAATCAACAGGACCATGAGATTCAGATCTATAACAGGCAGAATCAGGAGCTGTCAGGAAATAAGAGAGAGCAGGAAAAAGAGCAGGCCCAGGCCTATAATAAAGCTCTTTTGGAAAGCCGGGTGATATTATCAGATCCCTTTGATCCGGAAGCCTTTGCAAAAGAAGAGGAAGAAAGCTATGAATCCCTTCTGAATCTGGAAGGGACCGGGATTATGGGATATCTGGAGATACCGGTGCTAAAGCTGAATCTTGGAATCTATCACGGAACAGGAGCCCGTTCGTTAGAGGCAGGGGCAGGGCATTTGGAGAACAGCTCCCTGCCTGTGGGCGGTAAGGGAACACATGCAGTGCTGTCCGCTCATACAGGGCTTCCCGGGAAAAAACTGTTTACGGATCTGGAGCTTATGAAAGAGGGGGATGTGTTTTTTGTCCATGTGCTGGATGATACCCTTGCCTATGAAGTTGATCAGATCAAAGTGGTGGAACCGGAGAATGTCAGCGATCTGATAATTCAGGCTGAGCAGGATTATGTAACTCTTGTCACCTGTACTCCTTACGGTGTTAATTCCCACCGGCTGCTGGTGCGGGGAAGCAGAATCCCCTATGAGGAAGCAAAAGAAGTGTCAGAGGATCTTGTAAAAAGAGAGGGAAGCCAGTGGATGCGGCAGTATGTCTGGGGAATTATGGCAGGCGCTGCACTGCTTTTCGTTATTCTGATCTCATATCAGGTATATTGCAGAAGAAGAAACAGGAAATTCAAAAAAAGAAAAAAAGCAGGCCAAAGGAGAAGCAGATGATGAAACATCAGAAGAGAAAATGGATGTTGCTTTTGTGTATTGCCGCCGGTCTGGCTGTTTTGAATTATCCTTTTCTCAGTCAGCTGGTGAATCAGCGTACACAGAGTACGGTAATCACAACCTATAAGACGAAGCTTTCAAATTTAACGGAAGCTGAGACAAAGAGTTTCATCCAGAAGGCTGCAGACTATAATCAGAAACTTGCAGACAGCCAGACAACCCTTTTGGATGCATTTTCAAAATCCGAAGATGCAGATGCATCTTATGAAGAACTGTTAAATCCCGATGGAAGCGGAATTATGGCTTATGTGGAGATTCCTGCCATAAAAGTATCCCTGCCTGTTTATCACGGAACTTCCGCCAGGGTTCTAGAAGCGGGGGCTGGACATCTTGAAGGCTCCTCCCTGCCGGTGGGGGGAAAGAGCACCCATGCAGTGATTTCAGCCCATAACGGGCTGCCCTCAAAACTGCTGTTTACTGACCTTGATCAGCTTCAGAAAAAGGATCAGTTCTCTTTGTTTGTGCTTGGAGAAGAGCTGCTCTATGAAGTGGACCAGATCCGGATTGTAGAGCCTGAGGATACAAATGAGCTTAAGATCGAAAAAGGAAAAGATTACGTGACTCTTGTAACCTGCACACCCTACGGAGTAAATTCTCACAGGTATCTGGTGAGAGGGCACAGAATCCCTCTGGAAGAGAAGCAGGATACAGACAGGCAGACACAGGGAAAAAGGGAGACAGGACAGCTGGTACTGCTTGTGTCTCTTGCAGGATTAATTGGAACTGTGGTATTCTTATATCTGCCAAAAAGAAAGAAAAGATAACCGTTTTTATGATGTAACGGTCTGTCGAAAAAAGAGAGGAGACCGGTGTGAGGCTGTTAAAAAGAAAGAGATGGTTCACAGCAGTGCTGACCGCCCTGATTATCATTGGAAGCATGGCAGGGGATACAAAAGTATCTGCGGCAGAATATGATAAAAACCGGACAGGAAGCATTACCGTTGAACTCAATGATATTGGCACTGTGAAATCAGAGGTTGGCTTCCGGATCTATAAAGTGTCTGAACTTAATGCACAGGAAGAGCTTGCACAAGCTGATAAATCTTCTGCAGGGGAAATGCGGCAGCTAGCCGAAAATCTGCAGAAAAAAGCTGAAAAAATGAATATTGCATATCTGGAAGAAACCACCAAAACAGACGGCAGGGCAGCGTTTTTGGACCTTGCGCAGGATCTGTATCTGGTCTGCCAGAGCGACAAGGCGCAATACGGTACAGTATCTCCATTCCTTGTTGAGATTCCTTCTGTGGAAGGAAAAGATCAGTGGGTGTATGATGTTGTGGCAAATCCCAAAGGGGAGGCGCCTCAGCGGGAACCGGATAAGCCAGGGGAACCGTCAGAACCGGGTAAAGAAGAGCCAAATGCAGAACCTAAGGCTTCTTCGGAGGGAACAAAACAGGTAAAGACCGGAGATGAAAGCAGAAGTGTTTTATATTTCCTGAGTGCGGCCGGTGCCCTTGCAGTATGTCTGGTTATCGTAAAGCAGAAAAAACAACAAAATATGAAAAACAGTTAATCTATTGATTTTTTCTTAAGTTTGTAATATTTTCAGGGATTTACCAATTGATTTTCTGGACAGACAGCACAGATTGCTTTATGATAAGTTTCATAAGAAGCTGTCCTTTGCGCAGGAACATGCAGAGGACAGCTTTATTTTTTACTCTATAGGAAGTACCGATTCCTATAGAGCAAAAAATGCTCCGCTGTGGATCGCACTGCGGCGGAATGGAACCATGTCGTAAAAGCAACCCGTCGCAGGCGGAGAATATGCTTTGCACATTCTTTTTATATATCAGGAGGAAGTATGGAATTTGTGATTGAGTCACTGGAAAAGAAGTTTGAAAAGAAAGAGGTGTTAAAGGATATTACCTTTTCCTTTGAAAGCGGTAAGATCTATGGTCTGCTGGGACGAAACGGTGCGGGAAAGACTACATTATTTAACTGTTTAAACCGGGATTTAAAGATGGATGGCGGCAGATTTTTTATCCGTGAGGATGAAAGAGAGCGGGATGTTATTTCCTCTGATATGGGATATGTATTATCCACCCCGTCGGTACCGGAATTTTTAACAGCAAGAGAATTTCTAAAATTTTTTATAGAAATCAATGAGAAAAGTATAAAAAATATCAGGCCGCTGGATGAATACTTTGAGTTTATGAATATTGAGCACGGGGACAGAGATAAACTGTTAAAGGATTATTCCCACGGTATGAAAAATAAAATGCAGATGCTGATTAATATTGTGGCACAGCCCAATATTCTGCTTTTAGATGAGCCGCTGACCTCACTGGATGTTGTGGTGGCGGAAGAGATGAAGCAGATGTTAAAGACCCTTAAAAAGCAGCGGATTATCATTTTTTCCACTCACATTATGGAGCTGGCTTTAGATTTATGCGATGAAATTGTGATTTTAAATCATGGGAAACTAGAAGAGATTGACAAGGAAAATCTGAATCAGACAGAGTTTAAGGATAAGATTATTCAGGCGCTGAAGGAGGAAGAGCATGTTTAAATCATTCTGTATTTCTTTCCGCCTGAAAAATACTTACCGTGTTAACAGTATTATTTATTCGCTGAAGCAGTTTCCGGGAATCAGACGGCTGCTTCCCCAGACTTTGTATCAAAACAGAGGCCTGAAAATTCTTGGAAATGTGTTAAGTATTTTATGGGAAATTGTTTCTCTGTTTTTATTTAAGGGCCTGTACCTGGGATTTTTAGTATTTGCTCCGGTATTTTTATATGAGGGACCCAAAGGGGAGAGTTTTCTCCATATTTTTTTCTGTCTGACAATCATTGGGGGATTTTTAAATACCTATATGTTTAATCCCACCAATGATAAGTATTATGCAATGGTGCTGATGCGGATGGATGCCGGAAAATATACGCTTTCCAACTATATGTACGAAATAGGAAAACTGATCATAGGTTTTCTCACATTTATGCTGTTGTTTGGACGGATGCTGGGGCTTCCATACTGGATTTTGATTCTGGCTGTGTTTTTTGCATCGGCGGTCAAGGTGACTGTGATACAGATCACCCTGCGAAAATATGACAGAACCGGGGATACCACCAATGAAAACCTGCCGCTAAAACAGATCTGGATCCTGGCAGGAGTACTGCTGGCGGCCGCATATGGACTTCCCTGTATCGGTGTAACTGCGGGAAACCGGTATTTCTTTTTGACTGCCTGCCTGGTGTTTTTTATCAGTGCTTTTGTGTCTGTCCGGTATATCAGGGATTTTTCCTCTTTTTCGGAAATGTACAAACAGATTTTGGCTCAGAAGCGGCAGGGAGTTACCAATACAAGGGAGAAGCTGGTTCGTGATCAAAGCCGAAAGGCCATCAGTCAGGATACGAACATCACAAGCAATAAAAGCGGATTTGAATATTTCAATGAGTTATTTATCAGGCGCCACCAGAAAATTCTCTGGAAGCCTGTAAGTAAAATGGCGGCGGTCTGCTTGTTTGCAGCTCTTGGAATCGGTTTTCTTATGATGATGAACGGAGAAGTGAAAGCAGGAATGAATAAAATTCTTATGACGTTTCTGCCTTATTTTGCCATTATTATGTATCTGGTAAACCGGGGACTGACATTTACCAGAGCTCTGTTTATGAACTGTGACCACAGTATGCTCACCTATTCTTTTTATAAGGAGCCGAAGTTTATTTTAAAATTATTTCAGATTCGTTTAAGAGAGCTTGTAAAGATGAATCTGATACCCGCAGTTATTATAGCGGCGGCCCTTCCGGTTCTTTTGTACCTTTCCGGCGGCACGGAGCATCCGTGGAATTATGTAATACTGTCTGTTTCCATTCTGGCCATGAGTGTTTTCTTTTCCGTGCATTATCTCACCTGTTACTATCTGCTGCAGCCTTATAATGCAGGGACAGAGACAAAAAGCAGTACGTATCAGGCTGCGGTCTGGGCCACCTATCTGGTATGCGTGGTGCTGATGCAGGTAAGAATGCCCACCTTTGTGTTTGGAATCATGACGATTGTTTTCTGTGTGGCCTATTGTATTCTGGCCAGTATTCTGGTGTATAAGCTGGCTTATAAAACTTTTAAACTGAGAACGTAAACCGGAAGTATTGGAGAGATTTTCCGGACAGAAAAGATAAAAATACGTAAAAAAATCAAAAAGAAAATGTTTGAAATGAGACATAAAAAGTGTCCGGTTTCAGGCATTTTCTTTTTTATTTTCCAAAAGAAATGGCTGAAAAACCGCTGATCATCAGGCTTTAGACCCACTGCAGGGAATATAACCAAACTTTAACGGAAACCCGATAGAAGGGTGAAAAAAAGAATGTTAGTGTAAATAAGGAATTTAAAGAAACGGGAGGAAGTTTCGAAAACATGGAAAGAAAAAAATATTCCAAAATTCTGGCTGCAGCCAGCTGCAGTCAGGTAAAAGAACTTGCAGAACTAGTGACCGCCAGTCATAACGTAAAAAGCCTGCGCCCTCCACAGAAAACACTGACGATGATTCAGATGAAAGATCCTATTGCGTCTACAAGATTTTATCTTGGAGAGGCCCTGTGCAGTGAATGCATGGTGGAAATGGACGGAGTCAGAGGCTTTTCTGTAATGATGGGGGATGACTTTGAGAAAGTAACTGCAGCAGCTGTGATTGATGCAGCGTTCCGGGGGAATATCCCTTTGGCCAAGGAGCTGGAAGTGCAGATTTGTAAACTGGAAGTGGAACAAAAAAATGCGCGCGCTGGATTTAACGGTGAGGTATTAAAATCCAGAGTGAATTTCAATACGATGGGAGGCAGCTGACATGGAGCAGGTCTATACATTTGATTTTGTTTATGATACCCAGAGCATTTTCAGAAAGCTGATGGATGTCATGGCAAAACCCGGGAAGATTCAGAATATCAGCCGGGAAGCGCAGGGGTTTTTAAGAAAAGACAAAGAGCTTCTGGCCCTTTCCTGTACGCTGCTTGACAATGAGGTCAGCTTTTATGTGGAAAAGGATGAAAGCTTTGCCCGGGCGCTTTTAGATGAAACCTTAAGCAGAAGGGGAAAACTGGAAGAGGCAGATTTTGTATTCCTTACCGGAAGCTTAAATTATGAGTCTATACGGAACATGTTTTTTAAAGTAAAAACGGGGACGCTGGAAAATCCTCAGGATTCAGCAGTTTTTCTCATATACTGTCCTGCGTTGTCAGGAGAGGAGACCCTTTGTCTGACAGGTCCCGGAATACAGAAAAGCAAAGAGCTTAAGACCACAGAATATATTAAGACAATTCTTGCAATCCGTCAGGAGACAGCCATTGAATATCCCTGCGGTATTGATTTGATTTTTGCGGATTCCAAGGGAAATCTCATGGCAGTACCAAGATTAGTAAAAGCAGTGCAGAAAAAGGAGTGTTAAATTATGGCATACGTAGCAGTAAAAGGCGGAGAGGCAGCCATTGAACAGTCTTTAAAGCTGTTAAAACACTGTCATGCGGCAAAACGGCCAATCTTAGTGGAAGATATTCTGGAAAATATGCCGTATCTGATTGATCAGATTATGAGTGAAGCTGGGCTTTATGCACCAGAGTATGCCGCTTTGGCCTTAAAACAAAGCAGCGGAAGTACAGAAGAGGCAGTATTTTTGCTGAGAGCTTATAGAAGTACCTTAAAAAGGGACTATTACTCCCTTCCGGAGGACTGTAAAGATATGAGAATCTGCCGGAGAATTTCAGCGTCTTTTAAAGATATTCCCGGAGGACAGATTCTTGGACCGACGTTTGACTATTCTCACAGAATGCTTGATTTTTCTCTGATGGATGATAAAGAAAATTTCGAAGCTGAGGGCAAAGAGGATAACATAAAAGGTTATGAAGGCGAAGCGTGCGGGCAGGAAGAGGTACGGAATGCAGAAGATATTTATTGCACAAGAGTAGACGATATTTTAAGAAAAGATGGAGTCTTAGAGGAAGTATCGGAAGATGATTCGGAACCATTTGATGTAACAACTCATGTACTGACGTTTCCGGCTCCCAGAAGCGCAAGGCTTCAGACTCTAACAAGAAGTGAAACCGGATTTTTAGAGGGTGTTGCCTACAGCGCCATGCGGGGATACGGTGCAGTGCATCCCACTGTCAGCGAGCTTAGGAGCGGATGGCTGAGCATTGAGATTATGGATCCGTTAGAGGAAGGGGAGACCATCGTCATCGGGGAACTGTATCTGACAGAAGTGGAAGCCCTCTGGCCCAGTCATACAGAAACTGACGAAGAATTTGACCAGCTGACACTTTCCGGAGGTTACGGATGTGTGATTGGCAGAAATGAAACCAAAGCCATTGCCATGTCCATTGCAGACGCCAGCTTAAATACTGTGGGCGGGGCGCCTTCTCAGGACGAGGAATTTGTGCTGACACACGGAGACTGCCTGGAGATGCAGGGATTTATTTCCCATTTAAAGCTTCCTCATTACGTAACCTTCCAGTCAAAACTGGACCGTGTCAGAAAGAAGGAGAACAAACATGATTGACAGCCGACATTATAATTTCGCTTTTCTGGATGAGAATTCCAAACGGGAAATTCGAAGAAGTCTGTTAAAAGCCATTGCAATTCCTGGTTATCAGGTTCCTTTCGGAAGCAGGGAGCTTCCTATCGGAAGAGGCTGGGGAACCGGAGGCATACAGATTACTTTGTCTATTATTGGCAGAGATGACCGGTTAAAAGTGATTGACCAGGGAAGTGATGACAGTGTAAATGCAGTAAATATAAAAAAGTTTGTATCTGCCTGCACCGATGTAGAACTTACTGCGGATTCTGAAGAGGCAACATTGATTCAGACCCGTCACAGAATTCCGGAAATCCCTCTGAGGGAAGATCAGATCCTGGTTCTTCAGGTTCCTACCCCGGAGCCCTTAAGGGTAGTAGAACCCAGGGAGGCGGTAACAAAACAGATGCATGCGGAAGCCGAATACAGCCCCATGTGGCTGACACTGTATGAGGATTTAATCCGGTGCGGTAAAATCGGCATCAGTTCGGAATATCCGGTATTTGTGGAGGACCGTTATGTTATGAATCCAAGTCCGGTTCCAAGATATGATACGCCAAAGTTAAATGACAGTGACGCCCTGTATCTGTTTGGCGCCGGAAGAGAGAAAAAAATATATGCAATTCCTCCCCACACAAAAGTAATCCCTATGGCATTTGATGATGTGCCTTTTGAAACAGAAGACTTTTCAGGCAAAACCTGTCGTCTCTGCGGTGCAGAAAATGTTTTTCTGGATGAGCTGGTGGATGAGGAAACAAATGAGCGCTATTACGAATGCAGCGATACGGGATTCTGCAGAAAAAGGAGAGGTCTTTTATGAGCAATCAGGAACAGCCATTGTTACGGGTAAAGGGACTGACCGTGCGGTATGGAAATGGATGTCCCCACTGTATCGGCGGCGGAAGGTTAAATAAAAATACATGTCCGGAGTGTAAAACAGTCTGGGCGTGTAAAGATGTGGGATTTGAATTATATCCCGGAGAGATTTTAGGTGTGGTTGGAGAATCCGGTTCCGGAAAGTCAACCATGATGAAGAGCCTTTATTTTGACTTCCCGGTTACAAAAGGAGAGGCTTATCTTGGCAACTATAAAGATGGGAAAGAAGATATCTTTCATCAGAATTTACAGCAGAAAAAATATATCCGCAATCACATTATGGGAATGGTTTATCAGAACCCTGTGCTGGGGCTGCGCATGGATTATTCCAGCGCCGGCAACATTGCAGAAAAGCTCATTGCCTCCGGACACCGGGAGTTTCAGGGGATGACAGACCGTGCGCTTATGCTGTTAAAAGCAGTGGAAATCCTTCCGGAGCGTATGAAAGAGCCGCCGAAAAACTTCAGCGGAGGTATGCAGCAGAGAGTGCAGATTTCAAAAGCTTTAGCCAACAATCCGGCGGTGCTGCTGCTGGATGAAGTTACAACGGGACTAGATTTGTCGGTGCAGGCTAAGGTTTTAGATCTGATCCGGAAAATCAGACAGGAATTTAATATCTCTATTCTGCTGGTTTCCCATGATCTGGCGGTTATCAGGATGCTGGCAGACCGCACCATTGTGATGCTTGACGGACAGATTATTGAACGGGGACTGACAGATCAGATTCTGGATGATCCCCAGCACAGTTATACACAGCAGCTGGTGCATTCCCTTTTATAAACCTAGGAGAGAAACAAAGCATTATGAAAAAGATATTATATAACGCAAATATCGTAACAGAGGATCAGGTGGTGCACGGAAGTCTGGTTCTTGACGGAGAACTGATACAGGAAGTGATTCCCTCTTCCCAATCGGAAGAAACAGTTTCTGGGGAAAATACTGTAGACTTAAAAGGCGCTTTTATCCTTCCGGGATTGATTGACATTCATTCTGATATGATTGAAATGCTTGTTCAGCCCAGATCTACAGCTTTTATGGAGATTGGTGCTGCTCTTGAGAGTGCAGAGCGGGAACTGGCAGCCTGTGGAATTACCACTATTTTTCATTCCATTGCCATGTACCGTTCCGGCAGCTGGGATGCAAAAGAATGCAGAAAAGCGGACTGTGTCAGAAAGCTTGCAGAGGAAATTAAAAAGATACAAAACCGTCCCCATATGATTCACAACCGCTTTCATCTGCGCTATGAGCTGGATAACCTTGAATGTTATGACCAGGCGTTAAAGATGATGGAAGAGGGGTGCGTAAATCTCCTGTCAGTGATGGATCACCGGCCGGGACAGGGGCAGTATAAAGATCTGAATATTTATCGGAGACATCTTCCCGCAGATCAGCGTTCCATCAGTGAGGCAGAATTTCAAAAGCTTCTGGAAATTGAGAGAACAAAGCCTATGGTAGAGGGAGAAGCTTATGACCGTCTGTTAAAAGAAGCGGCCCGCCTTTCCATCCCCGTTGCCAGTCATGATGACGATACACCAGAGAAAATCCGGAAAAATAAGGCTGACGGTATTTTGATCAGTGAGTTTCCAATTACCATGGAAACAGCAAAAGAAGCGGCACAGGCAGGACTTTATGCCATGGCGGGAGCGCCCAATATACTCCTTGGGAAAAGCCATTCCGGTAATCTGAGAGCGGAGGATGCCATACGGGAAGGATGTATTTCGATTTTGTGCAGTGATTATTATCCCCAGGCGCTGCTTAGGGCAGTGTTTTATCTGAAAAACAAAGGAATACTGACCTTGCCTGCGGCCTGCCGTCTGGTCAGCTTAAATCCTGCAAAGGCAGTGGGGATCTCAGAGGATACAGGCTCTATAACACCGGGGAAACGGGCAGACTTCCTGGTAATCTCAGAGGAGCAGGAACGTCCGTATCTGAAATCTGTCTTCACCAGCGGAAATTATGTAATGAAAAATGAGTATTACAGGAAAGGCAGGGACCGGCAATGGGAGTCATTTTAAATATTGATCATCTCACAAAAGATTTTTATCTTCATGAGCAAAAAAAACAAATCAAAAGCTGCAGCAATATTTCCTTTCAGCTGCAAAAAGGCGGATTTATTGGAATTGTAGGGACTTCCGGAGCAGGGAAATCCACGGTGCTCCGCTGTATTTACCGGACATATCTGGCAACCGGCGGAAGTGTTATTTATGATTCTTTAGCTTATGGGCCTCTTGATCTTGTAACGGCAGATGAGCGGCGGATTATACATTTAAGAAAAGCGGAAATTGGATATGTATCACAGTTTTTGTCTATGCTGCCAAGAACAACTGCCCGCCAGCATGTGATAGATGCCGCCTTGGAGGCTGGATTTTCTCAGGAAGAGGCAGCCAGGAAGGCGGAAGAAATGCTTCGGTATTTCAGACTCAGTGAAGAACTCTGGGAACTGTATCCGGCCACCTTTTCCGGGGGAGAAAAACTCAGATTAAATCTGGCTCATGCCATGGTAAAGGCTCCGCGGCTTCTGCTGTTAGATGAGCCCACAGCCAGCCTGGATCCGGATACAAAGCTGCTGGTAAGAGATCTTCTGCTCCGTTTGAAAGAAGAGGGGACATCCATGCTTGGGATTTTCCACGATCTTGAATTTATGGATGGCCTGTGCGATCAGGTTTATAACTTAAGCAAAGGTCATTTTGCGGATAAAGGAGGGATGTCATGACGGGAGATCTGCATGTGCATTCCACTCATTCCGATGGAAGCGAAACAGTGGAAGCAATCGTAAAGGAAGCCTCCAAAAAGGGTATTTCCTGCCTGTCATTTACAGAACATGACAGTGTTGCCTGGACGAAGCAGACAAAAGAGATTGGAAAAAAGTATAATATCCGGATTATCCCGGGAGTGGAAATTTCGGCTTATGACTTTAGTCAGAACAGAAAAGTACATATACTTGGATACAATTACAAAAACACAGAGGCTGTAAGTGCGCTTGGCGCTCCCCTTTTAAAACGGCGGGATGAAAACTGCCGCCGCCAGATTCAGATACTAGGAGAGCTTGGATATCAGATTACCGTTGCTGATGTTTTGCAGCTGACAGAAGGGACCATTTACAAACAGCATATTCTTAAGTATCTGTTTGAAAGCGGTCAGAGCGAGGCGTTATTTGGACGGATTTACAGTGAGATTTTTAAAAATGGCGGCCCCTGTGATTTTGATATTACATATATTGATGCAAAAGATGCCATCCGCGCCATCCGTCAGGATGGGGGATGTGCGGTTCTGGCTCATCCGGGCCAGCAAAAAACCTTTGATCTGATTCCGGAATATGCACAGCTTGGACTTTTTGGGGTGGAAATGTATCACCCGGATCATTCAAAAGAAGATGAACTGCTTGCTGAGCAGTACTGCCGTGACTTTGGACTGATGCCTTTTGGAGGCAGTGATTTTCATGGTTCTAATGTACGGCATCAGACCTGTCTGGGACAGTGCACAGCACCGGAGCAGACGCTTAAAGCTTTAACCGGTGAGAGGTAAGAAGAAAAAGATGAAAACTATGAAAGAGGTAAAAAGGTGAAGATTATGAAAAAGATGAAAACTATGAAATGGGCAGCTGCAGCATTAAGCGCTGTACTGGCTGCAGGAGCGTTAACAGGCTGCGGTGTGAAAAATGTAAATGAAACAGGCGGCAGTGCAGATACTGCCGAGACCCAGGATGAAAATACATTAAATATTTATACGGCTCTGGAAGATGATCAGATCAATGATTATCTGACAGAATTTAAAGAAAAATATCCGGATGTGCAGATTAATATTACTAGAGATTCTACCGGTATTATTACTGCAAAGCTTCTGGCGGAAAAGGATAACCCTCAGGCTGATGTGGTATGGGGGCTTTCAGCAGCAAGTCTTCTTGTTTTAGAGGACCAGGATATGCTAGAGCCTTATGCTCCGGAAGGAGTAGACAGGATCCAGCCGGAATTTAAAGATTCAGCCGAGACACCGAAATGGGTGGGAATTGATGCCTGGGAAACAGCCTTTCTTGTAAATAAAGAAGTTTTAGCTTCCCATGGAGTAACAGAAATTCCGGAAAGCTACGCAGATCTCACAAAACCGGAATATAAAGGGCTGATTGCAATGTCTAATCCTGCTTCTTCCGGAACAGGAACATTAACAGTTAATGGACTTCTGACACTTTACGGAGAAGAAGAGGGATGGAATTATCTGGATAAACTTCATGATAATGTAGCGGTATATCTGCATTCCGGAAGCGCTCCGGCAAAGGATACTGCCAAAGGAGAATACGGAATTGGTATCAGCTTTGGTTACAGATGTATCAAATCAGCTGAGGAAATGGGAGATAACGGTGTTGTTGTATTTCCAGAAGAGGGTTCCGGCTGGGATGTGGAAGCAAACTGCCTGATTAAAAAGGACGGGGGAGAAAAAGAAATTTCCAAGAAATTCCTGGACTGGGCAATCTCAGATGGTGTGATGGAAAAATATGCACAGAATTATCCCATCGTTGCTACCGGAGTGGGCGATCAGATTCCGGAAGGATATGAAAAAAATCCTATGGATCAGCTGATTAAAAATGTAGATCTGAAATGGTGCGCTGAGAACAGAGACCGCATTTTAAATGAGTGGACCAACCGGTATGATGGTAAAAGCGCAGCAGAAGAATAGGAGGAATCAATCATATGGCTAAAAGCGCAATTCGAATCGAACATGTTGTAAAGCAATATGGAAATCATACTGTTTTAAAGGATATTAGTCTGGAGATCCAGGAAGGAGAGTTTGTCTGCCTGCTGGGACCCTCAGGATGCGGAAAATCAACATTACTCCGATTGATTGCGGGACTGGATATGCCTACAGAAGGCAAAATATATCTGAAAGAGAAGGAAGCCACCTGGCTTCCTTCTTCCAAAAGAAATTTTGGGATTGTATTTCAGTCTTATGCACTGTTTCCAAATCTGACGGCATTTGAAAATGTGGCGTACGGGCTTCGAAACAAAAAAGTCCGGGAGCGGGATGTCAATGAAACCGCGGACCGTTTTCTGCATATGGTAGGGCTTTCTGATGCCAAAGGCAGATATCCTTCTCAGCTTTCCGGCGGGGAACAGCAGCGTGTGGCTCTGGCCAGAGCACTTGCAATTTCTCCCAGCTTTCTTTTGCTGGATGAACCCCTTTCTGCTCTGGATGCAAAGGTAAGAATCCGGCTTAGAAAGGAAATCTGCCAAATCCAGAGAGAACTGCATTTAACAACTATTATGGTGACTCACGATCAGGACGAGGCGCTGACTATGGCGGACCGGATCATTGTCATGAATAAAGCAGAAATTATGCAGACGGGGACACCCCAGGAAATTTATGAACAGCCGGGAAATAAATTTGTGGCTGATTTTATTGGAGCTATTAATTTTTATCGGGATTTTGAGAGGGAAGATCAGTTGAACGCAATTCGTCCGGAAAATATTCAGGTGGAAACAAAAGATTTTGCAGGAAGTATTCTTGCGGTAATTGATGATTTGGAATTCAGAGGTAATTTCTGCCGGCTGACAGCAAAAGTATCTCATGTACTTAGGAAAGATGAGCTTATGGTAGATCTGCCATATTCAGAGGTAAAAAAGAAAAATCTGCATGTGGGTACTAAAATTTATCTGGCTATACCCGGGCAGCAGACGCTGCATTTTGCGGTATAGTCAAAGGAGTGTTTCATGAAAAATAAATTGTTAAAGCTGAAATCCTATACGATGCAGGACTTTATGAAGCTGATTTTGATTCTATGTATTTTGTTTTCCTTCTGCGTATTTCTGCTGGGTCCTCTGTGCATTCTGTTTGTAAAAGCATTTCAGAATAAAGACGGAGACTTTACGGGATTTGCTCAGTTTGCGCAGTATTTATCATCCCCTAATATGGTGGCATCCCTTGGAAATACGCTGTTTATTGCAGTAACATCCACAGTGATTTCGGTAGCTCTTGCATTTTGTATGGCTTATGTGCTTACTAGGAGAAAGATACCCTTCCGGGGATTTTTCCGGTTTTTGTCTATGCTTCCCATGTTTGCGCCCACTATGCTTTTTGGTATGTCGCTGATCTATCTGTTTGGAAACAAAGGATTGATCACACAGCTTGGGCTGCGGCTTCCTATATATGGAAGACTTGGCATTGTCATTGCAGAATCCATCTATTGTTTTCCGGTGGCGCTTATGATTCTTATGGTTGCGTTTTCCGCTGCGGACAACCGGCTGTATGAGGCGGCGGAGGCTATGGGGACCAGTCCCTTTCGAAAGCTGATGACCATTACAATTCCCGGTATCAAATACGGACTTATCAATGCTGTATTTGTGTGTTTTACTTACAGTTTTACGGATTTTGGTGCTCCAAGTATTGTGGGCGGCAATTATAATGTACTGGCCACGGATATTTATAAACAGGTAATTGGACAGCAGAATTTTAATATGGGAGCTGTGGTGGGAATTATTATGATGATACCTACCGTGATTTCTTTTGTGGTAGACCGTCTTACCAGTTCTCGTCAGGCCAGTGCAATTACAGCCAGATCTGTACCTTATCAGATCAAGCCTGCCAAAGGGGCCGACCGGGCGGGACTGATATTTTGTATCGTGATTTCAGCGCTTTTGATTGGATTTTTTGCGGTATCATTTTACGGGGCGGTAGTTACATCCTGGCCTTATAATATGAAACTTACCTGGAGCCATTTTGATTTTTCTCAAATAGATGCAGGAAATGGTCTGAGGTCTTTATTACAGTCGCTGAAAGTATCGGCTCTTACAGCGGTGTGCGGAACAATAGCGGCATTTCTCACGGCGTATCTCATCGAGAAGCTGAATGTTTTTCCAAAACTCAGAAAAGTACTTTACTTTTTTTCCATTACGCCCAATGCAGTGCCCGGAACGGTCATCGGACTTTCTTTTATTCTGTTTTTTAATCCCAGATGGTTTCAGATACCCGGAACGGCGCTGGCAGTGGAAAACGGGTTTAATTTCCTGTATGGAACCACCGCCATACTTGTAATCGTAAATATCATTCACTATTTTTCCGTTCCCTTTGTAACTGCTTCCACGGCTTTAAAACGGCTGGACAAAGAGTTTGAGATTGTTTCGGATTCTCTGAAAGTACCCCTGATCAGAACTTTTTTCCGGATTACGGTGCCTATTTCAGCAGGCGCTGTCTGGGAAATGTTTATTTATTATTTTATGAATGGTATGATTACCGTTTCGGCTGTTATTTTCCTGTATACACCTTTAACGAAAATTGCCAGTGTCGTAATTTTAAATGTACAGGGCGCAGGTGATGATGCAGAAGCGGCGGCTCTTTGTATGGTTATTTTTGGAATCAATATCATTGTAAGGCTGGTCTATGAGCTGGTGAATAAAAAAATCAGAAAGAAAACAGAAAAATGGATGCACAGATAAATGCAATCTGTTAAGGAACACGCTTGAGATTAATATCCGGCGTGTTTTTATATTAAAAACACAATAAAAATCTGATTATCCGCTAAAACACAGTATCTATCAGCATTTTCAAGGAAACAAACACATCAATTTACTACTTATTTACTACTAACGAATGAGCCTTGATACGCAAGTTTTCCTAGATATGCAAAGATATGGTACAGCATATCAGTATTGAAACAAGAAAAAATTGAATAACTCATAGATTATGGAACGCCTAAAATGACGTTCCTTTTCTATTTTCAGCCGTTCTTATTGGACGGCTTTTTTATTACCCAAAATGAAAGGAGCATTAGATTTATGAAAAAGACATTGAAACGATTGTGTACGGGCTTCTTAGCTCTTGCAACTGTCGTTACTGCTTTACCGACTACACCCGTTCATGCAGAAAGCAAGCAATACTGGACGGAAAGTGCAGAGCGTGTCGGTATCATTGAAAAAGTAATGAATGACGGTTCTATCGGTTCTACATTTAATGAGGGCATGATGAAAGTTGAGGGCGAAACTGCCTATTGTATTGACATTAACACAGATTTTAAGAATGGCTACAAGACCAGAGCTGACGCAAGCTCACGCATGAGTGCCGACCAGATTTCAGATGTGGCGTTATCCTTAGAGTATGTCAAACAGTATAGCGAAGCTCACAAGGAACTGAACTACAAACAAGTCTATCTGTTGGAACAATGTGTAGTCTGGCAGAGATTGAGCGTACATCTTGGCTGGCAATGTGATAACGTGCGAGCTTCTTATGATGAAATTCCAAAGGCAACGCAGGACGAAGTTTTCGCTGGTGCAAGAGCCTTTGTCAAAGAAAATAAAGGACGCTATGAATGTGGCGGTTATATCTACTCTGGCGAGGGGCAGGAATTGGGACAATTCTGGGCGAAGCTGAATGTCGGAAATGCGAAACTGCAAAAGACTTCCAGTAATACCAGCATTACAGACGGTAACGGGAATTACTCTATTGCAGGTGCGACCTATGGTGTCTTTTCTGATAAGGACTGCACGAAACAGCTTGCCACCCTTACGACTGATGAAAACGGAAATACAGATGTTGCAGAGGTAAAGGCTGGCACAGTTTATATCAAGGAACTATCCGCACCAGCAGGATATAAAGTGGATAAAACAATCTATCCATTAACAATCAAAGCTGGCGAAACAGCGACCTTGAAAGTATCAGATACACCCAAAGTAACAGACACTTTGATTGAGCTTTTCAAGATTGATATGGAAACACAGAAAGACAATCCGCAGGGAAACGCTTCTTTAGCAGGTGCGGAATTTACATGGAAGTATTATGCTGGCTTCTATAACAAAGACAATCTCCCTGCCGAAGCTACTCGTACATGGGTTACAAAGACAATCGCTGAAACAGACAGCGACGGAACAACCCACTACATCACAAAATTAGCGGACGCATACAAGGTATCTGGCGACAGTTTCTATATGCAGGACGGCAAGGCGGTTCTTCCACTTGGGACGCTAACCATAGAAGAAACAAAAGCTCCAAACGGCTACTTATTAGAGGGTGCATATATGCAGGCTGGCGATAAGTCCGAACAGATAAAAGGCTTATACCTTACACAGATTACCGAGGACGGCGACCTTGCCGTACTATCTGGAAGTAACCAGTTTTCCGTATCAGACAAGGTTATCCGTGGCGGTGTGGAAATTCAGAAACGAGATTTAGAAACGGGCGATACGAAGCCACAAGGAAGTGCCACTTTGAAAGATACTGCTTTTGACATCATTTCCTTAAATGACAATTCTGTTTTGGTTGAGGGCAAGCTATACAAGAAAAATGAAGTGGTAAAGACAATTCGTACCGATATTGAGGGTATCGCTTCTACTTCTGCCGACCTTTTACCTTATGGAAATTTCCGTATCGTTGAGAGTGAAGCTCCAAACGGATATTTGACAGACGGTGCAAAACCGATTGATTTTGCAATCACAGAAAACGGGAAAATCGTGGACTTAACCGACGAAGCCCACTCTATCTACAATCAGATTAAGCGTGGGGATATTGAGGGCGTGAAAATCGGAACAGGCACACACAAACGTCTTGCTGATGTTCCCTTTAGGATCACAAGCAAGACAACGGGCGAAAGTCATATTGTGGTAACTGATGATAACGGGCAGTTCTCCACTTCTTCTGAATGGGCTTCTCACAAGCACAATACCAACGCAGGAAAGACCAGCGAGGACGGTGTGTGGTTTGGAACTTCTGAACCAGACGATAGCAAGGGTGCATTACCTTATGATACTTATATCATTGAAGAAATGCGTTGTGATAGTAACAAAGGCTTTGAACTTATCCCACCTTTTGAAATTGTGGTATCAAGAAATAATCTTGTGATTGATTTAGGAACGCTGACTGATGAATACGAAAAAGAAATCTCTATCCATACCACAGCAACCAGCAAGGACGGCGAAAAGACTATCCTTGCAGGAAAAGAAGTAACAATCGTTGATACTATAAAATTGGACGGACTTACAAAAGGCACAAAATACCAGCTCAAAGGCTGGCAGATGTTAAAAGAAGAAAATGCCGAGCTTATCATTGATGGGAAACGTGTAGAAAATGATTATACCTTTGTTGCTGATGATGAAGAAATGAAAGTGGAAATTTCCTATACATTCAATACGTCTGCTTTAGGTGGCAAGAACCTTGTTACCTTTGAAGAATTGTATGATTTGAGCAATCCAGACGAACCCGTGAAAGTTGCGGAACACAAGGACATTGAGGACGACGGACAGACTGTATTGATTACAGAGCGTATCATCAAGATACATACAACTGCTACCGATAAGGACGGCAACAAAGAGCTTGAAGCTGGAAAAGAGGTAACAATCATTGATACCGTAACCTTAGAGGGCTTAGAAGTCGGTACACAGTACAAACTTGTGGGCTGGCAGATGTTGAAAGAAGAAAATGCAGAACTTCTTATCAACGGAAAGCGTGTGGAAAGTGATTATACGTTTACCGCTGACAGCGAAGCTATGAAAGTGGAAGTTGCTTTTATGTTTGACGCTACTTCTCTTGACGGCAAACAGCTTGTAACTTTTGAAGAATTATACGATTTCAGCAATCCAAACGAGCCGAAGAAAGTTACCGAGCATAAGGATATTGAGGATAAGGGACAGACGATTACTTTTAAGGAAAAGCCAGAAGAACCAGAAAAACCCGAAACACCACCGACACCAGAAAAGCCTAGCAGACCTAGCGACAGTCCAAAAACGGGCGATAACACAAACCTTTACGGACTGCTTGCACTTCTTTTGACTTCTGGTGCTGGACTGGCAGGTATCTTCTTCTACAAACGCCGTAAAATGAAGAAATCATAAGGCGGTAACGATATGATGAAAGAAAAATCACGCTCTCCGCCGAAGTGGTCAAACGGCAGACTTCCGCTTATTCTGGCTTGTCTACCAACAATCTGCAAGAACACGGATAGTCAAGGGTGCGAAAGCATTGATTTTACCCTTTACTATCTGTGGGATTGCTGGTACTTCCCGAACCGCCAGAATAAGAAATCACAATCAATTAACTTATCAAAATAGAAAGAAATGAGGTAAAACATTATGGAAATGAAATATGTCGTGCCAGATATGGCACAGTCTTTTGGAACTTTTGAATTTGCAGGCGAAAGTGAGCCAGTCTTTGAAAGAGATAAAAATAACCGCAGGGTCTTAGCCAGACGAAGCTATAACCTTTATTCTGACGTACAGAAAGGCGAAAATGTTGTAGTGGAAATTCCCGTGCAGGCAGGCGAAAAGCATTTCAAGTATGAGCAGAAAGTAAAACTTGTCAATCCGAAGTTATACGGCAGAGGTTACGCTATCGGGGATATGGGACATACCGATTATGTGTTAGTTGCTGATGATATTGTAGCAGTTGAAGAAAAGTAAAGGAGTGAAGAATTTATGAGATTATCAAACGGTTTTGTTATTGACAAAGAGAAAACATTTGGAGAATTAAAATTTACAGCGGTGCGTGATGTTTTCTTACAGAATGAGGACGGGACACCGAGTACCCAGCTTAAAAAGCGTATCTATGATTTGAAGTGCAGTCTGCATGGTGGAATTATCCCCGTATCTGTACCGCCAGAAGTACCGTTAAAGGACTTTCCGTACAATGCAGTTGTGGAACTTGTCAATCCAGTAGCCGATACGGTATCAAGAAAGACCTATACGGGTGCAGATGTGGACTGGTATGTAAAGGCAGAGGATATTGTGTTGAAGAATAAAGGTAACCAGAACGCAGGCAATCCACAGAACCATACACCGCAGGGACAGACGAAGAAATAGAATGATACAATCAGCTTTTTACTTTGAATAAAGTGTAAAGAAAAGTTATAATCTATGTATATTTTTATAATGTCAAAGCAGGTTGACAAATTGCCAACAAAGATTGGTTGAAGAAAACTCTTATTTTTGTAATACTATTCTTGCGGTCGCAAATAAAGAATACTATTAGGAGGCAATATATGAATTTTAATGAAAAGCTGATAAACCTTAGAAAATCAAAGGGACTTTCTCAAGAAGAATTAGGAAATGAGTTAAAAGTTTCCAGACAAACAATTTCAAAATGGGAGTCATGTCAATCTTATCCAGATTTTCAACGCTTAGTATTGTTAAGCGATTATTTTGGATTAACATTAGACGAATTAGTAAGAGATATTGATGTACAAGAGGTAAGAGAAAAAAACTTGAATAACGAAAAACTATCTTCAATATACAGCGATATGAATGAAGCAAAAAATTTTATTAGAGTTTGTCTTGTTATTGGTGTAGTAATTCTTATCTTTTTTGCAATGATTGTTACGTATGGAATATTCTTTGTAAAATAAAATGTAAATTCTTGTATATCAATCAAAGCAGTTAGTTTTAGGATTGACTGCTTTTTTCGTACCCAGAAAGGAGTGATTGATTTATGCAAAAGATTTGGAATAAAGGACACCGTATTAGAGCCAGCGACAAGCACTACGCTCCGCAGGGACAGCCGAAAAAATAGGATTGCTAACTAGATTTTCATTGTAGAGGATATATGGAACTGTTATAATATGGGTATGGTGAAAGCGACAAATTAGTAGTTTTGGAGGTAATACGGTATGAAATATATAGGTGGTATTATAACGGCATATATTGTTTTACTCGTTTTGGATATAATACAAAGCAGAAATCACAAACGAACTCAATCTATAAAAAAATTCACTATAAGAACAATAACTGATGTATCATTTATATGTGCAATAGGTGCTTTGTTTGTACTTGTTGTCTTTATTTGGGGATTTTGGAGTGAACCTGAAAATTTTTGTTCTAAAAGATATTTGATGATCATTATCCCATTTTCTATTATTTGGTTTGGAGTTACTTTTTTTGGTATGATTGCTCCGTTAAAAGGAGTGTGGGAGATAAAAGTTGAAGAAGATAATATCACGGTTATTAAAATGTTTATTTTTAGAAGACATTGGAAAATATCAGACATATCCTATTGTAAAATGAAACGCGGTGGTATGAATGTGTATGTCAATGGAAGAAAGAAAAAAGCATTTTTTGTTGATGGTATGACAGACCATTTTGATAACTTTATAAAACGGATGGAAAAAGAGGGAAAAGAGATTATTATTCCAGAGCCAAAAGAAAAGAACTAAGTGTATTAAAAAAAGTGAATTTTAGTTTTGCAACTTTATATCCATACATACAAAGCAGTTAGTCTTAGGATTGACTGCTTTTTTCATACCCAGAAAGGAGTGATTGATTTATGCGTAAAATTTGGAACAAAGGACACCGTATCAGAGCCAGCGACAAGCACCTTGTCTATCATTTTTCCATAGGGACGCTTCTGTTTGTATTCGTGGTGGTTCTTCTGCTATTGAATATCAAACAGCTCATGCGTACCGATTGGGAGCATTTCAGCTTATTAGAGAACGGATTGACGCTTTCCCCTTACAACTTCATAACCATAGGGATAGCGACTGGTGTTTGTGCATTGGTCGCTTTTCTGTATTACCGCTTCTGTTACGACAGTTTCAAGAAGCTCCTGCACCGTCAAAAGCTGGCAAGAATGATACTGGAAAATAAGTGGTATGAAGCCGATACCGTACAAGACAGCGGTTTTTTTACTGACCTGCAAAGCAGATCAAGGGAAAAAATCGTCTGGTTTCCGAAGATTTATTATCAAATGGAAAAAGGCTTGCTTCATATCCGCTGTGAAATTACGCTGGGGAAATATCAAGACCAGCTTTTACGGTTAGAGGATAAATTGGAAAGTGGCTTGTATTGTGAGCTGACCGACAAAACTCTGCATGACGGCTATATCGAATACACTCTGCTTTATGATATGATAGCAAACCGCATTACCATTGATGAAGTACGGGCAGAAAACGGCTGTCTTAGACTGATGAAAAATCTTGTCTGGGAATATGACACACTCCCTCACGCTCTGATTGCTGGTGGGACTGGTGGCGGTAAAACCTATTTTCTGCTGACGCTCATTGAAGCCTTACTGCATACCGACGCTGTCCTTTATATCTTAGACCCGAAGAACGCTGACCTTGCAGACTTAGGGACAGTTATGGGAAATGTGTATCACACCAAAGAAGAAATGATAGATTGCGTCAATGCCTTTTATGAGGGTATGGTACAGCGAAGTGAGGAAATGAAGCGACACCCGAACTATAAGACGGGCGAAAACTACGCCTATCTGGGACTGCCACCCTACTTTCTTATCTTTGATGAATATGTGGCGTTTTTTGAAATGCTGGGGACGAAAGAAAGCGTAAGCCTACTTAGCCAGTTAAAGAAAATCGTTATGTTAGGACGACAAGCAGGTTATTTCCTTATCGTTGCCTGCCAGCGTCCAGACGCAAAGTATTTCTCGGACGGTATCAGAGATAACTTCAATTTTCGTGTGGGACTTGGGCGTATCAGCGAATTAGGTTACGGTATGCTGTTCGGTTCAGATGTGAAAAAGCAGTTTTTCCAGAAGCGTATCAAAGGGCGTGGCTATTGTGATGTAGGAACAAGCGTCATCAGTGAATTTTACACGCCTTTAGTCCCAAAAGGACATGATTTTTTACAAACTATCGGCTCTCTTACACAAGCAAGGCAGGACGGGACGGCGACGTGCGAAGCGAAAGGCGACGGCTCGGACTAGCCGTTGCTGGTGTGGCGTAAGCCACGCCAGCAGGTAAAACCCCTCGGTATCTAACAGAGGGGTACGTTTGCAAATAGACAATAGACAAAAAACATAGGAAACATAAGGCTTCTGATATGGTTTTCTAGTAAAAATCAGTTGTGAAGTCGCCTTAAAAAACTTCACACTTTACAGATTGGGGGTATGGTTCTGAATGAAGAACAATGGATAAAAGAATTACGGGAGAAACGGATTGCTTACGGTATCTCACAAGGCAGGCTGGCGGTGGCTTCTGGTATCACAAGAGAATATCTCAACAAGATAGAAAGCGGAAAAATGAAGCCGTCAAAAGAACTTCTGGAAACTCTGCATAAGGAACTGGCAAAGTTCAATCCAGAAGCACCGCTTACCATGCTGTTTGATTATGTGAAAATTCGTTTTCCCACGCTGGATATACAGCACATCATCAAAGATATATTAAAACTGAATATCAATTATATGCTCCATGAAGATTACGGACATTACAGTTATACGGAGCATTATTCTTTAGGGGACATCTTTATCTATACGTCGGCTGACGAAGAAAAAGGTGTCCTTTTAGAATTAAAGGGGCGTGGTTGCAGGCAGTTTGAAAGTTATCTGCTGGCACAGCAAAGAAGCTGGTATGACTTCCTTATGGACGCACTCGTAGACGGTGGCGTGATGAAGCGTATCGACCTTGCTATCAACGACCATACGGGCATTTTGGATATTCCAGAGCTTGCGGAAAAATGCAGAAAACGGGAATATATCGGAAAGTCCAGAAGTTATAAGTTTTACCAGTCGGGCGAGCTTATCAAGCATAGAGAGGACGACAGAGAATATATGGGACGCACCCTTTATCTTGGTTCGCTGAAATCAGATGTGTATTTTTGTATCTATGAAAAGGACTATGAGCAGTACGTCAAGTTAGGGACACCGCTTGAAGAAGCCGACATTATCAACCGTTTTGAGATACGGCTTAGAAATGAACGTGCCTATTATGCAGTACGAGATTTGCTGACCTATTATGACGCAGAGCAGACCGCCTTTTCTATCATCAACCAGTATGTACGGTTTGTTGATGAAGAACCCGACAAGCGAAAAAATGAATGGAAACTCAATGACCGCTGGGCTTGGTTTATTGGCGATAACAGACAGAGCTTGAAGCTGACGACAAAGCCAGAGCCTTACACCTTAGACCGCACATTGCGTTGGGTACAAAGGCAGGTAGCACCAACCTTGAAAATGCTAAAAAAGATTGATAAAGGAAACGGTACAGACTACATGGAAACAATCGAACAGCAGGCAAAGCTCACAGAAAAGCATAAAATGATAATCAAACAGCAGACGACCCCTGCAAAAGATTTGGTGGAAAGTTAGGAGTGATAAAAAATGTGGGTATTATTAAAAGATTTCCTGCTGGTATCTATGGGAATGGGTATCGGCGTAGTCTTGATGTGTATTTTGAATGTCGGCAAAGAAGCTGACTATGAAATGAAACAATTAGAAGAAAGCGAGGACAATTAAATGAATTTCGGACAAAATTTATATCAATGGTTTTTATCAAACGCACAGAGCTTAGTGCTTATGGCGATTGTGGTTATCGGTATCTACTTAGGTTTCAAGCGTGAGTTTTCCAAACTTATCGGCTTCTTAGTAGTTGCCTTGATTGCTGTCGGTTTGGTATTCAACGCTGGCGGTGTGAAAGATGTATTGTTAGAGCTGTTCAATAAGATTATCGGTGCATAAAATTTTATTGTGGTGCTGATATGCGAATGTTATAATGTGGATATGAAACACAGTATCTAGGAGTGATGGAATGAAATATATAATGCTTCACGGTTTGGGACAATCTTCTGAAAGTTGGAGTGATACCGTAAAAGTATTCAATGATGATTTTGAAGTTTTATGCCCTAATTTATCAGATTGGCTTTTTGGAAAAATACCATGTTATGATACATTGTATCGGACATTGGAAACATACTGTGAACAGTTTGAAGAACCGCTAAATATTTGTGGACTTTCTTTAGGTGGTATTCTTGCTATGCAGTATGCGATAGAACACCCAGAAAAAATGAACTCATTAGTGTTAATAGGCACACAATATGAAATGCCAAAGTATCTGTTAAAAATGCAAAATCTGATATTCCGTATTATGCCTTGTTCAGCATTTGAAAAAATGGGTTTTCAGAAAACAGATTTTATCAATCTATGCAAATCTATGACAGAACTTAATTTTAAACATGAACTGAAAAAAATATCATGTTCGGTACTTGTTGTCTGTGGCGATAAGGATAAGATAAATAAAAAAGCTTCTTTAGAATTGCAACAACAGATAGAAAACGCAGAAATAGCTATTATTGAAAATGCAGGACATGAAGTAAATACAGATAACCCAACACTACTAGGGCAAAAGTTAAATGTATTTTTCAAACAATATGTCTGATAAACAATTTCATGTCCATACACACAAAGCAGTTAGTCTTAGGATTGACTGCTTTTTTCTTACCAAAATTTCAGATTGGAGTGATGAAATGAGCGATATTTTTAAGGATATGCAGGCAAACGTCAGCTGTGAATACATTTCCGACCTGCCCTCTTACAAGCGTAAAGTGTGGCAGGAAATGAAACGGCTGAACCCTGCCGATTATGAAATAAGACAGTTAGAAGATTTTTCTAAATATGTGTTTGGTATGCCGTACCAGACTTTAAAAGATGTGATGAAACAACAGAAAGGACGTGAGGAACAATGCAGGAAACAAGGGTGCTGGTGGAAACGAGAGGAACAACTGGCGAAGAAACAACATCATACTGGTTCGACCTGCCGATAGATGTTGCCGAGTTTGAAGAAAAGTTAGGTGTCGGTGCAGAAAGTGGGGATTACCGCATTATCGAAAAGGTGTTGCCTTATGCTGATGAAGTTCACGAACATACAAGCGTGTACCAGCTCAATGAATTAGATTTTATGTACCGCCAGCTTTCAAGCGATATGCAAGAAGAATATACAGCACTTCTTACCGTGTATGAAAATTTAGAAGCACTTTATATTTGCAGGAACGTGATTACGGTTTATCCCAACTGCAAAAGTATGATAGATGTTGCAAGGCAAAAGCTGATGAACGACCCGACATTTAAGCATTTATCCGAGGATTGTCAAGAATATTACTTTGACTTTGAAGCCTACGCTTCTCACTTGCAGGAACACGGGAAATTTTTAGTAACAGAACACGGTATCTTTGAACTGCCAGAGTAGGAAATGAGGTGGTGCTTATGATGGATGATATGGCGGTTTATATTGCTAATCTTGGCAAATACAATGAGGGCTATTTAGTCGGTGCTTGGTTCACATTTCCCATTGACGAGGAAGATGTGAAAGAAAAAATCGGCTTGAATGAACAATATGAGGAATACGCTATCCATGATACCGACAACTTCCCCATTGCGATTGGCGAGTATGTTTCCATTGAAGAACTCAATGAGATGTATGAAATGATAGAGGAACTTCCCGACTATATCGTAGAATGTCTGGACGAATTTATCAGCCACTACGGGACGCTGGAAGAAGTCGTGGAACATAAGGACGATATTTATTATTATCCCGACTGTGAAACCATGACAGACGTTGCCTACTACTATATAGACGAATTGCAGGCACTTGGCGACATTCCACCCAGCTTACAGAACTACATTGACTATGAAGCCTACGGGCGAGATTTGGATATGGGCGGTTGCTTTATTGAAACAAGCCGAGGTATGTGCGAGATACCATATTAACGCTGGAAGATCAGCAACAAGCTTTGTTGCTACTGACAGCGTATTTCTCTTTTAAGGGACAGTCTGAAACATGGCTGTCCTTTTCTATTTTGAAAGGAGCTGAAAGAACTTGAAAAAGATTAAATCTTATACGGGTATCTGGAACGTGGAAAAAGTCTTGTATGCAATCAATGACTTTAACTTGCCCTTTCCCGTTACTTTTACGCAGATTACATGGTTTGTGATTACAGAATTTATCATCATTCTGTTTGGGGATATTCCCCCACTTTCCATGATTGAGGGAGCATTTCTCAAATATTTTGGTATTCCCGTTGCTCTCACTTGGTTTATGTCGCAGAAAACTTTTGACGGAAAGAAGCCGTACAGCTTTTTGAAATCACAGATAACCTATGCCCTGCGACCTAAAATCACTTATGCAGGAAAAGCCGTAAAACTGCATAAGCAGACCTTGAATGAAACAATCACGGCAGTAAGGAGTGTGAACTATGTTCCCGATAAAATATATTGACAATAACCTTGTCTGGAACAAGGACAATGAGGTGTTCGCTTACTATGAGTTGATACCGTATAACTATTCTTTCCTATCCGCAGAGCAGAAATTTATCGTGCATGACAGCTTTCGCCAGCTTATCGCACAGTCCCGTGAGGGTAAAATTCATGCCTTGCAGATTGCCACAGAAAGCTCCATACGAAGTATGCAGGAACAGTCAAAGAAACTGGTAACTGGAAAATTAAAGGAAGTTGCCTATCAGAAGATAGACGAACAGACCGAAGCGTTAGTATCTATGATTGGGGACAATCAAGTGGACTACCGTTTTTTTCTTGGCTTTAAGCTCATGGTTACGGAAGAACAGCTCAATCTGAAGAACATCAAAAAATCGGCGTGGCTGACGTTTACGGAATTTCTCCATGAAGTGAACCACACGCTGATGAATGATTTTGTTTCCATGCCGAATGATGAAATCAACCGTTACATGAAAATGGAAAAGTTACTGGAAAATAAAATATCAAGGCGTTTTAAGGTGCGTCGCTTGGAAATCAATGATTTTGGGTATCTCATGGAACATCTTTACGGCAGGGACGGTATCGCCTATGAAGATTATGAGTACCAGCTACCAAAGAAAAAATTGAACAAAGAAACGCTGATAAAATACTACGACCTTATTCGTCCGACAAGGTGTGTGATTGAGGAAAGCCAGCGGTATTTACGATTGGAGCATGAGGACAAGGAAAGCTATGTATCCTACTTTACCGTCAATGCGATTGTCGGGGAGCTTGATTTCCCGTCGTCTGAAATCTTCTATTTCCAGCAACAGCAATTCACATTCCCCGTTGATACTTCTATGAATGTAGAAATCGTGGAGAACAGAAAGGCTCTTACCACAGTAAGAAATAAGAAAAAGGAATTGAAAGACCTTGACAATCACGCTTATCAAGCAGGAAGTGAAACCAGCTCAAATGTGGTGGACGCATTAGACAGCGTGGACGAGCTGGAAACGGATTTAGACCAGAGCAAAGAAAGTATGTATAAGCTCTCTTATGTAGTGCGTGTATCGGCTGATGATTTGGACGAATTAAAACGCCGTTGTGATGAAGTCAAAGACTTTTACGACGACCTCAATGTAAAGCTGGTGCGTCCTGCTGGGGATATGCTGGGGCTTCATTCTGAATTTTTTCCTGCCAGCAAGCGATATATCAATGACTATGTGCAGTATGTAAAATCAGACTTCTTGGCTGGGCTTGGTATTGGAGCGACCCAGCAGTTAGGAGAAACTACGGGTATCTATATGGGCTATTCCGTTGATACGGGAAGAAATGTGTACCTGCAACCGTCTTTGGCTTCGCAGGGCGTAAAAGGTACAGTTACCAACGCCCTTGCGTCTGCTTTCGTCGGTTCTCTTGGCGGTGGGAAGTCGTTCTGCAACAATCTTCTGGTGTATTATTCGGTGTTGTTTGGCGGTCAAGCAGTCATTTTAGACCCCAAAGCCGAGCGTGGCAACTGGAAAGAAACGCTCCCAGAGATAGCCCATGAAATCAATATCGTAAATCTTACCAGCGACAAGGACAATGCAGGACTTCTTGACCCGTTTGTGATTATGAAGAATGTAAAAGACGCTGAAAGTCTGGCAATCGACATCTTAACATTCCTTACGGGTATTTCCTCTAGGGACGGCGAAAAATTCCCCGTACTTCGTAAGGCGGTACGCTCCGTTACCCAGAGCGACAGTCGGGGCTTACTCCATGTGATAGACGAGCTTCGCCGTGAAGATACGCCCATATCAAGAAATATTGCAGACCATATCGACAGCTTCACGGACTACGACTTTGCACACCTGCTGTTTTCAGACGGTACGGTGGAAAATGCAATCAGTCTGGATAACCAGCTCAATATCATTCAAGTAGCAGACCTTGTACTGCCAGATAAAGATACCACTTTTGAGGAATACACGACCATTGAATTATTGTCGGTGTCTATGCTGATTGTGATTAGTACCTTTGCACTCGACTTCATTCACAGCGACAGAAGCATTTTTAAGATTGTAGACCTTGATGAAGCGTGGGCGTTCTTAAATGTAGCACAAGGCGAAACCTTATCAAGTAAGCTGGTTCGTGCTGGGCGAGCTATGCAGGCAGGCGTTTATTTCGTTACACAATCTTCTGGGGACGTGTCAAAGGAAAGTCTGAAAAACAATATCGGCTTGAAATTTGCCTTTCGTTCTACTGACATTAACGAGATAAAGCAGACCTTAGAATTTTTCGGTATCGACAAGGACGACGAGAACAACCAGAAACGGCTTCGTGATTTGGAGAACGGACAATGCTTATTGCAGGACTTATACGGGCGTGTCGGTGTGGTGCAGATACACCCAGTCTTTGAAGAACTGTTGCACGCCTTTGATACCAGACCGCCCGTACAGAGAAATGAGGTGGAGTGATGAAAGAAAGGATAAAAGGTGCGTTCACAAAAAAGAAGATTTTCCACTTTCTCAAAATGGCTCTGTTTGTCGTGGCACTCTCCCTTATCCTGCTTTCACTTTTGGGGACGGTGGCTCATGCGACGGGGCTTGTGGACGATACCATAAACGCAGAAAATCTTTACTCAAAATACCCCCTTTCCAACTACCAGCTTGATTTTTATGTGGATAATAGCTGGTCGTGGCTTCCGTGGAACTGGCTGGACGGTATCGGAAAATCGGTGCAGTACGGGCTTTACTGTATTACCAACTTTGTCTGGACGATAAGCCTTTATTTAAGCAATGCCACGGGCTATGTGGTGCAGGAAGCCTATAAGCTGGACTTCATCAACGATATGGCAGACAGTATCGGGAAAAGCATACAGACCCTTGCAGGCGTAACACAAAACGGCTTTTCTTCTACGGGCTTCTATGTTGGTTTTCTGCTTCTCATTATCTTGGTGGTAGGACTTTATGTTGCCTATACGGGACTTATCAAACGGGAAACCAGTAAGGCACTTCACGCTGTTATTAACTTTGTGGTAGTGTTCGTGTTGTCCGCTTCGTTTATCGCCTATGCTCCCGACTACATCAAGAAGATAAATGAATTTTCATCAGACATCAGTACCGCTTCACTTGATTTGGGAACAAAAATCATGCTCCCCAACTCTGAAAGCGAGGGCAAGGACAGCGTGGACTTGATACGGGACAGCTTATTTTCTATTCAAGTGGAACAGCCGTGGCTACTTCTGCAATTTGGAAACAGCAACGCAGAGGAAATCGGGACAGACCGTGTAGAAGCTCTTGTATCGGCAAGTCCAGAGGACGAGGACGGGAAAACCAGAGAGGAAGTCGTGAAAACAGAAATAGAGGACAACGACAACAACAATCTGACAATACCGCAGGTGGTAAACCGTTTAGGCATGGTGTTCTTCCTACTGTTCTTCAATTTAGGGATAACAATATTTGTATTCTTGCTTACGGGCATGATGTTGTTCAGCCAGATACTTTTTATTATCTTTGCAATGTTTTTACCTATCAGCTTTTTACTTTCCATGATACCGAGCTATGAAAGCATGGCAAAGCAGGCAATCGTGAGGGTGTTTAATACCATTATGACACGGGCAGGAATAACGCTCATTGTAACGGTGGCGTTCAGTATTTCCAGTATGTTTTATAACATATCCACAGACTATCCATTTTTCATGGTGGCGTTCTTGCAGATAGTATGTTTCGCTGGTATCTATATGAAGCTGGGCGACTTAATGAGTATGTTCTCTTTGAACGCTAATGATAGTCAAAGCATGGGACGAAGAATTTTCCGCAGACCGTATCTGTTTATGCGACATAGGGCTAGGCGTATGGAACACCGTATTGCAAGGGCGGTAAGTGCTGGCGGTATTTCGGGCGGTGTCGCTGGTGCGGTGGCTGGAAGTGCCGTTGCTGGAAAACGAGCTGAAAGAAAAAATACAGCTTCTAAAGAAAATCGGGGCAATACCACTTCCAGCATGGGACAGCGTGCAGGTTCAAAAGTAGGTGCTGTCTTAGATACGAAAAATAAAGTGAAAGACAAAGCAAACGCTGTCAAAGAGAATATCAAAGATATGCCGACACAGACCGCTTATGCGGTGTATTCCGCAAAGGAAAAGGCAAAGTCCAGCGTGTCCGACTTCAAGCGTGGCATGGTGCAGGAACAGCAGTCCAGACAGACGGGACGATTGGAAAAGCAGGAACAGCATAGACAAAATATCGCTGACAAGCGTATGGAGCTTCAAAAGGCACAAGAAGCAAGGCAGGCACAGCGAAAGGCTGACGGATCAGCGACAACGGGAGCTACCCGTCCCCATGAGCGACCAGCCACAGCTTCAAAGCCGAGTGCGGAAAAAACGCAGGAAGTCAAACGTCCTGCCACAGCGACCACTTCAAAAGCAAGTGAACCAGTCAAGACAAATGTTATCAAAGAGCGTCCTTTATCTTCTGGTGCTTCTGATAAGAAAGCGACCCAGTCGGCACAGATAGCACATAGGCAAAATGTAGAAAAAATGGTATCACAGGAAACACGCCAGAATTACACCAAAGACCGTAGGACAAAGGTTCAGCAGACGCAAACCGTCCAAAAGAACCAGCAGACAACAGAGAAAACTCGTAACCTTGTGATGAAGAAAGGACAGAAGAAAAAATGAAACTGAAACATATCGCTCTCATTGGCACTCTGTTTCCTATCCTCTTTTCTCTGGTGCTTTTCTTTGGTGTGTTAATTAGTGCGGACAGCGACGACGAGAATAGCAATTTTTCTTCTGGCATTACGGGTATGAACTTATCCGCAGAAGTCTTGAAACATCAGCCTATGGTGGAAAAGTACGCCAGAGAAAACGGTATCTCCGAGTATGTCAATGTGCTATTGGCTATCATTCAAGTAGAAAGTGGCGGTACGGCAGAAGATGTTATGCAGAGTTCGGAAAGTCTGGGACTACCGCCTAATTCCTTAGATACGGAAAGCTCAATCAAGCAGGGGTGTAAATATTTTGCGTCCCTGCTTTCTTCCTGCAAAAATCAAGGTATCGACGATTTGAATGTAGCGATACAGTCCTATAACTATGGCGGCGGCTATGTGGGATATGTGGCAGGAAAAGGAAAGAAACACACCTTTAACCTTGCAGAGAGCTTCGCTCGTGAGAAGTCGGGTGGAAAGAAAGTAACCTACACCAACCCGATAGCCGTTGCAAAGAATGGGGGCTGGCGGTATGGCTATGGAAATATGTTCTATGTGGAATTAGTCAATCAATATCTGACCGTGGCACACTTTGATAATGCAACGGCACAAGCGATTATGAATGAAGCGTTGAAATATCAAGGCTGGAAGTATGTGTATGGTGGCAGTAATCCGAACACTTCCTTTGATTGTAGCGGACTTGTGCAATGGTGCTATGGAAAAGCTGGTATCTCCTTACCGAGAACAGCACAAGCACAGTATGACGCTACCCAACATCTTCCACTCTCGCAAGCAAAAGCTGGGGACTTGGTATTTTTCCATTCTACCTATAACGCTGGTTCGTATGTAACCCACGTCGGCATTTATGTAGGAAATAATCAGATGTACCATGCAGGCGACCCGATAGGATATGCAGACCTAAGTAGTAGTTACTGGCAACAGCACTTAATCGGTGCAGGACGAGTAAAACAATAGAAAGGACTTGAAAAATATGTTTAAGAAGAATAAGAAACAGACAGAAACTATCAAAGAACTAAAAGAAAGAAAGGTGCGTACTGTCAAGGTAGGCACACATCAGAAAACCGTGATTGCGTTGTGGGTGGTGCTTATCGCAAGCGTGAGTTTTGGGGTGTATAAGAATTTTACGGCTATCGACCAGCACACGACCCATGAAAAAGAAACCATTGAACTTCGCTTGCAGGACACCAACGGGATAGAAAATTTCGTGAAGAATTTTGCGAAGTCCTATTATACATGGAATAACAGTAAAGAAGTTATCGAAGCAAGGACGCAGGCAATCAGAGGTTATCTGACAAAGGAATTGCAGGACTTGAATGTTGATACAATCAGAACAGATATACCGACCAGCTCCATAGTTACAGATGTGATTGTGTGGAGTATCGAACAGTCGGGAACGGACACTTTTTCTGCTACCTACGAAGTAGATCAGCAGATAAAAGAGGGAGAACAGACAAGCAATGTGAAAGCAACCTATACTGTAAAAGTCCATGTAGACGCTGACGGGGATATGGTAATCGTTCAGAACCCTACCCTTGCACCAGCAATCGAAAAATCAGACTATGAGCCTAAAACACCAGAAACAGACGCAAGCGTGGACGCTGATACCGTAAATGACGCTACTGCATTTCTGGAAACATTCTTTAAGCTGTACCCGACAGCCACAGAAAAAGAGCTTGCCTACTATGTAGCTGGAAATGTGCTTGAACCTATCGGCAGGGACTGCCTTTATTCTGAATTGGTAAACCCTATCTTTACAAAGGACGGGGAGAATGTGAAAGTCAAAGTTGCTGTAAAATTCCTTGATAATCAGACAAAGGCGTCGCAGGTATCGCAGTATGAGCTTGTGCTACATAAGGATAGCAACTGGAAGATTGTTGGATAAAAGAAAAAGGCTTGCAGTTCTGTATTGATTTGCAAGCCTAAATATATTATTTATACTTCTGGAAAATCCCGACTAATAAAGTATCTATCGCTTCAGCTAATTCAAATCTAACTTTATCTGAGGCAGAAAAAGCGTTTCCTAATTGCAAAGTTGTATAACCGTGAATTATTCCAGTAAGCATATTTAATATTTCAAGTGTTTTGTCTTTGTTAAGACTGCACGATTGGATAAGAGTAGTTAATAATGAAAGATAGTTGTTAAAAATGGTTGCTGTTTCCTCTGTTCCGTGCCACACAGCCCATTGAATTGTTTCATAAACTCCGGGGTGTTCAATCATATAGTTTAGGTATTCGATAGAAACTAACTTAATTGCTTCTTTCCCCATTTTTCCAACGGCAATTTTCATCATTCTTTCATTCATGTCACGCATACCATTATGAGCAACTTCTAAAAGAAGATTATCTAAACTTTCTATGTGATTATATAAAGATGGTGTACGAATGTTTAATTTTTGAGCAACAGCTTTTAACGAAACGTTATTTAATCCTTTTTCATCTGCTAAGTCTGATGTTGCTTTTATTACTGCTTCTTTAGTGGTTTTCATAGTTATGCACCTCATTCAAAATATCATACAAACACAATTCTAGCTAATTGAATTAGTGTAGTCAATAACACAATTAGAAAATTATGATTATTTATTGACTTTCCTACAAAAACATTTTAAAATACTAATTAGATTAGTTAAATGACTATTTGAAATAGTATTTTGAGGAGTGATTATATGTGTACAAGATTTGTTTACAATGGTATAGATAAAATTGTTGGTTTTAATTTTGATATTGACCTTTCTGTATGGGATCATACTGTAATTACCGAAGAAAATAGATTTTATATTGGTATTAAAATGCCTGACGGTCTGTATCATTCATTTCATGGGATAAATAAAAATGGTAATGTAGGAACACTTCTTTATGTTCATGGTAATGAAAATGCAAGGTATATAGAAAGCGAGGATTGTATTACAATATCTGAATTAACAGAAAAATTCATTAAGGCAGAGATTTCTTTTGATAAAGCCTTGGACATTGTTAAAAAGAAAAAAATTATTTATGCACCAGATGCTACTATGCAAGCTATGCTTTCTGATAAAAAAGGACGAGTTTTAATTATTGAACCCGGAATTGGGTATAGATATGAACAAGAAAATTTTTCACTTATTACAAATTATTCTATTCTAAAACCAGATATAACAAAGCCGTACATTGTTTCTGGGGATACAAGATACGAAGTGGCTAAAGAGTTATTGGCAGGATATGATAAAGATTTTTCAGTAAATGACGCATTTAAAGTATTAAAATCTGTTTCTCAAAAAGACTTGTGGGCAACTAGGGTTTCATTTGTATATTCTACAGAAAAAAATAAAGTTTATTATGTCTTGAACAATGATTTTAGTAATGTATTTGAATTTCAGTTTTAATACTAATGAATTTATAAATTTGCAATTATGATAAGAAAGGTTATTATGATAGGACTAAAAAAGCGAGATATAAAAAAAGCGTTGAAAGCTGGTGCAAAAGCTGGCGGTGTATCATTGGCTGATGTTCGGGCAGATATTGAAGCAACGATTGATGAAGCTATGAATAGCACCGCCCCAGAAGTGCAGGCAAATTTCAAAAAATATTTTGGTAATAAACGCCCTACCCCAGAAGAATATATTTACAAGATTACCAAAAAGACAAAGATTTGAAAAAAGGCTTGCTCCATACATAGTGTATGATCTGCAAGCCTTAATCTATTTCAGAGGAAATTTAACAGTAAAAGTAGCACCTCCACCAGCAGTATCATTGATAATGATAATACCGTTCAGCATTTGGGTTAATTCTTTGGCGATACTTAGTCCCAGTCCAAAATTCGATTTGTTCGTATGGGACTTGTCGCCACTATAAAATCGGTCAAAGATATACTGCTTATCTTCATCAGAAATGCCTTGCCCGTGGTCTACCACAGAAAAAGCAATATTTTTTTCGGTGGCGATTACTTCTATCTCTATTAAAGAATTATTCTTGGAATGTTGAATGGCATTATCCATAAAGACACACAAGATTTGAAATAATCGGTCTTTGTCGGTAAACATAGCAGGATAACTTTCCTCGGATAAATGCAGTTTTAGTTCTAAATTCTGCTTCATGCAGACGGGTTCGTAGGTTTCATATAACGTAATGAGCAAGGTATCTACATTGATTGTGCTTTTATGCAATGTCCATGTTTTAGCGTCGGAAGAAGCCAAAAGCAACATATCTTTGACTAAACGGGATAACCGCATACATTCAAAATCTATGGTCTGTACGGCTTGCTTTGCCTGCTCGTTTAAGGAAACATTATCAAGAAGCATATCCGTGTTGGAAATCATAACAGCAAGTGGAGATTTTAATTCATGGGACGCTGTTGCAACAAAATCTTTTTGGCTTTGCAGTATTCGTTCCGTTGGAGCAAACGACTTTTTCAGCAGATAACGGGTTAGCATGATAACAACGATACAAGCCAAAAGCCAGATAAGAAGATATATTGGCAATGTCTTTTGTAAAATATCCGTCAAACTGGCTGTCTGATAAAGAAAGGTTGCATGATATACGGTATCATTTGCTGTCCTAATTGTAGCAGGAATAACAAAATAAGTATCGTGATGTTTTCCTCTTATTTCCAGAAAACCGCCTTGTGAAGTTGTGTTGCTTTCTGTTTGTGATAATGGCTGTGTAGAAATCTGCTTTTCTACATCATGCAACAGATTGTTCGCAGAAGTTGGAAATGGGAAATCACTCTGATAAATGGTATTCCCTTTTGTATCGCTAATCAAAGAAAAAATATGATAACTTTCTTCGTAGGCTTTGAGTGATTTATCCATATCCGAAGAAGCACTTTCCACTTGATAAATCAGCAAGGTTGTTAATCTCTGAAACAAGGTGCTTTCGTTGATTTTCTCTGTATGAACTGTGTTCGCAACGACAAAGGAAATCACAAGGGTAATAATCAACATAACAGAACTTGCAAACAGAATATGAAGTTTTCGGTATAAATTATTTAACATGTTTCTTTCTCCAGTTTGTACCCTGCACCGTAGACCGTTGTTATTTTACAGGAACTTTTTAATTCTTTTAGGCGTTTTCGCAGAAAAGAAATGTAACTGTCTACATTGCCAGTTTCTACCTCGGAAGAACTGCCCCAGATTTTAAGGATTAGCTGTTCACGGGAAAATAGTGTTTCTGGGTTCTGCATAAATACAAAAGTCAACTCGGTTTCTTTTGAAGTTAATAAAAGAGAATTATTTGGTGTGGATAAGGTTCTGCTGTCTTTATCGAAAGTCAAATCTCCATATTGTAATTTAGACGATAACTGAATATTGGCAGGTCGCCTTGTCAATGCCCGAACCCTTGCAAGCAATTCTTTGATATGAAATGGCTTTACTAAGTAATCATCAGCACCGCCGTCTAAACCCTCCACCCGATTGTCAAGGGTACTCATGGCAGTAATGATAAGGATAGGAATAGATATTCCTTTTCTACGCATAGATTTTATGATTGTTAAGCCGTCAATAATCGGTAGCATACGGTCTACAATGGCGAGGTCATAAGCATAGTCTGTATTTAAAGCGTACAGCATAGCGGTTTCCCCGTCATTGCAACAATCAACCATATAGTTTTCTTTTTCGAGAGAAATTTTTATATTTTTACATAACTCTAAATCATCTTCCAGAAGAAGTATTTTCATAATGTATCAATCCTTTTCTATATAAATTATAGACAGTATAACAGAAAAGTCTGTAAAAATCCTCTAAAAAATGATGATGATTTTCTTACTTTTTTACAGGATTTTTAGAATGGTTTGCTTTTACAATAGGGGCATATCGAACAAGAAAGGTGGAATACAAAAATGAAAAAAACAAACATCAGTAAATTTGTAGCAGTTGGATTATGTATCTGTGCATTGACGGGGTGTGGTGCAAGTCCAGATGAGAAACCAGATACGTCTAATCCTATTGTCAATTCTAATACGAATGAAGAAAATGCAAATGGTTCTTCAGAAAATAAAGGAAACGACATATTAGAGTCTGCTAATTTGATAGGAAGTGTTTTGGAATTTACAGACAATGGTTGTTCCGTAAGTCAAGCAAAAGAAATTGAGGGGGGAGCTGGAATAAAATCGGAAGCGGCGGGATTGGAAAATAAAGACAATGCTGTTTCTGTAACTTATAACCAAGATTGTGAATTTGTTGTTGCGACACTAAATAAACAGTTGGGTTCTGTTACGAATATAACAACGGGGTCTATATCTGATGTAAAGAAACAATCAAATGTATATCTCTATGGAGAATTTGCAGACACAAATCATTTCAATGCAACAAAGGTTGTCATAGCCCGTTGGGAATAGAGGTGTGAAGTATGAAGTTTTATCAACTTGGTTTTCGCTATTTACAGCGAAAAAAAGGAAAAACCATTCTTCTGTTGATTGTTTTGATACTTGTAAACAGTATGATTTTAGGTACAAGCATGATTTTAAGGACTACAAATGAGTCCAAACAAGCCATGCAGGAAAAGACAAACTCTAAGATTGTGGCTGAAATTACAAGTAAGGACAGCAAGATAACCGAGAATGAAGTAAACAAGATTGAAACGCTGGAAGATGTTTCGTCTATCAACCGTATCGGCAGACAAGAGGTATTTCCGAATAATTTTGCTCCCGTTACGCTCAATACTTCTACGAATGAGGAAAATTTGAAAATAGCGTTGTTCTCCTATGATGATTTGGAAAAAGACAGTCCTTTTTCAGAAATGCAGTACCGCTTAGCTTCTGGCGATTATATCAAACATGAGAAAAAAGGTGCTGTTATCAATGCGAACCTTGCAAATCAAAATGAGCTAAAAGTTGGAGATACGATTGAATTAAGTACAGAAAACGGAACAAAAGTATCTGTTCAAATTATTGGAATTTTCATGTCCGCAGGAAATGTGGAAAAAGACCAGCCAACAGAAACTACCGCAGTCAATCGAATAGAAAATCAAGTCTTTATTGACAACAGCACTTATAAAGAATTGTTCAAAGAAGCTGAATTTGAAAAACTCTGCGTTTATTCAAAAAGACCAGAAAAATTAGATGTGCTGGAAACCAGCTTGCAAAAAATATTCGGAAATGATGTAGAACTTAGCACTTCCGATACCCTTTATCAACAGATGTCTGCTCCATTAGAGCAAATCAGTAAGGTGGCAAATCTTATGCTGGTACTTACATTGGTAACTGGTACTGTTGTTGTTTCCCTGCTGTTATGTATGTGGATGCGGACAAGGCAAAAAGAGGTGGCAATCTTTATGAGCCTCGGCAAGACAAAAAGTGAAATTTTCCTGCAAACTTTCTTAGAAGCAGGCAGTGTATTTACACTTTCGGTTTTAGGAGCAACAGCCATTGGTAAATTGTTCTCGGGCGTTTTGCAAAACGTCATTACCGGTTCAGAAACAGTAACAGAAAATCTGAAAGTGGTTTTGCAGATACAAGATATTGGAATGTTGTTCCTTTTAGGCGGTGCAGTTATTTTGGTGGCATTGTGCTGTTCCATTCTTCCGATATTACGAGCAAACCCAAAAGATATATTAGCAAAAATGGAGGGATAGTACATGAATTTTTTTGGATTGGCAAGGCGTTCTGTGTTCAGAAAGCCCGTAAAAAGTATTCTCTTATTGTTGATTGTTTTTGCAATCAGTACCTTGCTTCTTGCAGGTGTGGCGAGCAAAAATGCCAGTATTGAGGTGCAGGACAAAACCAGACAAGCCATAGGTGCAGGCTTTCTTTTAGAAAGAAATGCAGAGTACCGAACAAAGCGAGTTCGTGAATACTCAGAAAAGATTGGTAATGATAAGGAAGGTAGTTTTGGTGGCTACCATCAGGAAAAAGAGATTATCAATGGTGTGGAGACTTGGACAGGCTGGACAACAAATGAATTTGAAAGCTTAGATATAAAAGACATTGAGAAATTGGCAAAAGCAAAAGGAATTGCTGATTACAATATTACAACAGTAACAACTCCCGTAAACCCTGTAAATTTCAAAAGGATTGAAGATAAAGATGTAGACCAGAATGCAGATGTTGGCGGTGTAAGTTTAATTGGAAACAAAGATATGAAACTAGACAGAAATGTTTTATCTGGAAACCTGCATATCAAAGAGGGACGAATGATAACCCCAGAGGATAAAGATATGTGTGTCATTTCAGAGGAACTGGCAAAGCAAAATAATCTGAAAATCGGCGATAAGATTTCTTTTAATGATTACCACGATACTGAAAATTCAAAGGTATCAGAAGCTGAGATTGTTGGAATTTATCAAGTGGATCAAAAGATGTCCCCACTTATGCAGGGAGATACTTACCGTTCGGAAAATGTAATATTTACAGATTTGAGATTTCCAGAAAAGGCAGAGGGTGAAACAAGTCCATTATATGAAAGAGCCTATTTCAAAGTGGAAGATGTGGAAGCTTACGACGAAGTAAAAGAAAATCTGCAAAAAGTAGACATCAATTGGGAGCAATATGATTTGATTGACAATAACGGAAATTCCGAAACCATGTCCTCAAACTTCAATGATTTAGCAAAAGTAAGCGAAATGATGATATTGGTAATCTCTGTTGCAAGTTTTGTTATCCTTGTTTTAGTATTTCTTTTCTGGTTGAAAAATCGGGTGCAGGAAGTCGGTATTTTCTTATCTCTCGGTGTTCCGAAATTTAGAATTATCGGACAAATTTGGAGCGAAGCGATTATGATTGCTGTTCTTTCCCTTATGTTATCCTTTGCTGTCGCTCCTGCCGTTTCCAAAGCAACTGCAAATTATCTGGTATCACAGCAGGTTCAGCAAATGCAGGAGGAAGAAAAGAATAATGAGGGAAAAGTATCCACAGAATACGTTGCACCAAAGCAGGACGTGCAGAGTATCAGCGTAGAGGTTACACCAGAAATGTATCTACTGGACGGTGTAAGTGTTCTTGTGTTGATAACGGCTTCCGTTCTGGTATCTGGAATTGTAATACTAAAGAGAAACCCGAAAGATATTTTATCGGAAATGAGTTAGGAGGACGACGAAAATGTTAGAAGTAAAGAATGTAAGCTATGCTTACAAAACAAAAAAAGATAAAACCATTTTGAATAATGTATCTGCTACTTTCGAGGAGGGTATCTTCTATACCATTGTCGGTCCGAGTGGTGCAGGAAAAACAACACTCTTATCGTTGTTAGCAGGCTTAGACACAGCGGTAAAAGGGACTGTACTTTGCAATGGCGAGGACATTACAAAAAAAGGGCTGAATTACCACAGAAAGCATAATATCTCATTGGTATTTCAAAATTATAATCTGATTGATTATTTGACAACGGTTGAAAATGTCAAATTAGGTGGTAGTGGAAATGCTGAAAAATTATTGGAAGAAGTCGGCATTGGAAAAGAATACTGGCAGAGAAATGTATTGCAACTATCTGGTGGACAACAACAGCGTGTGGCGATTGCAAGAGCTTTAGCCAGCGACGCTCATGTACTTTTGGCAGATGAACCGACGGGAAATCTTGATGAAACTACCGCTGATGAAATCATTGCTTTGCTGAAAAAGACTGCACATGAATTAGGAAAATGTGTTGTTGTCGTTACACATAGTAAGCATTTGGCAGAAGAAGCCGACGAAATCTTAGAAATTAAAAACGGTGCAATTTCTTTTCTGTCTGAATAAACAAGAATAGTGCCGTAAAGGAGCTGTCATTATGGAATATTTTAGATATACCTCGACACAATCAATTTGACCCTAACGGCATTTTTATAAGAACTAAATACAATACAGTTTCAAAGGCTCGTACAGACTATATGTTTTGTGCGGGCTTTTTTCATGCCAGAAAAAAATTTTTTAAGTTTTTTTTGATTTTGGTTACGCTGTACCCCACTTTCAACGCGGTATATATGAAAAGGGGCAGACACCTCTTTTCGACTAGCGAAAGGAGGTGAGGAAAATGAAACCGTCAGAACTACAAGAAAAAACCTGTCATCAATTCGATTGTGCTATTAAAACAGTTATACGTCATAGAGCGATTGACTTCTATCGAGCGATACGTCGTTCAGAGAAAAAAGAAATGCCATTCGCCGAAATTATGGACGACCTCTTAAATTCCATAGGTACAGAAGATACATATTCTACGGATTATGTTGCAGTATTTGAAGTCTGTGGAGAAAAAGTATCAATCGAAGATGAACAACTGGCTCGTGCATTGAAAGCTATTGAAGAACGAAAGCGTAATATCGTTTTACAGTATTTTTTCATTGGGGACACGGACACTTACATTGGGAAAATGCTTGACTGTTCCAGAGCGAATGTAACGAAGTGCAGAATACAAGCACTAGACAAGTTAAAGCAACTGATTGAGGAGGAAAAAGAAAAATGCCAAAAGAGCTGACACCGACTTTCACGGTTATTTCCAAAGCCTGCGACGGCGACGAAACAGCAATTTCAAAAATCTTGGAATTTTATGACCCATATATCAATCAATGCTGTATGCGTCCGTTTTACGACGATAACAACAACTTACGTCTTGCGGTAGATTTGGAAATGAAAGGTTTTATCAAAGAAGCGATTCAGTACAGATTTACACGCTTTTTCTATATGGCATAATCATAAATTCCACACAAAAAGTAAGAAATATGTTATAATAAGCTGAAATTAAAATAAGGCGGTGGCTAAATGGCAAAGCAAAAGTATTCTTTTGACAGCAAGATACATATTTATAGAGCTACAAAACGAATGAGCCAGCAGGAACTCGCTGACCTTGTTGGAGTATCTCGGCAAACGATAATACAGCTTGAAAGAAACCGATACAATCCGTCCATGTTGTTAGCATATAGTATTGCGAAAGTATTTGATGTAGCGATTGAAGATTTATTTGACTTTGAGGAGGCAGAAAAATGATAGAATTGTTTGAGTCAATTATCAATAATAAAACAATACTTGTAATAGGAACATATTACTGCATACCTATTACCATTGCTGTAATTGTATTATTCTTTTTGAAAACATCACGAGATGAAAGAGGACGAGCAATTATCGGAAAAGCGAGTATTATATCTACGATTGTGTTTATTATTCTCGTCAATGTTTTTGCAAAACTTTCTATGCGGACACCTATGGATTTTTATAGTATGGCTAACGGTGTACAATGGATATATAATATTGTATTAACGATACAAGTTGTCGCAATTTTGATATATAAGAAAATTGAGTAAAGAATATTATATCGTGCTTGTTTCCCGTACAAAAAAAACAAGCATGATTTTTTTACAACAAATAGTAAGAAATACTTTACATTCTGATTGAAAAAAATTATAATGAAAGAGGGAGATAACTTCCGACAATTTTGAAAGGAGTTGCGATTATGGCAGACAAACATTTAGCAAAAAATTATTTTTCAAGCGAAAGAAAAGACATGAAGTTTCTAAAAGGCTTTACTTTAGTTGCGTTACTTCCTTTTTGGGCTGGATATGCTTTTGCCCTTTATAATGGTAATAGTAACAATTTGTCAAATTACTCTTTATTGATTTTAGCATTTTCATTGATGAATTTTAATGCTATATGCGGAGTAGAAAAAATAGAAAACAAAGTCTTGAATTTGATTGCTAAGCTGGACGGTGTTCTGTTCTTCATTTGGGTATTTGTAACTATTATTCAATTACTTATAAAATAAAAGGGAAAGGTGTTGTATTATGGCTATCTTAAAAAAACGAGATATTAAAAAAGCATTGAAAGCTGGTGCAAAAGCTGGCGGTGTATCATTGGCTGATGTTGAAGCGACGATTGATGAAGCTATGAACAGCACCGACCCAGAAGTGCAGGCAAATTTCAGAAAGTATTTTGGAAATAAACGCCCTACTCCAGAAGAATATATTTACAAGATTACAAAAAAGACAAAAGTTTAATAGAAATCAAGTGCTGTAAGGGGGCTTGTATTATGGAAAGTTTTAAGCATAATCTTATACGGTCATACACTACCTAACAGCATTTTATCAACAACTGAATATCTCACAGCTTTAATAGCTCGTACAGACTATATGTTTTGTGCGGGCTTTTTTTGTACCCGAAAAAATTTTTTCACTTTTTTTCAAATTCATGCAACAAATCACACCTTGCTGTACAGATATGGTGCGGAAAGAGGGATAAACACTTTTCACGTCATAACGGAAAGGGGGTGTGATGATATGAAACCGTCGGACTTCCAAAAGACAATACAATGTCAATTTGACTGCAAGCTCAAACGTGTAGTAAAAGGCATTGTCCGTAATTATCGCAAAGAATTAAAGCGACGAAGAAATAAGGAAATTTCCTATTGTGAACTTCCAGAAATCGTCGTGGAAAAGCTGGCAGTCTGGGACGAATACGAAAGCGATTATACCGCCTTTGATGTATGTGGTATTGAGGTTCGTGTCCTTGATGATGATTTAGCAGAAGCGATTAAGTATCTGTCTGAAAAGGATAGAGAAATCTTGTTGATGTATTTCTTCTTAGGCATGAGTGATACTGAAATCGGCGACAGATTAAAAATTAACCGTTCAACGTCGTTCCGCAGTAGGAAGAACTCACTTGAAGAAATCAAGAAAAAATTAAAGGAGAACATGAATGATGAATAACACACGCCCGTCATTTTATCTTATTTCGTCGGCTGTGGACGGCAACGTAAATGCGATTGAAAAGATACTGGCATTGTATGACCCGTACATATCGAAATGTTGTTTGCGTCCGTTCTACGACAAATATGGTAATGTCTGCATAGTCGTAGACATGGAATTAAAAGGACGTATCAGAGAAGCACTTATTAAAATGATTTTGGACTTTGATATTCCTTTAGAAACCGAAGAATAACAAGCAGTAACCGCAGAGCATGATTTGTTCAATCCCCCCTCTTTCCTGCTCTGCACCTGCTTTTACATGAAAGCAACACGCTTTCGCCACAGTTCTTTGACAACTGAATAAAGCAGACAGATACGTTTGTGAGATAGCGAGCCACGGGGACTGTACGCCACGACCTTTTCAAAAGAAAGCGAGCGACCCACGCAGTGATCCGAGAGCGACTGTTGGAAAAGTCGTTTTGCCACGACCTATCCTCACAGAATAATGATACGTCCGCATGGTGCGGTTCTGCCCACAAGAATGGGAATAGTTGAGATACTAACGGAGCTTTCCAAAGCCGTCTGTCTGCTTGTAAAAAATGACACACAGTAAAGGGGGTGCATAGATTATGAACAATACTGATGTGCCTATCTGGGAAAAATATACGCTGACGATTGAAGAAGCGTCTAAATACTTCCGCATTGGCGAAAAGAAATTGCGTAAATTAGCCGAAGAAAACATTGACGCTGGCTGGGTTATCGTGAATGGTAACCGTATTCAGATTAAGCGAAAACAATTTGAAAAAATCATAGATACATTGGACGAAATCTAATGTCATTGAGCCGTAGATATGGTATAATAAAGTATAGCGTATCACGGCTCATTCCATGACGGAAAGGAGCTTTACACTATGTCTAATGTGAAACGAAAAGACAGTAAAAATCGCAATTTGCGTAATGGAGAGAGCCAGCGAAAAGACGGAAGATACGTTTATAAATATACCGATATATACGGAAAGCCACAATTTATCTATTCTTGGAAACTTGTACCGACAGACAAGACACCTGCTGGAAAACGTGATGATATTTCATTGAGGGAAAAAGAAGCACAGATTAAAAAAGACCTTAACGACGGTATCGACACAGCAGGCGGTAAAATGACAGTCTGCCAGCTCTACGACAAGAAGAACAGCCAAAGAAAGAACATCAAGAGGGCTACTGAAAAAGGACGACAGTATCTTATGAACGCTCTGAAAAATGACCCATTAGGTATGAGGGCGATTGATACTGTGAAGCAGTCGGACGCTAAAGAATGGGCTATCAGAATGAGCGAAAAAGGATATGCCTATAAAACGATTGATAACTACAAGCGTTCCTTGAAAGCGTCATTTTACATGGCGATACAAGACGACTGTATCAGAAAGAACCCGTTTGAATTTAAGCTGAGTGATGTTCTGGAAGATGATACAGAGCAGAAAGTTATCCTTACACCAGAGCAGGAAGAACGCCTGCTTGCCTTTATGGAAACGGACAAGATTTACAGTAAGTATTATGATGAGGTTGTGCTTCTGCTGGAAACGGGACTTCGTATTTCTGAATTTTGCGGACTGACGACGCATATTGATATGCAGAACAGAATACTCAATATAGACCACCAGTTATTGAAAGATAGCGAAATGGGCTACTATATTGAAACGCCAAAGACCAAAAACGGAAAACGGGAACTTCCATTGACAGAACGGGCTTATCAAGCAATCCAAAGAATACTAAAGAACAGAGGAAAGGCACAACCGTTGATTGTAGGTGGTTACAGCAATTTCCTATTCTTAAACCGTGAGGGCTTGCCTAAAGTTGCAGGAAACTATGAGGGCATGGTGCGAGGGCTGATTAAGAAGTATAACAAGTATCACACGGACAAGTTACCGAACATCACACCACATTCATTCCGACATACTTATTGTACGAATATGGCAAACAGAGGAATGAACCCAAATACTCTGCAATATCTCATGGGACACGCTAACATAACCATGACACTTGGCTATTACGCACACGGCACATTTCAATCTGCAAAAGCAGAACTGGAAAGACTGGCTTGTTAATATCGGAGCTTATATTTACTACTCATTTACTACTTTTGGTTGCATTTTCATGCTGGTAAATGCCAGCTTATGCAAGGTATCTTCCAAAAAGAAAATACCGATAAAGCCCGAAAATACGGGATATATCGGCATTTACCAACTTATGAAAAGATAATCAGAAATTTAGTAAGTTTTTATATTAAAAAGAATCCTGCCATGGCAGGGTTTCCCGCCACTTGCCTGCATTGGCATTTAATGATATGGTAGTAGACAGATATCCTCCGGGAAAGGAGTTATGAAAGAATGAAGAAAAAACAAATGTGCTGGCATGGAATTTTTACAATGCTGGCATTGGTTTGTTTGGTTGCAGCACTGCTTCCCTTTGCGGGAATATTGATAATGAAAATACTTATTGCAGCGGCAGTGGTCTGTATTATCTTATGCATTTACACCGGACATAAAATGTTAAAAACAAAATGAAAAAAATAATTCAAATTTACAAAAAAATATAATACGGAATTGGGAAAATATGATATAATATCGGGAGATATTATATCTGCGCATCTGTTTTTTGCGGACCCGCAAAAATACAGGCGCTAAAATCCGCCGGAGGCATCATAACCGTGACCTTCGGGAGCGGATATGATATAATATCGAAAGATATTATATCTGCGCATCTGTTTTTTGCGGACCCGCAAAAATACAGGCGCTAAAATCCGCCGGAGGCATCATAACCGTGACCTTCGGGAGCGGATATGATATAATATCGGGAGATATTATATCTGATTAGGAGGCGTAGTACGCCGGGAAGGGGATTTATGAGCAGAGTATTGCTGAAATTAAGCGGCGAAGCGCTTGCTGGTGATAAAAAGACCGGATTTGATGAACCTATTGTGACTGCAGTTGCAAAACAGGTAAAGCAGCTGGTGGATGACGGTGTGGAAGTTGGAATTGTAATTGGCGGCGGGAATTTCTGGAGAGGACGGACAAGCGAAACCATTGACCGGACAAAGGCAGATCAGATCGGGATGCTTGCCACAGTTATGAACTGTATTTATGTATCCGAGATTTTCCGTTCTGTGGGAATGAAGACGTCTGTGCTGACGCCTTTTGCCTGTGGGTCATTTACGGATTTGTTTTCTAAGGATACGGCAAATCGGAATTTTGCCCACGGAAAGGTTGTATTTTTTGCAGGGGGGACAGGCCATCCGTATTTTTCAACGGATACGGCAACGGTTCTGCGGGCTGTTGAAATTGAAGCGGAATGCATCCTGCTGGCAAAAGCCATTGATGGAGTGTATGACAGCGATCCAAAGACCAATCCCAAGGCTGTAAAATATGAAGAAGTGACTATTCAGGAAGTTATTGACAAACAGCTTGCAGTTGTGGATATGACGGCTTCTATTTTATGTATGGAGAATAAAATGCCTATGCTGGTGTTTGGTCTGAATGAGGAAAACAGCATTGTAAAGGCAATGAAAGGCGAAATTAACGGTACAAGAGTAACCGTGTAAAGCCAGGTATAGAGTACCTGTGATAGATTATAATAAACTGGAGGTTTTTAAAATATGAATGAAAGAATTCAGCCATTTGATACAAAAATGCAGAAATCCTATAACAATCTGATTGAGGAGTTTGGCTCTATCCGGGCAGGCCGTGCGAACCCACACGTGCTGGATCAGATTAAAGTAGACTATTATGGAGCACCTACACCATTACAGTCTGTGGCAAATGTGTCTGTTCCGGAACCACGTATGATTATGATTCAGCCCTGGGAAGCTCCTATGGTAAAAGAGATTGAGAAGGCTATTATGGTTTCTGATCTGGGGATTAATCCTACCAATGACGGAAAATGCATCCGTCTGGTATTCCCGGAGCTTACGGAAGAGAGAAGAAAAGATCTTGCAAAGGATGTTAAGAAAAAAGGCGAAAGTGCAAAGGTGGCTGTCCGGAATATTCGTCGTGATGCCAATGACACTATGAAAAAGCTTGGCAAAAGCAGTGATGTATCTGAGGATGAAGTGAAAGATCTGGAAACCCAGATTCAGAAGCTTACAGATAAATATATTTCTGAGATTGATAAGGCAGTGGAAGAAAAGACGAAAGAAATCATGACTGTTTAATATTTTGGGGGACATGAGCGATTGCTATGTCCTCTTTTTGCTCTATAGGAAATACTGTGTTGTAATAAAGCCGAAAAGTGCTGATTCCTATAGAGCAAAAAAGACGCTCCGCTGTGGCAGGATTCTAATTTGCTCTATAGGCAATACTGTGTTGTGCAAAAGCTGAAAAGTGCTGATTCCTATAGAGCAAAAAAGACGCTCCGCTGTGGACCGCACTGCGGCAGAGTGGAATCATGTTGCTCACGCAACCCTCTGCAGGCGGAGAATCCTGCTGTGGCAGGATTCTAATTTGCTCTATAGGAAATACTGTGTTGTGCAAAA
>NZ_JAOQJQ010000001.1:601028-731547 GCF_025566885.1 Brotonthovivens ammoniilytica | reverse complement strand
CCCGCCGCAGGCGAAGAATCCTGCTGTGGCAGATTCTAATTTGCTCTATAGGCAATACCATGCTGCTTACGCAGCCCGCCGCAGGCGGAGAATGTGCTTTGCACATTCTTTTTTAAATGAAGCTTAAAGGAGAAATTGAACATGACAGAACTGGATGGATTGAAGATTCCCCGGCATATTTCTATTATATTGGATGGAAATGGGAGATGGGCCAAAGGAAAGGGCATGCCCCGTACCTATGGCCATACGGTGGGAGCAAAAAATATTGAACAGATCTGTATGGATGCTGATGCTATCGGCATCAAATATCTGACCGTTTACGCATTTTCTACAGAAAACTGGAACCGGCCCTCTTCGGAAGTTGCCGCGCTGATGAAACTTCTGAATTTTTACCTGCGCACCATTGGGAAGAAAGCTATGAAAAATAATATGCGTATGCGCATTATCGGAGACAGGCCGGGGCTTCCGGAGGACATCAGACAGGCGGTTGATTCCATAGAGGCCCTGACTAGAGAGAATACCGGTCTGCAGTTTCAGATTGCCATTAATTATGGAAGCCGGGATGAAATGATCCGGGCTATGAAAAAAATGCTTGCAGATTATGAGCAGGGACAGTTTTTACTGGAGGAACTTGACAGTGATAAGTTTTCTTCTTATCTGGATACTGCGGATATACCGGATCCGGATTTGATGATCCGTACCAGCGGAGAAGAGCGGCTGTCCAACTATCTTATGTGGCAGCATGCTTACAGTGAATTTTATTTTACGAAAACACCATGGCCGGACTTTAAAAAAGAAGATTTAATAGAGGCCATTCGAGTATATACCAGCCGGGACAGACGGTATGGGGCAATTAAGGAAGAGTCTTAGGAGACTTTTATTGAGAAAATAAATTAAGAAAGTATAGAGAGGAATTATGTTTAAACAACGATTACTGAGCGGTATTGTGCTGGTGATAGTGGCACTGATTTTTATTATACACGGAGGAAATCTGCTGCTGGCAGTTTTAGGAATCATTTCCCTGATCGGCCTGCATGAACTATACCGGGTATTTAAAATTGAAAAATCTCTGCCGGGATTGTTCGGATATCTGGCTACCGTGGTATTTTATTTGAATCTGGCATTTGGTTTCATTCCGGATAATATGATGTTTGTAATGGCGCTTTTGATTTTGTGCATGTGCTCCTTTGTGTTTTGTTATCCCAAATACCATGCCAATCAGATTATCGCAGCATTTTTCGGTGTATTTTATGTATCTATTATGCTGTCCTGTATTTATCAGACAAGGAGTCTTCCGGGAGGACGTTATCTTGTATGGCTGATTTTTTTATGTTCCTGGGGCTGCGATACCTGCGCATATTGTGTGGGAATGCTTTTTGGAAAGCACAAAATGACGCCGAAATTAAGCCCTAAAAAGTCCGTGGAAGGAGCTGTGGGCGGAGTTATCGGTGCTGCAGTGCTGACGATTATTTACGGTTTTATATTTAAAGGTTCTATGGATGCTGACAATCAGTATATTTTAATGATGGCGGTAATCAGCGCTGCGGGAGCGCTGCTGTCCATGGTGGGCGATCTGGCGGCTTCTGCAGTAAAACGAAATTTTGATATTAAGGATTACGGTAAATTAATTCCCGGACATGGCGGAATACTGGACCGGTTTGACAGTGTCATTTTTACAGCTCCGGTTATTTTTTATCTTTCCGCATATCTGATACAGTAAAAGGAGTATTATAGTGATATGAGAAAAATTGCAGTTTTGGGTTCCACAGGATCCATTGGGACACAGACGCTTTGTGTGGTCAGAGAACAGGGAGATCTTAAGGTTGCCGGACTGGCTGCCGGGAGCAATATTGAACTTTTAGAAGCACAGATCCGGGAATTTCGTCCGGAAATTGCGGCAGTGTGGACTCAGGAAGCGGCCAGAGAGCTCCGGGTGAAAACAGCAGACTGTAATGTAAAAATTGTGTCCGGTATGGAAGGTCTGCTGGAACTTGCAGTCTGTCCGCAGACAGATCTTTTAGTGACGGCCATTGTGGGGATGCTTGGAATCCGTCCAACCATAGCAGCCATAAAGGCCGGTAAGGATATTGCACTGGCCAATAAAGAAACGCTGGTAACGGCGGGGCATCTGATCATGCCTTTAGCGGAGAAATATCACTGCTCTATTTTACCGGTAGACAGCGAACACAGTGCAATCTTTCAGTCATTAAATGGAGAAAACGGAAATAAAATAGATAAAATCCTGTTAACGGCTTCCGGCGGACCCTTTCGTGGGAAGTGCCGGAAGGATTTGTTACATATCCGGCCGGAAGATGCTCTGAAGCATCCTAACTGGTCTATGGGAAGGAAAATTACCATTGATTCCGCTACCCTTGTAAACAAAGGGCTGGAAGTAATGGAAGCTAAGTGGCTGTTTGGGACAGATCTGGACCGGATACAGGTTGTGGTACATCCTCAAAGTGTCATTCATTCTATGGTACAGTATGAGGACGGCGCAGTGATAGCGCAGCTTGGCACACCGGATATGCGTCTGCCCATTCAATATGCGCTGTATTATCCCAAAAGGCGTCCTTTAAGCGGCAGACGTCTGGACTTTTTTGAACTGGCGGGCCTTACCTTTGAAAAACCGGATCTTTTGACGTTTCCGGGATTGCGGCTGGCCTTTGATGCTATGAGACGGGGCGGGAATATTCCCACAGCGTTTAATGCCGCAAATGAAAGCGCAGTTGACAAATTTTTAAACGGAAAGATAAATTTCCTGGATATTCCGGAAATAATAGAAGCGTATATGGAGAACTGCAGATTTCTGGAAAATCCTTCTGTGGATGAGATTTTAGATACAGAAAAAGCTGCTTATGAATTTATAGAGAGCAGGTGGTAATTTGAAATTTGTAATTGCTATTATTCTTTTCAGCATCATCATACTTTTTCATGAACTGGGACATTTTCTGCTGGCAAAAAAGAACGGGATCCGCGTCAATGAGTTCTGTCTTGGACTGGGGCCGACAATTATTGGTTTTACCAGGGGAGAAACAAAATATTCCATTAAACTGCTGCCCTTTGGAGGAGCCTGCATGATGGAAGGCGAGGATGAGGAAAGTGATGATAACCGTTCCTTTTATAAAAAATCGGTGCCTGCCAGAATCAGTGTTGTAGCAGCAGGACCGCTGTTTAATTTTCTGATGGCCTTTGTGTTTTCTGTAATTCTGATTGGCTGTCACGGGTATATGAGACCTGTAATTTCGGATGTCATTGACGGTTATGCTGCCCAGGAGGCGGGAATGCAGGCTGGTGATACAATTTTAAAGATGAATTACAAAAAGATTCATTTTTATAATGAGATCAGCGCCTACACCATGTTCCACCAGGGAGAAACCGTTGAGGTTACTTATGAGCGGAACGGAGAAGTTTATGAGACCACGCTGGTTCCAAAATATGATGAGGAATCAGGCAGCTACCTGGTAGGCTTCCGGGGCGGTGGAGAATATGTAAAGGCCGGACCTTTAGAAACACTGAAATATGGTTTTTATGAAATGAAATACTGGGTCTGGTACACGGTGGGAAGTCTAAAGATGCTTGTGACAAATCAGGTGAGCTTTAATGATTTGTCAGGTCCTGTGGGAATTGTAAAGACCGTTGCGGATACCTATGAGCAGAGTATCGCGGATGGTATCTATTATGTATTTTTAAATATGTTAAACATAGCAATTCTTCTGTCCGCCAATCTCGGTGTTATGAATCTGCTTCCCCTTCCGGCTCTTGACGGAGGACGTCTTGTATTTCTGATTATTGAGGGAATCCGGGGAAGGCGAATGAATCCAAACAGAGAGGGAATGGTTCACTTTGTGGGACTGATGTGTTTACTGCTTTTGATGGCGGCAGTTATGTTTAACGATTTCCGAAAGATTTTTTAGAGGAGAAAAATCATGCGAAGGATGACAAAAGTAATAAAAATCGGAGACCGGGCGATTGGGGGAGATAACCCCATTTTGATTCAGTCTATGACGAATACAAAAACAGAAGATATTCCGTCTACAGTCAGACAGATTAAACGTCTTACTGCGGCCGGGTGTGATATTATCCGGTGTGCTGTGCTAACTTTGGAAGCGGCAGAGGCTTTACGGGAAATCAAAAAACAGATTTCCATTCCTCTTGTGGCGGATATCCATTTTGATTACAGGCTGGCTATAGCTGCTATAGAGGCAGGCGCAGATAAAATCAGGATTAATCCTGGAAATATTGGCAGTGATGAGAAAATAAAAGCCGTCATTGATGCGGCCAGGGAGCGTAACATTCCCATTCGTGTAGGGGTTAACAGCGGCTCTTTGGAGAAACATTTAGTAGAAAAGTACCGGGGGGTTACAGCAGAAGGAATTGTGGAAAGTGCTCTTGATAAGGTACATAAAATAGAGTCCTTCGGATATGACAATCTGGTAATCAGCATTAAATCCTCAGATGTGATGATGTGTGTCCGGGCTCATGAGCTGATTGCGAAACAGACCAAATATCCTCTTCATGTGGGAATTACAGAGGCAGGCACCGTTACCAGCGGAAATATTAAATCTGCTGTGGGCCTGGGACTGATTCTGCATCAGGGAATCGGAGATACGATCCGGGTTTCTCTAACCGGAGATCCTTTGGAGGAAATTAAGTCCGCAAAGCTGATTTTAAAAACTCTGGGGCTTAGAACCGGCGGAATTGAGATTGTTTCCTGTCCCACCTGCGGACGTACAAAAATAGATCTGATCGGACTTGCCAATCAGGTGGAAACCATGGTTGCGGATATTCCTCTGAATATTAAGGTTGCCGTTATGGGTTGTGTAGTGAACGGACCGGGAGAGGCCAAAGAGGCGGATATTGGAATTGCCGGCGGCGTGGGAGAAGGATTGCTGATGAAGCACGGGGAAATTATCAGAAAAGTACCGGAACAGGAACTGCTTGCAGTTCTCAGAGAAGAACTGCTTTCCTGGAAGTAAAGGGAGTAATCGTATAATGGCAACACAGTTTTATGACGTATTTTCTAATTTAAAACTGAATCAAGATCTTGGAGAGCTTTTTTCGGATGTGGAGATCCTACGGGTAGGCCGGGTGCAGAGCAAAGAGCTTTTGCGCATTTATATTTTCAGCCGCCGGCTGATAACCAAAGACCGTATTCTGGAAGTGGAAAAGGAGATCAAGCAGCAGTATTTTCCGGAAAAAGGACTGAAAATTAAACTGATGGAAAAGTTTCAGCTTTCCGGCCAGTATACACCCCAAAATCTGGTTTCCGTATACTGGGAAAGCATTCTGACAGAGTTTAAAAATTACAGTATGCTGGAATATGATATGCTGAAAACTTCTAAGGTTCATTTTCCGGAAGAATCGGTTATAGAATTTTCTCTGAAAGATACGCTGATTGCCCGTCAGAGGGAAGATGAACTGTATGAGATTCTGGAAAAGATTTTCTGCGGACGCTGCGGGATGTCTGTCAAACTGAATTTTACTTACTATCAGGAGACAGAGAACAAATTCCGGAAAAATGCGGAGATTCTTATAAAAAACAGAGTTGCCAGTATTGTAAAGCAGACCGGTATTGGAGGGCATCAGGATGGCAGTGAGAGCATTGCACCAGTGCAGGCTTCTGAAAAGCAGCCGGATGTAAAACCTGCCGCAAAAAGTCTTAAGACGGAAAAAAATGACGGGAAGTCCGGAGCATTTTCCGGGAAAAAGGCGGAAGAAGGAAAACGGAAGGACTTTCGGGACAGAGGATTTTTCAAGCGCTCAGACAATCCGGATGTTATTTACGGCCGGGATTTTGAGGAAGAAACCATACCGGTAGATCAGATTCTGGGTGAAATGGGAGAGGTCTGCATCAGAGGTCAGATTATGTCCTTTGAATCCAGGGAAATTCGAAATGAAAAAACGATTCTGATGTTTTCGGTATCTGATTTTACAGATACCATTATGGTTAAGATGTTCTTTAAAAATGAGCATCTGCCGGAGATTGTCCCCCATTTAAAAACGGGAAATTTTATTAAATTAAAAGGTGTCACAGCCATTGATAAATATGACAGTGATCTGACCATTGCTTCTGTTTCCGGAATCAAAAAAATACCGGATTTTACAACGGGGCGTACAGATAACAGCCCGGTAAAGCGTGTGGAACTGCATTGTCATACGAAAATGAGTGACATGGATGGCGTTTCAGACGTTCAGGATATTATAAAACGGGCGGATACCTGGGGCCATAAAGCAATTGCCATTACAGATCACGGCGCTGTACAGGCCTTTCCGGAGGCAAATCATACAAAGCTGAAAAACGGAGATTTTAAGATTATTTATGGTGTGGAAGCCTACCTGGTGGATGATTTAAAAGGTCTGGTGACGAAATCAGAAGGCCAGTCTCTTGGGGACAGTTATGTGGTATTTGATCTGGAAACAACAGGTTTCAGCCCCAATAAAAATAAAATTATTGAGATTGGAGCTGTCAAAGTCCGGGATATGAAAATTGTGGATCGGTTCAGTACCTTTGTAAACCCACAGGTTCCCATTCCCTTTGAAATTGAAAAGCTTACCAGCATCAATGATGAGATGGTGATGGACGCCCCTGTGATTGAACAGATTCTGCCGGAGTTTATGGAGTTTTGTGAAGGCTCAGTGATGGTGGCCCATAATGCCGACTTTGATATGAGCTTTATTAAGCGGAACTGTCAGCTGCTGGGACTTGCCTGTGAAAAAACTGTGGTGGATACGGTAGCCCTTGCAAGAGCACTGCTGCCAAGCTTAAACCGGTTTAAACTTGATACCGTTGCCAAGGCACTGAATGTTTCCCTGGCCCACCATCACAGAGCGGTGGATGATGCCGGCTGTACGGCGGAGATCATGGTTAAGATGATGGATATGTTAAAAAGCCGGGGGATTGAAAATCTAGACCAGCTCAATGAGCTTGGGGATATGGATGCTAATACCATTAAGAAGCTTCCCACTTATCATGCGATTATTCTGGCTTCCAATGATATTGGGCGGGTAAATCTGTACCGGCTTGTTTCTGATTCTCATATTAAGTATTTTAACCGGCGTCCCAGGATTCCAAAAAGTGAGTTTGTAAAATACCGGGAAGGACTGCTTCTTGGTTCGGCCTGCGAGGCAGGGGAGCTGTACCGTGCAATTTTAAATGGACAGTCAGAGGAAGATATTGCAAGGCTGGTGAAGTTTTATGATTATCTGGAAATCCAGCCTCTTGGAAATAATGAGTTTATGCTCAGGAACGAAAGCTCTCCGGTACAATCTCTAGAAGATATTAAAGAGATTAATCGAAGGATTGTGAAGCTGGGAGAGGAATTTAAAAAGCTGGTAGTGGCCACCTGCGACGTGCATTTTCTGGATCCGGAGGATGAAGTTTACCGGAGAATTATTATGGCCGGCAAAGGATTTAAGGATGCGGACGATCAGGCTCCTTTATATTTAAGAACTACAGAGGAGATGCTTGAGGAGTTTTCTTATCTGGGAAGTGAGAAGGCAGAAGAGGTTGTCATTACCAATACAAATAAAATTGCCGACATGTGTGAAAAAATTTCACCGGTGCGTCCGGATAAATGTCCTCCTGTAATCGAAAATTCGGATCAGACACTTCGTGATATCTGTTACAGCAAAGCCCATGAGCTGTATGGGGAAGAACTGCCGGATATTGTAACGGAGCGTCTGGAGAGAGAGTTAAACTCCATCATATCCAATGGATTTGCCGTTATGTATATTATTGCCCAGAAGCTTGTCTGGAAATCCAATGAAGACGGCTATCTGGTGGGCTCTAGAGGTTCGGTTGGCTCCTCCTTTGTGGCTACCATGGCAGGTATTACAGAAGTAAATCCATTAAGCCCCCACTATATATGCAGCGGCTGTCATTATGTGGACTTTGATTCAGAGCTTGTAAAAAGTTATTCCGGAAAAGCAGGGTGCGATATGCCGGACAGGGAATGCCCGGTCTGCAAAAAAAAGCTGATTAAAGAGGGTTTTGATATTCCTTTTGAGACGTTCCTTGGATTTAAAGGAAACAAAGAACCGGATATTGACTTAAATTTTTCCGGAGATTATCAGAGTAAAGCCCATAAATATACGGAAGTTATATTCGGAGACGGACAGACGTACCGCGCCGGGACCATTGGTACCCTGGCGGATAAAACGGCTTTTGGATATGTGAAAAATTATTATGAGGAGCGGGGAGTTCACAAAAGAAACTGTGAAATCAACCGTATTGTACAGGGGTGTGTAGGTGTCCGCCGTACCACGGGGCAGCATCCCGGAGGTATTATTGTACTGCCTCTGGGGGAGGAAATTTATTCCTTTACGCCGGTTCAGCGTCCGGCCAATGATATGACCACAGATACGGTAACCACTCATTTTGATTATCATTCTATTGACCATAACCTGTTAAAACTAGATATTCTGGGACACGATGATCCCACCATGATTCGAATGCTTCAGGATCTGACGGGAATTGATCCTACCACAATTCCTCTGGATAATAAAGAAGTAATGTCTTTGTTTCAAAATACAGATGCCCTTGGTGTAAAGCCGGATGACATTAACGGATGCCCTCTGGGGGCCCTGGGGATTCCGGAGTTTGGCACTGATTTTGCCATGCAGATGTTGATTGATACAAAACCCCAGGCGTTTTCGGATCTGGTGAGAATTGCAGGACTGTCCCATGGGACAGATGTGTGGCTTGGAAATGCCCAGACACTGCTGCAGGAGGGAAAGGCAACCATTTCTACCTGTATCTGTACCAGGGATGATATTATGATTTATCTGATTGGTATGGGACTAGAGAGTGAGCTTTCTTTTACCATTATGGAAAGTGTCCGGAAAGGAAAGGGGTTAAAGCCCGAGTGGGAAGAAGAAATGACGGCTCACGGGGTGCCTGACTGGTATATCTGGTCCTGTAAAAAAATCAAATATATGTTTCCAAAGGCCCATGCGGCGGCTTATGTTATGATGGCCTGGCGGATTGCTTATTGTAAAGTATTTTATCCTCTGGCTTATTATGCGGCGTTTTTCAGTATCCGGGCGACTTCTTTTAACTATGAACTTATGTGTCAGGGGCAGGAGCGGCTGGAATATTATATGAGGGATTATGAGCACAGAAAGGATACTCTTTCCAAAAAGGAGCAGGATACATATAAGGATATGCGGATTGTTCAGGAAATGTATGCCAGGGGATTTGAATTTCTTCCGGTGGATATTTATTCTGCCAAAGCACATCATTTTCAGATCATTGATAATAAATTAATGCCGTCCATCAGTACCATAGACGGACTGGGAGATAAAGCTGCAGATGCTGTAGTAGAAGCAGCCAAGGACGGTCCATTTTTATCAAAAGATGATTTCAGGCAGCGGACAAAGGTAAGTAAAACGGTGATTGATCTGATGGCGGATCTGCATTTACTTGGGGATCTTCCGGAATCAAATCAGCTTTCGCTGTTTGATTTATAATTGACAGCGGCGGATGAAAAATAACTATCTGGCCATTTCCCATGTGGGACAAATAGTTTTGAAAACTGTAATCAGGGAAAATAAAAGACAGGAGGTATCATTGCAATGAGAGATTTATCAGACATCAGAATGGATATTGATCTGGTTGACCGGCAGATCGTAAAGCTGTTTGAAGAGCGGATGAAGCTGACCGCGCAGGTGGCGGAGTATAAAATTGCCGCCAAAAAGCCGGTGTATGACAAAACCAGGGAGGAAGAAAAGCTTAAAACATTATCGGAGCTTACCGTTTTGGAGGAAAATAAGGCAGCTGTCCGGGAATTATTTACCTGTATTATGGCTATCAGCCGCGGTCAGCAGAGCGGATTTATGGAAAAGCTCAGTTTAAAGGAGTGATATTATGAAAATTACAACCATTGCTTCTATTTATATTGGATCTTATGAGATCTGCCTGAAAATACAGGAGCTTCCTTCGAAAAAGATCATCAGGGATGTAGATACCATCAGATACCGGATTGAGGTAGGGCAGGAAATTTATACCAGAGAGTTTATCGGCTCTGAGAAAGTGGATGAGCTGTGCGAAATATTGAATGAATTTTATCAGATCAGCCAATCCTACCGTTGTGATGAATGTCTAGTTTATGCCAGCAGCGCCTGGAATCAGGCGAAAAATATGATTTTTGTATTAGACCAGATTAAAATCCGGACAGGATTGTCTATTCAGGTTCTTAGCAACTCCGAGCAGAAATATCTCAGTTATAAATCCGTTTCTGTTATGAATGAATTTCCGGAAATTACACGGCAGGGCTGCGCCGTTATTGATGTGGGAGGACGCAGCCTTCAGATCACCATGTTTGAAAAAGGACATATGACGCTTACAAAACAGATTCCCCTTGGAACCCTTCGGGTGCTTCGGATTATGTCACTGCTTCGGCAAAAGACCGGACATCCGGAACGGCAGATACTAGAAATGGCTGAGAAAGAGATGGATGCCTTCCGGGCGCTGTACGGGGGAAGTAAAAAAATCAAACATGTAATTGTGCTGGGGAATTATCTGAAAGATATCTGCATGGAAGAATTAAAAACTCCTGCGGAAGTATCCTTTTCGGAACATACAGAATACCGGACTGTAATGGAAGTAAAGGATTTTGAAACGTATATGAAACAGATCTGCGAAAGTACGATTGAAAGTCTTGCAGAATGTTTTGAATCCTTAAACAGCAACGATCCTGTGTTTTTTCCAAGTATGATGATGTATTATGGCCTTGCCAGGTCTTTCCGGGCTGAGATGGTCTGGATTCCGGGATTTTCATTAAATGATGGAATTGCTTATGATTATGCCCATAGGTCAAAAATCTTAAGTCCCGTCCATGATTATGAGGACGATGTGCTCTCCTGTGCCCGGGAGATCGCCCACAGATATCAGTGCGATGAAAAGCATATGAATGCTATGGAACAGTTTGCTCTGGCGGTTTTTGATGCGGCAAAAAAGACCCATGGTATGGCAAAGCGGGAACGGCTTTTACTTAGGACTGCGGTTTATCTGCATGATATTGGAAAGTACGTCTGCCTGGCAGGACATTCACAGATGTCTTATCATATGATTATGGCATCGGAGATCATAGGCTTGTCCCACCGGGAACGGAAAATTATTGCACTGGCCGTGAAATACCACGGCATTGCGCTGGATCCTTATGAAGAGCTTTTAGAGGACATTTCCAAAGAGGATTATATGCTGGTGGCCAAATTATCTTCGATTCTCCGGCTCACAGATGCACTGGACAGAAGCCATAAGCAGAAAATGCAGGAGTTTAAAATTGTCAGAAAAGACCGTCAGCTTGTGATTACTGTGCGGTCAGAGAATAAATTCTACTGGGAGCAGGAAAAATTTCAGCAGCAGGCAAAACATTTTGAGCAGGTATTTTGTTTGAAGCCTGTCCTGAGAGAAAAACGGATGTAGCAGGGAGGGAGCAGCATGGAAACTACAAGTATATTTGACAGACCGGAATATTTTGAAAACAGGGAACTCAGCTGGTTAAAATTTAATGCCCGGGTTTTAAATGAAGCAAGAGATAAGTCAATTCCGCTTCTGGAACGTCTGAAATTTTTAAGTATTACATCGTCTAACCTGGATGAATTTTTCATGGTTCGTGTGGCTTCCTTAAAGGATATGGTTCATGCGAAATATAAAAAGAAAGATATTGCAGGAATGACGGCAAAAGAGCAGTTAGAGGCCATCAATGCAGATACCAGAAAGCTGGTGGAGCTCCAGTATTCAACCTACAACCGCTCCCTGATTCCAGCGCTGAGAACCCAGGGTATCGTTATTTTAGACAGCTGCGAGGAGCTGACCAAAGAGCAGTCGGAGTATGTGGACCAGTATTTTATGGAAAATGTCTACCCGGTTTTAACTCCTATGGCAGTAGACGCATCCCGGCCGTTTCCTCTGATTCGAAATAAAACCCTTAATATAGCGGCGCTTTTGTCTGACAGAAAGGAAACAGAGGGTGGAAAAATAAAACCGGAATTTGCAACCGTTCAGGTGCCTTCGGTACTGCCGAGGTTTATTCCCATTCCTCCGGGCAATGAACAGGAGCCGAAAACCTTTCTTTTGCTGGAACAGGTGATTGCTAAAAATCTTCATCATCTGTTTCTGGACAAGGATATTCTCTGTGCTTATCCGTACCGGGTTATGCGGAATGCAGACTTTAATATTGATGAGGATGAAGCGGAAGATCTGTTAAAGGAAATCGAAAGTAAGTTAAAACAGCGTCAGTGGGGTGAGGTTATCCGGCTGGAAGTAGATGAAAAAGTTGAAAAAAAGCTGTTGAAGATTTTAAAAGAATCCTTTCAGATTGCCCAGGAAGATATCTATAAAATTCCGGGTCCCATTGATCTGACGTTTTTAATGAAACTGTACGGGCTTGAAGGGTACGAGCATCTGAGGAATGTGCCGTATAAACCTCAGCCGGTTCCTGAAATTCCAAAACATTCAGACATTTTTGAACAGATAAAAAAGGGTGATATTTTACTTCACCATCCATATCAGACCTTTGAGCCGGTGGTTGATTTTATCCGTCAGGCATCGGTGGATCCGGATGTTTTAGCTATTAAACAGACGTTGTACAGGGTAAGCGGAAATTCACCGATTATTGCATCCTTAGCCCAGGCTGCCGAAAACGGTAAACAGGTGACGGTGCTTGTGGAATTGAAAGCCAGATTTGATGAAGAGCATAATATTGTATGGGCGAAGAAGCTTGAGAAAGCCGGCTGTCACGTAATTTATGGATTAGTAGGATTAAAAACACACAGTAAAATAGCGCTGGTGGTAAGGAAAGAAGAAGACGGAATCCGCAGATATGTACATCTTGGAACCGGGAACTACAATGATTCCACTGCAAAATTATATACGGACACCGGGATGTTTACCTGCGCTGAGAGCTATGGGGAAGATGCAACTGCAGTCTTTAATATGCTGTCGGGATATTCAGAACCAAAACACTGGAACCGTCTAGTGGTGGCGCCAATCTGGCTTCGGAAAAAATTTCTGTATCTGATTAAAAGAGAGACAGAACATGCAAAGGCCGGAAAAGAGGCGCATATTATTGCTAAAATGAATTCCCTTTGTGATAAAGAAATTATTGAAGCGCTGTATGAGGCTTCTGCGGCGGGAGTCAGAGTGGAACTGATTATCCGGGGAATCTGCTGTTTAAAAACCGGCATTTTGGGGGTCAGTGAACATATCTGCGTTCACTCTATTGTTGGGAACTTCCTGGAGCACAGCCGTATTTTCTATTTTCAGAATGACGGATTTGAAGAGTACTACATGGGAAGCGCCGACTGGATGCCGCGGAATCTTGACCGGAGGGTGGAAATTATGTTTCCAGTAGAAGATGAGACTTTAAAGGAGAAGGTACGGCATATTCTGGATGTTCAGCTGGCGGATAATGTAAAGGCGCATATTTTGCAGCCGGACGGAACCTATGAGAAAATAGATAAACGCGGAAAGATTCTGGTGGGAAGCCAGATGCAGTTTTGTGAAGAGGCCAAATGTATTGTAAATAAGAAAACAACAGCTCAGCAGGAACGGGTATTTATACCTGCCGAGCCAGTTCAGGGGTGAGGTTATTGAGTAAAAAAATATTGTTTGTTGATTTGGACGGAACATTATTAAAAAGTGATAAAACAATTTCTGAAATAAATAAAAAGGCCATACAGGAAGTACTAGAGGCAGGTCATTATGTTGTGATAGCCACAGGACGGGCCATAGCAAGCGGCCGGGAAATTGCTCAGGAACTTGGAATTGTAAGAACAGGATGCTATCTGATTGCATATAATGGGGGAGCTATTTATGACTGTGCGGCGGACTGTATCCTGCATGAACAGCGTCTTCCCATTGAGTACGCAGAATATCTTGTCTCAGAAGCTCAGAAGTGGGGATTGTATATACAGACCTATTCTGCCACAAAGGTGCTTGCAATGAAAGCTGCCAGGGAACTAGACGTTTATTTGAAGCGTACCCATATGCCCTATCGGATTGAAAAAGATATCTGGTCTATGTTAAATGAAGAACCGCCCAAAATGCTGTTAATCAGTCTGGATGACAGAGAAAAACTGGAACAGTTTCAAAAGGAACATGCCGGCTGGGAAGCAGGGCGCTGCACAAGCTTTTTCTCCAGTGATGAATATCTGGAATATTGTCCCCTGGGAGCTACAAAGGGAGCCGGACTGCTGTATCTTACCAGATTCTTAAATGTTTCACCTTATAATACCATTGCAGTGGGAGACCAGGAAAATGATATTCCCATGCTGAAGAATGCTCAGATTGGCGCGGCTATGGTAAATGCAGAAGAAAAAGTAAAGGAAACTGCCGACTATGTAACAGAGGCAGACAATGATCACGACGGGGTGGCAGAGGTCATTTATAAATTTGTTTTGCAGAAAAGCTGAGGCTGGTGAGATAAGGAAATCTGAATCAAATCTGTACGGAGTATGTGTTTTTCTGATCGTTTTGCGGCTATTTTTGATGAATCAGTATAAAAATCTCCCCATAAAAAGCTGATTGGTGCTTTACGCGGTAAATCTGTCTTTTCTGGGGAGATTCTTTTTGGGCGGCGGCAGGCTCTGGAAATGTGGGGGAACGGCCGGTCTGTGAAAGTAAATGCTTCCAAAAGACCTGGCGTTACTTTTCTTTTTGGTGATATGTTTTGATATTCTCCAAAATCCGGTATGGAATTTTTAAATTTCCTTTTCCGGTGCCAAGCTTAATATAAGGCTTATTGGTTCCGTGGAAATCAGAGCCGCCGGAAATGATCATATGATAATGTTCGGCAAGAGCTTTAAAATCTTTTTCATCAGAACCCTGATTACAGGAATATACGGCTTCAATGCCGTCAAGGCCGGCACCTGCCAGCTCGTCAAGCATGGCGGTCAGTTCCCGGCGGTTCATTTTATAGAGGCATGGATGTGCCAGAAATGCAGTTCCGCCTGCCTGGTGAATCAAAGATACAGCGTCCATAGGAGTAACTTTGGGACGGTCCACATAACATCTGCATCCGTCTCCGATATATTTGTCAAAGACTTCTGAAATAGAAGAAACTTGTTTGGTGTCAGATAAATACCGGGCAATATGGGCGCGGGTAAGTACGCAGTCCGGGAAGGTTTTAAGCAGATCATTGTAAGTAATGGAGAAACCCTCTTCCTGGAGGCGCAGAACCATTTTTTCATTTCGATGATCTCTGAAATCTCTGAACTGCCGGAGCTGATCTGTGAGAGCTTTGTTTTTATAATCAATATAAAGACCCACTACATGAATTTCTTTTCCATGATATTCAGTTGAAAATTCTGTTCCGGGGATCAGTTCTAACTGAAATCTGTCAGCTGCCATAAGGGCCTCCTCAATGCCGTCCACACTGTCGTGATCTGTAAGGGCAATAGCCAAAAGCCCCGTTTTGTGAGCAAGTTTTACAAGTTCTGCAGGTGTACATGTACCGTCAGATGCAGTAGAATGTACATGCAGATCAATAAATTTATCCATAATAACAATGTCCTTTCTGAAGGAAAATTTCCGTTTTTATCATAACGGATAATCAATATTTCGTAAAGAAAAAAGCTGGAAAGAAAAATCGTAAACAGTATTGACGAACATATAAATTTATGTTAGATTAAATGAGTTGTTAGAAACAAAGTAGAGTATCCACTCTCACCTTAGCGCAATTGGGCGACTATGGTTCATATTTCAAATACAATTTGGATTGATTGTGGATAGTCTGCCTATCCACTTTTTTTATTTTGGAGGTGTAAAACCATTAGCGAGTTAAAGATTAATGAACAGATCAGGGATAAGGAAGTACGCTTAATTGGTACAAACGGAGAGCAGCTTGGAATCATGTCTTCTAGAGAAGCTTACAGACTGGCACAGGAAGCAGAGCTGGATTTAGTGAAAATCGCGCCTACTGCAAAGCCGCCGGTTTGCAAAATTATTGATTACGGAAAATACCGTTATGAGCTGGCAAGAAAAGAAAAAGAGGCCAAGAAAAAACAAAAAACCGTAGAGGTGAAAGAAGTAAGATTATCTCCGAATATCGAGACAAATGATCTGAACACCAAAATGAACGCAGCAAGAAAGTTCATTTCCAAAGGAAATAAGGTAAAAGTAACGCTTCGTTTCCGCGGCAGAGAAATGGCCCATGTGCAGAACAGCAGACATATTCTGGATGATTTTGCCAAGGAACTGAGTGATATTTCTACAGTGGAAAAGGCACCAAAACTTGAAGGCCGGAGTATGAGCATGGTTCTGGCTGAAAAACGTTAGAGACTATTTATTAAGGAGGAAACAACAATGCCAAAAATGAAAACAAGCAGAGCAGCTGCAAAACGTTTCAAAAAAACAGGAACAGGTAAATTAAAAAGAAATAAAGCTTATAAAAGTCATATCTTAACTAAGAAAACAACTAAGAGAAAAAGAAATCTTAGAAAAGCTGCAATGACAGATGCTTCTAATGTTAAGAACATGAAGAAAATTTTACCATATCTGTAAGATAGTTAAGGAGGATAGAAATCATGGCAAGAATTAAAGGCGGCTTAAACGCTAGAAAAAAACATAATAGAGTATTAAAATTAGCAAAAGGCTACAGAGGAGCAAGATCCAAACAGTATCGTGTAGCAAAACAGTCTGTCATGAGAGCCTTAACAAGTTCTTATGCAGGAAGAAAACAGAGAAAAAGACAGTTCAGACAGTTATGGATTGCGCGTATTAACGCTGCAGCAAGAATGAACGGTTTATCATACAGCAAATTTATGTATGGTTTAAAACTGGCAGAAGTAGAAATCAACAGAAAAATGCTGGCAGAAATGGCAGTCAACGACGCAGCAGGCTTTACATCCTTAGTAGAAGTAGCCAAAGCAAAACTTGCTTAAGCTACAAGCCATGCATAAAAAAAGAATCCTCTGCTCTGAGAGAAATATTCATATTTCGAAAAGAGCAGAGGATTCTTTTTTTATATACGGCGCCAGCCGTGCATCGAGAAAATCTACGATTTTCGAGATGGGCATGGAGAAAGCCAAAGGAGAAAATCTACGATTTTCGAGATGGGGATGGCGAAAGCCAGTTGAGAAAATCTACGATTTTCGAGATGGGGATGGCGAAAGCCATTTTATGTTTTTTTCAGTTTTTTGAAAAAATTGTAAAAAGTACTTGCTTTTTTAGAAACAATATAATATACTAATTTTCGTTGAGGTTCGTTGGTCAAGAGGTTAAGACGCCGCCCTCTCACGGCGGAATCACGGGTTCGATTCCCGTACGAACTGCTGACTGTTTTTAACAGCCCAACCCGAAGAATGAGGATGCTGCAAAGTCATCAAATCAGATGATTGAGCGGCATCCTCATTCTATTTTTCACTCTATAGGAAATACCGTGTTGTGATAAAGCTGATAAGTATCGATTCCTATAGAGCAAAAAAACGCTCCGCTGTGGATCGCACTGCGGCGGAGCGGAGAATCCTGTCGTGGCAGGATTCTTTTTCACTTTAATAGGAAATACCGTGTTGTGATAAAGCTGATAAGTATCGATTCCTATAGAGCAAAAAAAACGCTCCGCTGATGATCGCACTGCGGCGGAATGGAGTCATGTTGCTTGCGCAACCCGCCGCCGCAGGATTCTTTTTCATAAGAATGGTTCATTGCCCCATTTTTGTGGTATACTCAATTTATACTGGAATTCTGTAACAGAAGGGAGATCATGTTGAATACACCATTGCCAATCGGTTTTGATGATTTTAAAGAAATTATTACAGGTAAATATTATTATGTGGATAAATCATGGTTTATCAAAGAACTTTTAGATCAGAAAGCAAAAGTTAATCTTTTTACCAGACCACGACGTTTTGGCAAGACGCTTAATCTGAGTATGCTCCGGTATTATTTTGAACGGACGGAAAATAAAGAAGATAACCGCAGTCTGTTTGATGGTCTGAAAATTATGCAGGCTGGCAGGCAATATACACAGGAGATGGGACAGTATCCGGTTATTATGCTGACGCTTAAATCTGCAAAACAGGGAACCTATGAATATGCATATACCTGTCTGTGTGAAGCAATTGCCAATGAATATGATCGTCATAAAATGATTATATCTGCCCTTGAATATGCGGATAAAGATAAATTCAACCGGATTCGTAATCAGCAGGGAGGGCCCGGTGATTACCTGACGTCGCTGGCTTTTTTATCCAAATGTCTTTACACTTATTACGAAAAGCCAGCGGTTATTCTCATTGATGAATACGATGTTCCCCTTGAGAATGCTTATTATAACGGTTTTTATGATGAGATGATTTGCTTTATCCGTTCGCTGTTTGAGTCAGCACTGAAAACAAATCCTTATCTGGCTTTTTCGGTTGTAACAGGCTGTTTGAGAATTAGCAAAGAATCTGTTTTTACCGGATTGAATAATCTGGATGTTATTTCTATTTTAAATGAAGATTATGATGAATATTTTGGATTCGTTCAAAAAGAAGTAACTGAGATGCTGTCGTTTTATCACTGTGAAGCAAGTATGCCCACCATGAAAGACTGGTATGATGGTTATCTGTTTGGACAGACAGAAGTTTATAATCCATGGAGTGTCATCAATTATATAAAAAGATTGTTGATTAACCCAAATTCATTTCCAACTGCCGCTTGGAGCAATACCAGCTCCAACAGTATAGTCAAAGATTTAGTCTATCATGCAAGCAGTGAGGTACGTGAACAAATTGAAAAGCTGATGAATGGTGAAACTATTGAGAAACGTATTCATGATGATATCACCTATGAAGATATCCATACTTCGGAAGAAAACCTTTGGAATTTTCTTTATTTTACAGGATATCTAAAAGGCGTATCTGTCCGGATGGATGGTGTCAATCGTTATATTACTATGGCCATTCCAAATAAAGAAGTACTTTATATTTATGACAACACTGTGACGAACTGGTTTAGGGATGAAGTAAAGATCAAAGATCTGTCTGCCATGTATGCGGCTATGCTGAAAGGGGATGTGGCTGTTTTTCAGCAGCTGCTGACTCAGGAGCTGCGTGGGACCATCAGTTATATGGATAATAAAGAAGCCTTCTACCATGGCTTTCTCGTCGGTATTTTGGCAAATCTTAAGGATTATTTGGTTAAATCAAATCGAGAAGGTGGAACAGGACGTTACGATATTTGTATTTATCATCTGGATGAGACCATTCCTCCGGTTGTCATTGAATTAAAAATTGCCAGGACTTTTGCTGACATGGAAAAGAGAGCACAGGAAGCTCTTAACCAGATTGAAGAAAAGCAGTATGATGCCTGGCTGCCTGATGAAGGATATACTGCCTGGATCCGGTATGGCATCGCTTTTTATAAAAAAAAGTGTATGATTAAGATGGAACGGAAAAAAATCCTGTCCTACAGCGATTCTTTTTAAGATTCCCCTTGAATTACTGTACACAAAGTGTTATGATGGTAAACAAGAATATAAGATTATTAAAAAGGAGAGTGGGTGAAAGCCCACTCTTCATTTGTGATATGGGAAATATTTTGGGATTTACTGTATTATGAATGAAGTTCTCCCGGAGGGAACGCAAAGCGGCTGACAGGTGCGATACGTCAGGGGCTTTGTCACAGGTAAAGAATCCTGCTGCCAGAATTTCCTGTATAATAAGATATATTTAGCAGAGCGCGCAGCGCTCCTTTTATTTGTTTGATAGAGAAAGAAGGTGACAGAAATGTCGAAAAGAGAACTATATGAAGCGAAAACAGAAGAACTGATTCTGCCAATTACAGATAAATATCAGTTTGAACTTGTGGATGTGGAATATGTAAAAGAAGGCGGAACCTGGTATCTGCGGGCATATATAGATAAAGAAGGCGGAATTACCGTTGATGACTGTGAACTTGTCAGCAGAGAAGCCAATGAATTGCTGGATGAACAGGAATATATCGAAGATTCCTATATTTTTGAGGTAAGCTCTCCGGGGCTTGGGCGTCCTTTGAAAAAAGAAAAAGATTACATCCGCAGTATGGGGAAGGAGCTGGAAATCAGAACGTACCGGGCTTTTAATAAGCAAAAGGAGTTTTATGGTATTTTAAAAGCTTATGATGATAAAACAGTGACCATTGAGAACCAGGACGGAGAAGAGCAGCTATTTCAGAAAAGTGACATTGCATTAATTCGACTTGCTTTTGATTTTTAGTTAAGTGAATAACAGGAGGAAAAAGGAAAAAATGGCTAGATCAACCAAAAACAGCGATGCGAACGAATTATTAGAAGCGTTAACGATTTTAGAAAAAGAAAAGAATATCAGTAAAGATACATTATTGGAAGCAATCGAAAATTCATTGATTACTGCCTGTAAAAATCATTTTGGAAAATCAGATAATATTAAAGTTACCATAGATCCGGTAACCTGTGAATATCATGTCTATTCAGAAAAAAAAGTAGTAGAGGAAGTGACGGACCCAGTTCTGGAAATCAGTCTGGCAGAAGCTAAAATGAAAGATTCCTCTTTAGAAGCGGGAGATGTTCTCAATATTGAAGTAAAATCAAAAGAATTTGGACGTATTGCCACTCAGAATGCTAAAAATGTAATTCTGCAGAAAATCCGGGAAGAAGAAAGAAAAGTACTTTTCGATCAGTATACCGGAAAAGAAAAAGACGTTGTAACAGGAATTGTTCAAAGATACAGCGGCAAAAATGTGAGTATCAATCTTGGAAAAGTGGATGCGATGCTGAATGAGAATGAAATGATCAAAGGCGAAACATTCAAACCAACGGAGCGCGTAAAAGTTTATATCCTGGAAGTAAAGTCCACATCAAAAGGTCCAAAGATTCTTGTGTCTAGAACACATCCAGAGCTTGTAAAACGTCTGTTTGAATCTGAAGTCACAGAAGTAAGAGAAGGAATCGTGGAAATTAAGTCAATTGCAAGAGAGGCTGGAAGCAGAACAAAAATTGCAGTCTGGTCCAATGATCCGGATGTAGATCCTGTAGGAGCCTGTGTTGGTATGAACGGCGCTCGTGTCAACGCCATTGTGGAAGAGCTAAAGGGTGAAAAAATTGATATTATCAACTGGAATGAAAACCCGGCAATGCTCATTGAGAATGCGTTAAGCCCGGCAAAGGTGATTTCGGTTATTGCAGATGGAGAAGAAAAATCAGCAAAAGTTGTTGTTCCGGATTATCAGCTGTCTCTTGCCATTGGAAAAGAGGGACAGAATGCCCGGCTTGCGGCAAGATTAACCGGTTTTAAAATTGATATCAAGAGTGAATCACAGGCCAGAGAAGCAGGTGATTTCATGGATTATGAGACAGAGTACGAAGATGATTATTTGGAAGATGCTGAGTATTCAGACGAGAACGAATACGATGAGTTTCCAGAAGATGCTGTGTATGAAGCACAGGACGCCGGGGATTACGAAGATCATGGAACTGCTCTAGAGACAGAGGAGTTTGAATATTCAGAAGAACCGGACCTTCAGGAAGAAGGGGAAGAGGACCATGAATAAAAAGATTCCGCTGCGTCTCTGTGTGGGATGCGGTGAGATGAAAACAAAAAAAGAAATGATGCGGGTGATTAAAACCCCAGAGAATGAAGTTTTTTTAGATGCTACCGGCAAAAAAAACGGCCGCGGAGCTTATATCTGTAAAAATGTGGAGTGCCTAAAAAAGGCTTTTGCCAATCGGGGACTGGAAAGATCACTGAAAATGGGCATCCCCAAAGAGATGATGGAAAATCTGTCAAAGGAGATGAAAATATTTGTTGAAAAATAGGTTGTTTTCTAATCTTGGCCTGGCGCAGAAGGCAGGAAAGATTGCCAGTGGTGAATTTGCTGCGGAAAAAGCCGTAAAAAGTTATATGGCTGCTATGGTAATTGTAGCGGAGGACGCTTCTGACAATACCAAGAAAAAAATGACAAATATGACGAATTATTATAAAGTACCTTTGTATTTGTTTGGTACCAAAGAGGAATTGGGACATTGTATCGGAAAAGAATACCGTTCCATGCTGGCCGTTCTGGACACAGGTTTTGCAAAATCATTTGAAAAACAGATTCGAAATATAATGACAACTAAATAAGGGAGGAACAGGCATGGCAAAAATCAGAGTACATGAACTTGCAAAGGAATTAAATATTCAGACAAAAGATATTATTACGTATCTTGGAAATCAGAAAATAGAGGTAACCAGCCATATGAGCACATTAGATGACGGCGCAGTACAGATGGTTCGGAATAAATATACAAAAAAAGCAGATACTTCTTCTGCAGAGGTGAAAAAAGTTTCGGACGATGGAAAAACAGCGGAAAGACCAAAGAAAAAATCCAGTATTTCTGCTGTTTATAATCCACAAAACAGCAAAATGGGGGACAAAAGATCCGGCAGCAATGGCCAGCGTCCACAGGGCGCACGTCCGGCAAGAAGCCAGGGTGACCGTCCAAGGTATCAGTCAGACCGCCAGGGAGGAGCCCAGGGGGACCGCCCAAGATATCAGTCAGACCGTCCGGCAGGAAGCCAGGGGGACCGTCCGAGATATCAGTCAGACCGCCAGGGAGGAGCCCAGGGGGACCGCCCAAGATATCAGTCAGACCGTCCGGCAAGAGCCCAGGGAGACCGCCCGAGATATCAGTCAGACCGTCAGGGAGGAGCCCAGGGAGACCGCCCAAGATACCAGTCAGACCGTCCGGCAAGACCTCAGGGAGACCGCCCAAGGTATCAGTCAGACCGCCAGTCAGATCGTCCAAGGTATCAGTCAGACCGTCCGGCAGGAAGTCAGGGAGACCGCCCAAGATATCAGTCAGATCGTCCGGTAAGACCACGTCAGGAGAATGGTGAGAGATATGCGCGTAATGAAAGGACCGACAAAAACGGTCAAAGAAATTATCAGAATAACCGGGGCGGCTTTAATAACCGCCAAGGTGATCGAAACAGCCGTCAGGACGGTCAGAATTATTCAAGAGAACCGAAAAAACGGTTAGAGCAGGAAATTTTCCGAATGAATAAGGATACAGCAAAACCAGCTGCTGAGGAATTCAGAGGAAAAGATTCCAGAGATACAAACCGGAAAAATACCAAAAAACAGAATTATGATAAAACAGGCGGCAAGAAACAGGAACGCTATGTAAACCTGGAAAAGAAAACAGGACACAAGAAGAGAAATGCGCAGCCACAGCAGCCGGCAGAAAAGAAAGAAGAAGTTAAGACAATTATTCTTCCCGAAATTATGACGGTACGCGAGCTGGCGGATAAAATGAAAATTCAGGCATCTGCAATTGTGAAAAAACTGTTTTTACAGGGAGAAATGTTAACTGTAAATCAGGAAATTAATTATGAGAAAGCAGAAGAAATTGCACTGGAATTTAACTGTATTGCAGAGCCGGAAGAAAAAGTTGATGTTATTGCAGAGCTGCTGAAAGAAGAAGAGGAAGCAGAAGAGACTATGGTGTCAAGAGCTCCGGTAGTCTGCGTTATGGGGCATGTTGACCATGGTAAAACCTCTCTTTTGGATGCCATCAGAAGCACCCGGGTAACAGACCGTGAAGCCGGCGGGATTACACAGCATATTGGTGCATCTGTAGTAACTATAAATAATCAGAATATCACATTCCTGGATACTCCCGGACATGAAGCATTTACAGCTATGCGTATGAGAGGTGCAAGCTCTACCGATATTGCAATCCTGGTAGTGGCGGCAGACGATGGCGTTATGCCGCAGACAGTAGAGGCTATTAACCATGCAAAAGCTGCCGGAATTGAAATCATTGTAGCTATCAATAAAATTGATAAACCAGGCGCAAATATAGAAAAAGTAAAACAGGGATTATCTGAATATGAACTGATTCCGGAGGATTGGGGCGGAAGCACCATCTTTGTTCCGGTATCGGCAAAAACAAGAGACGGTATTGACCAGCTGCTGGAGATGGTTCTTTTAACAGCTGAAATTCTGGAATTAAAGGCAAATCCCAATAGAAATGCAAGAGGTCTTGTTATTGAGGCACAGCTGGATAAGGGCCGGGGCGCAGTAGCAACTGTTCTTGTTCAGAAAGGTACTTTAAAAGTAGGCCAGCCGGTTGCGGCAGGCAGCTGTTATGGTAAGGTGCGTGCTATGCTGGATGATCAGGGACGCAGAGTAAAAGAAGCAGGCCCCTCCATCCCGGTTGAGATTCTTGGATTAAACAGCGTTCCAAATGCCGGAGAGGTATTTGTGGCATGTGATTCTGAAAAAGATGCAAGAAGTTTTGCAGAAACATTTGTATCCCAGGATAAAGAACGTCTTCTGGAGGAGACCAGACACCGGATGTCTCTGGATGATCTGTTTTCTAAAATTCAGGCAGGCAGCTTAAAAGAGCTGAATCTGATTGTAAAAGCAGATGTACAGGGCTCTGTGGAGGCTGTAAAACAAAGCCTTACAAAGCTGTCCAATGAAGAGGTTGTTGTAAAAGTAATCCACGGCGGAGTAGGTGCTATCAACGAATCTGATGTCACTTTAGCATCTGCATCAGATGCGATTATTATCGGATTTAACGTAAAACCGGATGTGACAGCAAAGTCAATCGCAGAGCAGGAAGGCATTGATATGCGTCTGTATTCTGTGATTTACAACGCCATTGAAGATATCGAAGCAGCCATGAAAGGAATGCTGGATCCGATCTTTGAAGAAAAAGTTCTGGGCCATGCAGAAATCCGTCAGTTATTTAAAGCTTCCGGCGTAGGCACCATCGCAGGCTCCTATATTCTGGATGGCAGCTTTGAGAGAGGATGTAAAGTCCGCATTTCCAGAGAAGGAAATCAGATCTTTGAGGGAAATCTTGCATCCTTAAAACGATTCAAAGATGATGTAAAAGAAGTAAAAGCCGGTTATGAATGTGGTCTTGTATTTGAAGGATTTAATGACTTCCAGGAGCTTGATATTGTGGAAGCATATAAAATGGTAGAAGTACCTCGCTAGAAAAGAGGCAGTAAAATGAGAAAAAACAGTATCAAAAATACCCGGATGAATGAGGAGGTTCTTCGTGAACTCTCCGGAATTATCCGGAATGAAATAAAGGATCCGCGGATTCATCCCATGACAACCATTTCATCGGTGGAAGTGGCTCCGGATTTAAAGACATGTAAAGCATTTATCAGTGTGCTTGGAGATGAGCAGGAACAGAAAAATACACTGGAAGGCTTAAAAAGCGCTGCGGGATATGTGCGCAGATGTCTTGCCAAAGGTCTGAATCTGCGCAATACACCGGAAATCCGGTTTATTTTGGACCAGTCTATTGAGTATGGGATTGAAATGTCAAAAAAGATTGACGCACTGACCTATCACTGTACGGAAGATGATACGAAAGCGTAAAGGCAGTATTCTGGGAGTGAACAATGAACTCATTAAAAGAAATTTTAAAAGGTGTAAAAACAGCAGCCATCTCCGGACATGTGCGTCCGGACGGTGACTGTACAGGTTCCTGTCTCGCCACATACAATTATATCAAGGAAAATTATCCTGATATTTCAGTGGACCTTTATCTGGAACCTGTTCCCAATATATTTAAGTTTTTAAAAAACTCAGGCGATATTATATCTGACTGCAGCCAGGATAAAGTCTATGATATTTTCTTTGCTCAGGACTGCAGCGATTCAGAACGTCTAGGAGAGGCGGGAAAGTATTTTTGTGCAGCAAAAAAGACCGTCTGCATAGATCATCATAAAAGCAATCTGGAATTTGCTGATGTGAATTATATTTTTCCGGATGCAAGTTCCACCAGTGAGCTTGTTTATAATCTGATGGAAGAAAGCAAAATATCCAAAGCTGTGGCAGAATGTATTTATCTTGGTATTATTCATGATACAGGGGTATTTCAATACTCTTGTACATCATCTAAAACCATGCAGATTGCCGGAAAGCTCATGGACAAAGGAATTGATTATCCTGCGATTGTAAATGATACATTTTTTACCAAAACTTATGAACAGATTCGGATTTTTGGCCAGGCAATGTTAAAAAGCCAAAGATATCTCAATGATACATGCATTTATACTGTGATCACAAAAGATGAAATGGAGCAATTTGGCGTCTTGCCAAAGCATCTAGAGGGGATTGTAAGTCAGCTGCGGTCAGTAAAAGGCATAGAGGCAGCCATTTTTCTCTATCAGAATGAAAAAGACAATTATAAAGTCAGCTTAAGATCCGGGAATCTTGTGGATGTATCGGAGGTTGCCCAGAAATTTGGCGGAGGCGGCCATGCCAAAGCTGCCGGCATAACGATGCATGGAGAGGCCGGACAGATCAGAGAACTTTTACTAAAAGAAATTCAGCTGCAGCTGGAGAACAGAATACATGTATAATGGAATAATTGTAGTAAATAAAGAAACAGGATTTACCTCGTTTGATGTGGTGGCTAAAATGAGAGGAATCTTTAGGCAGAAAAAAATCGGCCATACAGGAACACTGGATCCGGATGCCACAGGCGTCCTTCCTGTCTGCCTTGGGAATGCCACGAAAGTCTGCGATATGCTTATGGACAGTGATAAAGAGTATCGTGCGGTACTGCTTCTTGGAACGGAAACAGATACGCAGGATATTTCCGGAACAGTAACTGCCCGGCATGAAGTAACCGTTTCTCCCAAAAGAGTAGAAGAAGTCATTACTTCTTTTGTTGGGGCCGGGATGCAGATTCCGCCAATGTACTCTGCCCTGAAAGTAAACGGACAGAAATTATGTGATCTGGCAAGAGCCGGAAAGACGGTGGAACGAAAGGCCCGCCCAATTCACATTTATGAAATTGAGATTTTGAACCTGGAGCTTCCAAGGGTTGAGTTTCGGGTATTGTGTTCCAAAGGTACTTATATCCGCACGCTGTGTCATGATATTGGCAGGATGCTTGGCTGCGGAGGCTGTATGGAATCTTTGATTCGGACAAAGGCGGCCGGATTTATGTTGAAAGATGCCGTTTTACTGGAAGAACTTCAGGCAGCAAAAGCAGCCGGTACATTGTCTGACTATATAAAAAGTACAGACAGTGTATTCCGTGCACTTCCAGCTGCCAGAACCCATGCGGCTTTTGATGTTGTCCTAAAAAACGGAAATCCACTGGAAGAAAAAGATTTAAACTGGCTGGAGCAGAATGCAGAAATATCCTCCTTTCAGGATCAGGATTCTGTTCGGATATATGATTCATCAGGAAAATTTCAGGCAGTTTACCGGTATGATGTGGCCCGAAACAGCTTTCGGCCGCTGAAAATGTTTTTGGAGTAATGGATGAAGATAATAAAAGATACGCTGGATTTTAAAATTAATGAAGATGTGATTTTATCCCTTGGAAAGTTTGACGGAATTCACAGGGGGCATTCTCTTTTGATGGATGCCCTTAAGGAGGGAAAAAAGCGGGGATTAAAAAGCGCGGTGCTTACCTTTAGTATCTCCCCGAAAGTACATTTTGATTCCGAAATGAAAATATTGACAACGGATGAAGAAAAAATGCAGCTGCTTTATGAAGATGGGATTGATTATGTCATTGAGTGTCCATTTAATGATGAAATTATGAAAATGGATGCAGAAGCATTTTTAAAAATGCTGGCAGACCGGATGCCCATCAGAGAAATTGTGGCAGGGACGGATTTCAGATTCGGATATAAACGTCAGGGTGACCATGAATTGTTAAAGCGCTGTGCCCCTAAATACGGATATCAAATAAAAATTTTTGAAAAACGGCAGTTTGAAGGGACCGATATCAGCAGTACAAGGATTCGCCGGCTGCTGACGGAGGGGGAGATCGAGAAAGCCAATGAGCTTCTTGGATATGAATATTTCTTTTGCGGTAAAGTCCTGCATGGAAATGAGCTTGGCAGAACCATTGCGGCGCCCACGGCCAATCTGCTGCCTCCGGCAGCTAAACTGCTTCCTCCTTTCGGGGTATATGCCGCGCATATAGCGATTAATGGTGATATTTACCGGGGGATATCCAACATCGGAAAGAAGCCGACAGTAAACGGGGAGTATCCGGCGGGAGTAGAAACTTATATCTTTGATTTTGATGATAACCTTTATGATAAAGCCATAAAAGTGTCTCTCTGCAGCTATATCAGGCCGGAGAGAAAATTCAGATCTCTAGAAGAACTTAAAAAGCAGATGAAGAAAGATATTCAGATCTGCAAAGACAGACTGGACAAATATGAAGCATCTTAATTGGTGTTTGTGGAAAGTAAGGGGAACGAAGTTTTTTGGAAACATGCCGGCCTCTTAAGGAAGTAGAAAGATATCTATTTACATTAGGAAAAATTTATGATATATTGAACAAAGTGTGAACAGCCCATACTCAGTGTCTGGAATCTCCAACCTGATACTTAGTAGCACACAATTAGAGGGCGATAATTGAAAACAGGAGGTAGAAACAATGATTTCTAAAGAAAAAAAAGCAGCTATTATGGCGGAATATGGCAGAACACCCAATGATACCGGTTCACCGGAAGTTCAGATTGCAGTATTAACAGCAAGAATTAAAGAACTTACCGAGCATTTAAAAGAGCATCCGAAGGATCATCATTCCAGAAGAGGTCTTCTTAAAATGGTAGGTCAGAGACGTGGTTTACTTGCATATCTTCAGAAAAAAGATCTGGAAGGTTACCGTACTTTGATTGCAAAATTAGGTATCAGAAAATAATTTCCGGATTGCAGCGTGCTATCCTGCACGGAGTGTTTTGAACCAATAGAGAATGAAGTTTCCTATTGAAAAAGATTTTCTATTGGATCAAAAAATAGAGCGGTACTCCGCTCTATTTTATTTACCAGGTATGTTTATTTCTGGTAAGTGTGTATCTTGCAGCAGAAGGAGGATTTCCGAGACCACTGATGTATATACAGCATAGTCTGTGTATAGATCAGTAGTTTCGGTTTCTTCTGCTGAAATTTATTTCAAAAGGAGAATGATATATGTTTAAAAGTTATTCAATGGAACTTGCCGGCAGAACGTTAAGAGTGGATATCGGCAGAGTGGCAGCCCAGGCAAACGGTGCAGCACTTATGCATTATGGTGATACGGTTGTATTAAGTACAGCCACAGCTTCAGACAAACCTCGTGATGGAATTGATTTTTTCCCGTTATCCGTAGAGTTTGAGGAAAAAATGTATGCAGTAGGCAAAATCCCGGGAGGATTTAATAAGAGAGAGGGAAAGGCGTCCGAAAATTCCGTTCTCACAGCCCGTGTTATCGACCGTCCCATGCGTCCTCTATTCCCGAAAGATTACAGAAACGATGTAACTTTAAATAATCTTGTTATGAGTGTAGATCCGTCCTGCCGTCCGGAAATTGTGGCAATGATCGGTTCTGCAATTGCTACCTGTATTTCAGATATCCCATTCTGCGGTCCCTGCGCTATGACACAGGTGGGTATGATAGATGGGGAATTTGTTGTGAATCCATCCCAGGAGCAGTGGGACAGCGGAGATTTACAGCTGACAGTTGCGTCCACTTCTGAAAAAGTAATTATGATCGAAGCCGGCGCCAACGAAATTAAAGAAGACAAAATGATTGAAGCTATTTATATGGCTCACGATATCAATCAGACAATTATTGCATTTATCAATGAGATTGTTGCAGAAGTTGGTAAAGAAAAGCATGAATACACAAGCTGTGCCATTCCGGAAGAAATGTTTGATGCAATCAGAGAGATTGTTACTCCCGCTGAAATGGAAGAAGCAGTATTTACAGATGTAAAACAGGTGCGTGAAGAAAATATCCGCGCTATTACAGAAAAGCTGGAAGAAGCATTTGCTGAGAAGGAAGAGTGGCTGGAAGTATTAGGCGAGGCTGTTTATCAGTACCAGAAAAAGACAGTGCGAAAAATGATCTTAAAAGACCAGAAGCGTCCGGACGGCCGCGCCGTGACACAGATTCGTCCGCTGGCTGCAGAAGTGGATATTATTCCCCGGGTTCATGGTTCCGCTATGTTTACCAGAGGTCAGACACAGATTTGCACCATTACAACACTGGCGCCACTTTCAGAGGCACAAAGAGTTGATGGTATGGACGAAAACGTAACATCGAAACGATATATGCATCATTATAATTTCCCCTCTTACTCTGTAGGAGAGACAAAACCTTCTAGAGGACCGGGAAGACGTGAAATCGGACATGGAGCTCTTGCAGAAAAAGCGCTGGTAGCTGTACTTCCAACAGAGGAAGAGTTTCCGTATGCAATCCGTACTGTTTCAGAGACCTTTGAATCCAATGGTTCTACTTCACAGGCCAGCATCTGTGCATCTACAATGTCTCTGATGGCAGCCGGCGTACCCATTAAGAAACCAGTTGCAGGTATTTCCTGCGGTCTTGTGACCGGTGATACCGATGATGATTATCTTGTGCTGACCGATATTCAGGGACTGGAAGATTTCTTTGGGGATATGGATTTTAAAGTTGCCGGCACACATGATGGTATTACTGCCATTCAGATGGATATTAAGATTCATGGTCTGACACGACCCATTGTAGAAGAAGCAATTGCCAGAACAAAAGAGGCAAGAGAATACATTTTAAATGAAGTAATGACACCTGCAATTGCAGAACCTAGAAAAACAGTAGGTGAGTTTGCTCCAAAAATTATTTCCATGCAGATTGATCCTCAAAAGATCGGCGATGTTGTAGGTCAGAGAGGAAAAACAATCAACAGTATTATTGAAGAGACCGGCGTTAAAATTGATATCTCTGACGAAGGAAATGTCTCTATCTGCGGACTGGATGCTGCAGCTATGGAAAAAGCTTCCGAATACATTAAAATCATTACAACTGATTTTGAAGCAGGCCAGATATTTACCGGGAAGGTTATCAGCATTAAAGAATTTGGTGCTTTTCTTGAGTTTGCTCCGGGAAAAGAAGGAATGGTTCATATTTCAAAAATTTCCAAAGAACGTATCAACAGGGTAGAAGATGTTCTGACACTTGGTGATATAGTAACGGTTGTATGCCTTGGCAAAGATAAAATGGGCAGAATCAGTTTCAGCATGAAAGATGTAAAACCGGAAATGCTGTCAAAATAAACACGAAAGAATGATTGCTGAGTGTAAAATCCAAATGCAGCTGTGTCTGGATCTTTAGACTCAGCATTTCATTATAAGGAACCCATGATCTTATTTGGAATAACTTAAAATAAAAAGGAATTTTATGAATCGGGTTCTGAAATTAGTTCATGCAGAATATGCCTACGAAAGAAATATATATGGCAGGGGTGTTCATGTAGCGGTTCTGGATACCGGTGCTTTTGCCCATGCTGCGTTTGAGGGTCGGATTATTTCGTTTCAGGATTATGTATATGCACTGCCCCAAATGTATGATGATAACGGGCACGGAACACATGTAACCGGAATTATCGGCGGCCATCTTCCCCAGGCCAGATTTCAAGGAGTGGCTCCGGGGTGCCTGTTTCATATATATAAGGTATTAAATGCCGGGGGAAACGGAAAAATCCGTTCTGTCATTATGGCCATTGATGACATTGTAAAAAATAATCAGAAAAATAAAATTAAAATTATAAATATATCTGTAGGTATGGCGGAAAGTACTGAAAAAACAGATCAGAATAAGCTTCTGGATATTGTTGACTATGCCTGGTCTAAGGGCATTGTAGTAGTAGCTGCCGCCGGAAATAACGGTCCCGGAGAAAATACGGTTACCTATCCCGGAATTGCAAAAAAAATTATTACAGTGGGAAGCATTGATGACAGAAATGCCGGAAGCCGGCTGGGATTAAAAAAAGGATATTCCGGTACCGGTCCCACAAAGGAATGTATTATTAAGCCGGAGATACTTGCCCCTGGAACGAATATCCGAAGCTGCGGCATTCAGTCCCAAAACGGTATGGCTATGAAAAGCGGTACCTCCATGGCTGCGCCGGTTGTAACGGGAATGATCGCATTGCTGCTGGAGAGATATCCGGATCTTACACCTACAGAGGTAAAACTGAAGCTTTACAAAGCAATTGTAGAAATTAAAGGGAACCCAAACTGCTGGGGATTTTTATATGTGGACAGGATGCTGAATGCCTGAAATCTGTACGTTATTGGTAGTAAAGGATAAATAATATGGATTTGCAAGTGAAACTGGAAACTTTTGAGGGGCCGCTGGATCTGCTGCTTCATCTTCTGGAAAAAAACAAAGTAAATATTTACGATATTCCAATTGTAGAGATTACAAATCAGTATATGGAATATATCCGTCAGATGCAGCGAGAGGATCTCAATATTATGAGTGAATTTCTTGTTATGGCTGCTACATTGCTGGACATTAAATCCAGGATGCTGCTTCCGGCAGAAGCAGAAGATGAAGAAGCAGAAGATCCCAGGACAGAGCTGGTGGAACAGCTGCTCCAGTATAAAATGTATAAATATATGTCCTATGAGTTAAAGGACCGTCAGATGGACGCCGGCCGTCTGTTGTTTAAAATGCCCAGTATTCCGGAGGAAGTAAAAAAATATGAACAGCCTGTGGATCTGGATGAGCTTACAGCAGACCTAAATCTTCAGAAGCTGAATCAGATTTTTCAATCTGTAATGAAAAAACAAGTGGATAAAATTGATCCCATTCGTTCAAAATTTGGCAAAATTGAAAAAGAAGAAGTTTCAGTGGAAGATAAAATGGAGTATCTAGAAATCTATGCAAAAAATCATACCAGTTTTCGTTTCCGAAGTCTTTTGGAGCGCCAGAGGAGCCGTACGGAAGTAATTGTAACATTTCTGGCTGTTTTAGAGCTTATGAAAACCGGAAAAATCAGCATTACCCAGGAACATTTATTTGATGAAATTTTAATCCGGTCAAATATTAAAGATCCGGTTAAAGTTTCTTAAATCATAGCGATATCATTTGGTGGAGAATATGGAACAGGAAAAATACGAGGCGGTTATTGAATCAATTTTATTTACCATGGGGGATTCCGTGGAACTTTCTAAAATAGCCAGAGCATTAGAGCTTCCGGAAGAGGAGACCCGCAGAATTATAGAAAATATGATGGAGCGCTATCAGTGGCCGGGACATGGTATTCAGATACTGGAGCTTGACGGTTCCTACCAGATGTGCTCGAAGGCTGAAATGTATGAGTATCTCATTAAAATTGCAAAACAGCCGAAAAAACATGTGCTGACGGATGTGATACTGGAAACACTTTCTATTATTGCATATAAACAGCCGGTAACAAAACTGGAAATCGAGAAAATCCGGGGGGTATCCTGCGGTCATGCGGTGAATAAGCTGCTGGAATATCAGCTGGTGGCAGAAGTGGGACGTCTGGATGTTCCGGGGCGTCCGATTCTTCTTGGGACAACAGAAGAATTTTTAAGATGCTTTGGGGTTCAGTCTGTAGATGAGCTTCCGGTATTAAACCCGGAAAAAATAGAGGAATTTAAGCAGGAAGCCCAGGAGGAGATTCAGTTAAAGTTAGATGTATAGAAATAGAATAGTGTTTCGTAAAATACAGATGGAAAAGGAATATCGGGCAGGTCCGGTATTTCTTTTTCACTTTTATGGATAGCATTGCACCGGATTGGTATTATTAACTAAAGATACCAATTAAAAATTAGTTAATTATGATTGTATTTATATTAATACAATTTTAAAAGAAACCAATATGCACAAAAAACAATTAAAAAGAACAGCATATTCCACAAAAAAAGAGTTACATATTTGTAATTGACTTACGAATCCATCATTGACTTGCACAATAGTTAGTATTGTATTAAATGGGATTATCCTTTAGAATAAGTGTTAAGATATTTGGGGGTTCCATTTCCATTTTTTGTTCATCTTTAACAAAAGAAAAAGGGCCTTTAAATAACTACGGCTTATTTCTTATAGATAAAAATTATTTATAAGAAAAAATTTAGGAGGATAGGATATGAGCAGGTTATCAGTAGTTTCTACAGACAAAGTAAATTCTACCACAGAAAAACTGATGAAAGAATTTACACAGCGAATCGTCGCTAATCCACCAGGGGTCTGTCCTGTAGACATGCAATTAGCATTTTTGAAAGTTTGCCATGCACAGACATGTGGCAAATGTGTTCCATGCCGTGTAGGGCTTGGAAAATTGGAAGAGCTTATGGAGAGCGTATTGGATAATACCGCAACCATGAGAACGCTGGATTTAATTGAAAAAACAGCAGAAAATATTAAAAATTCTGCAGACTGTGCTATTGGATTTGAGTCAGCTAGAATGATTCTGGCAGGATTTGAAGGATTTAAAGAAGATTACATATCTCATGTAAAAGAACATAAATGCACAGGTACTTTTGAGCAGCCAATTCCGTGTGTTACGCTGTGTCCTGCAAATGTGGACATTCCGGGATATATTGCGCTGGCAGGTGAAGGACGTTGTGCAGATGCAGTCCGTCTGATCCGGAAGGACAATCCGTTCCCTACAGCATGTGCACTGATCTGTGAGCATCCATGTGAAGCAAGATGCCGCCGCAATATGATTGATGATTCCGTAAATATCCGGGGCATGAAACGTTATATTGTAGATCAGGCACCTACCAATACAGTGCCCACACCGGCATGTGCTCCGTCTACCGGCAAAAAAGTTGCCATTATCGGCGGCGGCCCAAGTGGACTGACAGCAGCATATTTTTTACAGCTGATGGGACATCAGACAACTGTATTTGAAGAAAAAGCTCAGCTTGGCGGTATGCTTCGGTATGGTATTCCAAATTACAGGTTCCCAAGGGAAAGACTCCAGGAAGACATTGATGCAATTCTTTCCACTGGTGTAGAAGTAAAATTAAATGCCAATATCGGAACAGCGGAAATCGAAAAAATCCGTCATGATTACGATGCAGTATATATGGCAATCGGCGCTCATACAGACAAAAAACTGGGTCTGGAAGGGGAAGACAGCAGCAATGTGATTTCAGCTGTCGATATGCTTCGTGAAATCGGAGATAACAATTATCCTGACTTTACCGGAAAACGTGTTGTTGTTGTTGGCGGCGGAAACGTTGCTATGGACTGTGCAAGAACTGCAATGCGTGCAAATGCAAAAACAGTAAGTATTGTATACAGAAGACGTCAGGAAGATATGACTGCCCTGCCGGAAGAAGTAGAAGGCGCAATTGCAGAAGGTATCGAGCTGGTAACATTAAAAGCACCCCTCAGGGTGGAAGCTGACGCTTCAGGAAATGCCTGTGCTCTCTGGGTGCAGCCTCAGATCATCGGTCCTGTAAAGGGCGGAAGACCTGCACCAAGAAAAGCCAATAAACCGGAAGAGAGAATGGAATGTGATGTGGTTCTTGTGGCAATCGGACAGGATATCGTTTCCAAACCATTTGAAGATTTTGGTATTGCTGCAAACCGCGGACGTCTCTGTGCAGACGAAACAGGCGCTTTAAATATGGTTGGCATTTATGCAGGGGGCGACTGCGTATCCGGTCCGTCAACTGTAATCAAAGCTATCGGCGCAGGTAAAGTTGCTGCGGCAAATATTGATGAATATCTTGGATACCACCATCCGATTTCTGTGGATGTTGAGATTCCGGAACCACTATTAAATGATAAAGTACCATGCGGACGTGTAAATCTGGCGGAGAAAGAAGCCTGGGCGCGCAAACGGAACTTTGACCATATTGAATACAGCATGAGTGATGAAGAAGCAGTTCAGGAAGCAAGCCGCTGTCTGCGCTGTGACCGCCACGGATGCGGAGTTTTGAGAGGAGGCAGACAGGACAGATGGTAAATTTAACAATTAATAATAAAAAAGTTCAGGTACCGGAGGGTACTACAATTTTAACTGCCGCTGCAACTGTTGGTATTAAAATCCCTACTCTTTGTTATCTGAAAGAAATTAATGAAATCGGTGCATGCCGTGTCTGTTGTGTAGAAGTAGAAGGTAAAGAGACACTGGTAGCATCCTGTAATACAAAAGTAGAAGAAGGTATGGTTGTTTATACAAACAGCAGGAAAGCCCAGTATGCAAGAAGAATGAATGTACAGTTTATACTGTCACAGCATGACTACCGGTGCGCAGCCTGTCAGAGAAACGGAAACTGTACCTTACAGCAGATCGCTTCTGATCTGAACATTAATGACGTTCCTTTTGACCAGGATTACTCTCCATTTGAATGGCAGGAAGATTTTCCGCTGATCAGAGATGCAAGCAAATGTATCAAATGTATGCGCTGCGTGCAGATTTGTGATAAAGTACAGAGTTTAAATATCTGGGATATTGTAAATACAGGAAAGCGTACCAATGTAGATGTATCTAAAATGCGTAAAATCACAGATGCGGACTGTGCAGTCTGCGGTCAGTGTATTACACATTGTCCTACCGGAGCACTTCATGAAAGAGATGATATCCAGAAAGTTATGGATGCCGTTCATGATCCGGATAAAATTGTTGTTGTGCAGATCGCTCCGGCTGTTCGTGCAGCATGGGGAGAAGGTCTTGGACTTCCTGCTTCCATGGCAACAGAAAAACGTATGGCGGCAGCTGTTCGTGCTGTAGGTGTGGATTATGTATTTGATACCAATTTCAGTGCCGATCTTACGATTATGGAAGAAGGAAATGAGTTTCTAGAGAGAATGACACACCGCGATCAGTATAAATGGCCCATGTATACATCCTGCTGTCCGGGATGGGTTCGTTTCTTAAAATCCCAGTATCCGGAAATGACAGATCAGCTGTCTACTGCAAAATCTCCGCAGCAGATGTTTGGCGCGGTTGCGAAATCCTATTATGCTCAGGTTCTGGATGTAGATCCTTCAAGAATCTTTTCTGTATCTATTATGCCATGTACCGCTAAAAAAGCAGAGTGTGCCCTTCCGGTTATGAATGATGCAGGTGCAGGACAGGATGTAGATGTATCCCTTACCACAAGAGAGCTGGATCGTATGCTGAAAGCAGAACTGATTTCTCCGGCGTTACTTCCGGAAGAAGAGTTTGATATGCCTCTTGGGGCAGGTACCGGTGCCGCTGTTATCTTCGGAGCAACCGGCGGTGTTATGGAGGCTGCTTTAAGAACTGCATACTTTGTATTAAATAAAGAAAATCCTGATCCGGATGCATTCCAGATTGTTCGTGGTATGGAAGGCATTCGTGAAGCAAATATTGAGATTGCAGGTATTCCCATTCGTGCGGCAATTGCCAGCGGACTTGGAAATGCAAGAAAACTAATTGAAAGAATTAAGGCCGGCGAAGCAGAATATGATTTTGTTGAGATCATGGCATGCCCGGGCGGATGTGCAGGCGGCGGCGGCCAGCCTATTACAGACGGCGTGGAACTGGCTGATGTACGTGGAGCAAGACTGTACGATCTGGATAAAAAGAATCCCCTTCGTTTCTCACATGAGAATCCGTCTGTAATTGCAGCGTACAAAGATTTCTTTGAAAAACCATTATCTCACAAAGCACATGAGCTTCTTCATACAGATCATGATGCGTGGGATATGCCAACATCAAGGTAATTACCTATCCTTTAAATAACAGCAGGCAAAAGGAGCAGCTGGGGACGTACGAAATTGTATGTTCTTTAGCTGCCTTTTGCATGTTTAAAATCCTGTATTCAATGAGCGGCACAAACAGACTTTCAGAGTCCTTTTTGTAATATTTTTACGGGATTGGCCATAAAGTATAGAAAAACGGACTGGATATCATCTGTGAAACAAAGAAAATTTAAAAGAATTCTTGTCTGCTTTCTGCTTGTCTGCCAGCTTGCCGTATTTTCTGTTTCCAGCCATCTGATTCTGGCACAGGAACAGAAAACGGAAGAACAGGGGGGAGAAAAGGAGGCCAAAACTGACCAGCAAAAGGACCTTGGACTGTATGCAAAGTCAGCCGTATTAATAGATGGAGAAAATAACCGGATTTTATATGGAAAAAATCAGGACACAGTGATGCCCAATGCAAGTACAACAAAAATTCTGACCTGTATACTTGCCATTGAAAATGGCAGCATGGATCAGATCTGTACGGTATCTGAATATGCCTGCAAAATGCCGGAGACAAAATGCGGATTTTCCAAGGGAGATCAGTTTTATCTGAAAGATCTTCTGTATTCACTGATGCTGGAATCCCATAATGATTCCGCAGTTGTGATTGCAGAAGCACTGGGAGGCTCTGTAGAAAATTTTGCAAAAATGATGAATGAAAAGGCAGAGGAGCTAGGGTGTGAAAACAGTCATTTCGTGACACCTAATGGACTGGATGGCTCGGATGATGGAGGGGATCATGGAACTACCGCCTATGATCTTGCTAAAATTATGAGTTACTGTATTAAAAATGATACCTTTTTGGAAATTACCCAGGCAAAAAATCATACGTTTACAGATCTGAAAAAGAAGCATACGTATCAGCTGTCTAACAAAAACAGTTTCTTAAGTATGCAAAAGGGGGCCGTCAGCGGAAAAACAGGCTACACAGCAAAGGCCGGTTACTGCTATGTATGTGCCTATAAAGAAAACGGAAGGGTTTATACACTAGCGTTGCTTGCCTGCGGCTGGCCTAATCACAAAAGCTATAAATGGTCAGATTCCAAAAAACTGATTGCTTACGGAAATGAAAACTATGAAAAACAGGTGATCAGTAAAGACGAAGAGATTCCTGAAATAAAAATATCCGGCGGGGTAAAAAAAGAATCAGAAAAGTATGAGTTTCCAAAGAACGTAAATTTAAAAGAAGAAGAAAAAGAAATTTCCTGTCTCATTTCGGATTCAGATCAGATATCCGTTACTTATGATTGTCCGGATACGCTGCATGCACCGCTGAAAAAAGGTCAGGAAGCAGGTACGGCAAACTATTATGTAAATGATACATATATTGGTTCTAAAAAACTTTTTGTCAACGAAAATGTGACAGCCTTTGACCTGGGATGGTGCGTGGAACAGTTTTTGCAGGAATTCCTTCAAAAAGCTTCTCAATAAAAACGGAAAATGCTATACTGTAACCCGGTGGAGGTTTTGGTATGAGCAATACAAATGAATTAACGAATCGCATAAATGAAAAATACAGCTCTATGAGCAAAGGGCAGAAACTTCTGGCCACCTATATTACAGATAACTATGACAAGGCTGTATTTCTGACCGCGGAAAAGCTGGGAAAAATTGTAGGTGTCAGTGAGTCCACAGTGGTGCGTTTTGCCACTTATCTTGGATACAAAGGATATCCGGAGTTTCAGAAGGCACTTGAAGAACTGGTTCGCAATAAATTAAATTCCATTCAGAGGATGGAGGTTACTTACGGAAGAATCAGTCAGTCAAAAATTCTAGAAACCGTGCTTCAATCCGATGCGGAAAAAATAAAAAGCACGTTGGATGATATTGACCAGAATGCCTTTGAGCTGGCTCTTGATATTATCTTAAATGCAAAACATATTTATATTATCGGCATTCGAAGCTGTGCTCCTTTAGCAAGCTTTCTAGCCTTTTACTTTAACCTGATGTTTGATAATGTTCACCTTCTTCATACAAATAATTCCAGTGAATTATTTGAACAGATGGTTCGAATCAGTGAAGAGGATGTCATTATCGGCATCAGTTTTCCACGTTATTCCATGCGTACTTTAAAAGCAATGGAGTTTGCCAATAACAGAAGCGCCAAAGTAATTACGCTGACAGACAGCATTCATTCTCCTATGAATCTGTATTCCTCCTGTAATTTGATTGCAAAAAGTGATATGGCTTCCATTGTAGATTCTCTGGTGGCCCCTTTAAGTGTGATTAATGCACTGATTGTTGCCCTCTGCATGAAAAAGCAGGGAGAGGTAGCCAAGACCCTTGAGATGCTTGAGGATATCTGGGATGAATATCAGGTTTATGAAAATGATGAAATTAATCATATCGACGATCATATGAAGATGCGGTATGCCAGACTGGAGGATCTTCCATGAGTGATGTAATTATAATAGGAGGAGGAGCGGCCGGAATGATGGCTGCCTATGGCGCCGCTCTCTGCGGACATAACGTGCTGCTTCTTGAACGGAATGAAAAGCTGGGAAAAAAACTTTATATTACAGGAAAAGGACGCTGCAATCTGACCAATGCATCGGATCTTGATACATTGTTTGCATCATTTGTCCGCAACAGCAAGTTTTTATACAGCAGTATCTATGCCTTTGACAATCAGGCTGTTATGCAGCTGATGGAAGATTATGGACTGAAATTAAAAACTGAGCGTGGAAACCGGGTGTTTCCCCTGTCAGATCATTCTTCGGATGTGATCAAAACCTTTCATAAAATTTTAAAAAATTATCAGGTGGAAATCTGTTATAATACAAAAGTGACGAAATTACTGATTTCTAATCAGCAGGTTACAGGTGTGGAAGCCCTCTGTAATGGAAAAAAGAAAGTATGGAATGCCCATAGTGTGATTCTGGCAGCGGGAGGCTGTTCGTATCCGGTAACCGGTTCAGACGGACAGGCTTATGAGCTGGCCGCACAGGCAGGCCATACCGTTCTTGAGCCAAAACCGTCGCTGGTTCCTCTGGAAGTGAAAGAAGCTTATATTAAGGAAATGCAGGGGCTGTCACTGAAAAACGTATCCGTTGTATTAAAAAAGGGAAAAAGAGAATTGTTTCAGGGGTTTGGCGAAATGCTGTTTACTCATTTTGGAGTCAGCGGACCGCTGATTTTAAGCGCCAGCGCCGTGGCCAATGATGCCATTTATCATGGCGAAACGCAGCTTTTGATTGATTTAAAGCCGGCCCTTACAAAGGAACAGCTGGATAAGCGGATCTGCCGGGATTTTCAGGAGAATCCCAACAGAGCTTTTAAGAATGTGATAGGAAAGCTGCTTCCTGCAAAAATGATTTCCGTGATTATTGAATTATCAGGGATTGATCCTGACAAACAGGTAAACAGTATTACAAAGGAAGAACGTCTCGATCTTGTTGAATTATTAAAAGCATTTCCGTGTACAATTACCGGAACAAGAGGTTTTCAGGAAGCTGTTATTACCCGGGGCGGTGTTTCGGTAAAAGAAGTCAATCCGTCCACAATGGAGTCTAAAATAGTAAAAAATCTGCATTTTGCCGGAGAAATTCTGGACGTTGATGCGCTGACCGGGGGATTTAACCTTCAGATTGCGTGGTCTACAGGATATCTGGCAGGAATCAGTATATCAGATGTGCAGCGCTTGGGAATAGAATATTGTCAGCAAAGCTGACTTCAATTGCGCACACAGTCTTGCGAGAGCGGGACTTGAACAGAATAGAAAGAGGATAAAAAATGAGTTATAATATTGCCATTGACGGACCGGCAGGAGCCGGAAAAAGCACCATTGCAAAACTGGCGGCAGGAAAGCTGAATTTTCTGTATGTGGATACCGGAGCTATGTACCGGGCCATGGCCTATTACTTTATGACACATCAGATTGCACCGGAACAAGAGGAGCTGATTACCGCGTGCTGTGATCAGATTCAGATTCAGTTAAAGTATGAGAACGGCTCACAGCAGATTTATTTAAACGGGCAGAACGTTTCTTCTGAGATCAGAAAGGAAGAGGTGGGAAAAATGGCTTCCGTTACAAGCGCCTATCCGGCAGTGCGCAGGAAACTTACCAGCCTGCAGCAGGAAATCGCTGCAGCGGAGGATATTATTATGGACGGACGTGATATCGGAACATGTGTATTACCCAATGCTCAGTTAAAGATTTATTTAACGGCCAGCGTTCATACAAGAGCAGTCCGCCGGTATCAGGAACTTATAGAGAAAGGCATTGACTGTGAGCTCAGCGAAATAGAGAAAGATATTGAGGACCGGGATTACCGGGATATGCACAGAGAAATTTCCCCTTTAAAAGCGGCTGACGATGCGGTGGTTTTAGATTCCTCTGATTTAACAATAGAACAGGTAACAGAAAAAATTATAAAGCTCGCCGGGGCGGCGAAAATTACAGAAAAAAGATGAAACTGAAAACAGCAAAAAGCGCAGGATTTTGTTTTGGCGTACAAAAGGCCATAGACGCCGTTTATCATGAAATTGAATACGGACAGCGGCCCATTTATACCTTTGGACCGATTATTCATAATGAAGAGGTTGTCAGCGAACTAGAAAGAAGAGGGGTAACGGTTCTTAAAACGGTGGAAGAAATAGAACAAAAAGAGTGCGGCACTATTATTATCCGTTCCCATGGCGTTTCAAGAAAGATCCGGGAGAGAATGGAACAAAGCCGTCTGCGGGTAGTGGATGCAACCTGTCCCTTTGTGCTGCGGATCCACAAATATGTCAGAGAATACAGCAGTCAGGGATATTATGTTGTTATTATCGGAGACGCGGCCCATCCGGAAGTACAGGGGATTTATGGATGGTCAGACCCCCAGCGAACAACGATATTGTCGGAACAAGAGGAAGCAGAAAAGTTTACCGTTCCAAAAGAGGGCAGGGTCTGTATTGTTTCCCAGACAACTTTTAATTATAATAAATTTCAAGATTTAGTTGAAATTATATCTGAAAAAGGTTATGATAGAATTGTTTTAAATACAATTTGCAGTGCCACTGAGCAGCGCCAGAAAGAAGCGGAAGCGTTATCCGGCCAGGTGGATGCAATGATTGTAATCGGCGGAAAGAGCAGTTCCAATTCCAGGAAACTGTTCGAGATCTGCAGTAAAAAATGCAAAAATACTTACTTTATACAAACGAAAGACGATTTGGAAAACTCCACGTTTCAGCGTTTCGGCTACGTAGGTATTACAGCTGGGGCGTCAACCCCAAATAATATTATTGAGGAGGTTCAAAAGTATGTCAGAAATGAGCTTTGAACAAATGTTGGAAAAATCTTTAAAAACAATTAGGAATGGAGAGGTAGTCGAAGGCACTGTTATAGATGTGAAACCAGATGAAATTATTCTGAATATTGGCTATAAATCAGATGGTATTATTACACGTAATGAATATACAAATGATTCCAGTGTTAATTTACTCGATGTAGTTTCTGTAGGAGATACTATGGAAGCAAAAGTTATGAAAGTAAATGACGGTGAAGGACAGGTTCTTCTTACATACAAACGTCTTGCGGCAGAAAAAGGCAGCAAACGTCTAGAGGAAGCGTTCAACAACGGCGAAGTACTTACAGCTCCTGTTACACAGGTTTTAGACGGCGGCTTAAGCGTTGTTGTAGATGAAACACGGGTTTTCATTCCTGCAAGCCTTGTATCCGATGTATATGAAAAAGATTTAAGCAAATACAAAGATACAGAAATCGAATTTGTATTAACAGAATTTAATCCGAGAAGAAGAAGAATTATCGGTGACAGAAAACAGCTTCTGGTTGCTAAAAAAGAGCAGATGCAGAAGGAATTACTGGAGAAAATCCAGGTAGGCGATGTAATGGAAGGCACTGTAAAGAATATTACAGATTTTGGTGCATTTATTGATCTTGGCGGAGCTGACGGTCTGCTTCATATTTCTGAAATGTCCTGGGGACGTGTTGAGAATCCAAAGAAAGTATTTACCGTTGGACAGGCTGTAAAGGTATTTATTAAAGATATTAAAGATACTAAAATTGCTCTCAGCATGAAATTTGCTGAGGAAAATCCATGGAATAATGCTGCGGAAAGATATGCTGTGGGTACAATTGTCACAGGAAAAGTTGCAAGAATGACAGACTTTGGTGCATTTGTAGAGCTGGCTCCTGGTGTGGATGCTCTGCTTCATGTATCTCAGATTTCCAGAGAGCATGTAAATAAACCATCTGATGTTCTGGCAATTGGTCAGGAAATCGAAGCAAAAATTGTTGATTTCAGCGAAGAAGATAAAAAGATCAGCTTAAGCATGAAAGCTCTGATTACAGAAGATGATTTTGCGGAAGAAACAGAAGAATAAGAATTAGTCTCATCATAGATTGAGATCTCGGAAGGTCATTCTGAAAGCGTAAGCGGACGGAATGGCCTTTTTCCACTCTATAGGAAATACCGTGTTGTGATAAAGCTGAAAAGTACCGATTCCTATAGAGCCGCTCCGCTTTTGATCGCACTGCGGCGGAATGGAGTCATGTTGCAAAAGCGACCCGCCGCAGGCGGAGAATCCTGAAAGTCCGGTATTTACAATATTTTTTGAAGAATTTTCCTGGTTTTATACATACAGGTACAGGAAAATACCCTAAGAACAAAAAAGAGGAGCCGTTTATGAAGACAATATTTGTTTCTAGTACTTTTAAAGATATGCATTATGAAAGAGATTTAATCCATGAAAAAGTGCTCCCGCAGCTGAATGACTATGCATTGGAATATGGTGATAGTGTTTCCTTTTGTGATCTGCGCTGGGGAGTAAATACCGGAGACCTGGACAATGAGGAAGGTGCTAAAAAAGTTCTATCTGTCTGCCTGGATGAAATTGACCGGTGCCGCCCTTATATGATTGTAATCTTAGGAGAGCGGTACGGGTGGATACCGGAAGAGAAATTGATCTCAGAAACCATTGAACGTAAACAGAATTTTTCCCTTGAGGAACTGGAAAAAAGCGTAACAGCTCTGGAAATAGAATATGGTGCGCTGCGTTCGCCAAAGCAGCTGGAAACAACACTGTTTTATTATAGAGAATCAGAAGGCATTATGCCGGATATTTACCTGCAGGAGGATTCGGCACACGCTGAAAAGCTGCGCAGGCTAAAGGAGCGGATCTTTAAACTGACTGGCGGAAAAGTGAAAACATATAAGATTCACTGGGATGAAAAACAGTGTCGTCCTGTGGGACAGGAGCACTTTGCTGAACTTGTGACAAAAGATATTAGGGAGCTTCTGGAAAAAGACTGGGAGGCTTATGGAGCGCTCTCAGAATTTGAAAAGGATCAGCTTGCCCACTGGGAGCTGGCCCGGCAGAAATCCGGACAGTTTGCAGCCAGGGAAGCTTTTGTTGAGCAATGTATCCGGGAACTGACAGAAGACAAAAATCTGCTGGTAATTCAGGGCGGCGCAGGGAGCGGAAAAAGTACGCTGATGAGCCGTCTTGCAGTACGCCTTGCGGATGAGAAAAAAAACGTGCTGCCTATTTTCTGCGGATATACAGGGATGACGGGAAGCAGCATAGCTTTGATCCGGTATCTGATTTATTTTTTGGAAGAGCAGTTAGACTGGGAACATTTTTCAGCACAGGATGACGACAGTCAGCAGGTCTGGCTGGAACGTCTGGCAGAGCTTGCAGCTGCTTACAGCCGTCTGGGCAGTCAGGAGCTGACTGTTTTGCTGGACGGCATTGATCAGCTTCCAAAGGATGAAATCAGAGATGAGCTGTTGTTTATTCCGGGAAATTTATCTGAAAAGTTTAAGATTATTATTTCCTGTCTGGATACCGTTGCGCTTCCCAGAGTAGAGGAGGAGGCCATACATCAGGCGGGGATTTTACAGGAGGCAGAAAAAGCCCAGATGCTGGCAGGAATGGCCCGATATGCAGGCAGAGAACTTTCGGATGCTGTAGTTTCTCATATTCTGCAAAAAAAAGGCTCAGCGTCTCCACTGTACTTAAATTTAATGGTTTCCCGTCTGTTGATGATGAATAAAGAAGATTTTGATGAGATTACAGCCCGGGGAGACGGAATGGAGGCCATTACAGAACATCAGATCCGGATTGTGGATGCAATGCCAAAAGAGCTGGAAAAAATCTGTGTAAAGCTTCTTCATACTGCTTCTGAAAGAATTGGAGGGAATCTTGTAAAAATGGCTGCTTCCTATATAGCGGTTTCCAGGCACGGACTCAGAGAGCAGGAGCTTTCAAAACTTGCAGAAATGACAGGTGTTATGTGGAATCATCTGGATTTCTCCAGATTTGTGAAATATATGCACAGCTTTTTTATCATACGTGAAGATGGTAGATACGATTTTTCCCATAAGAGTCTCCGGGAAGGATTTTTGCAGCAGTGTACAGACATAAAAGAAATGCACAACCGTATACTAAGGTGCCTGATACAGCTGCCGAAAGAAGAATCAGTCAGAACCGGCGAATGGATGTATCACTGTATCCGGGCGGATGATAAAGCTTATGGGGTTTTTGGTATACAGCATAGCGAAATAGACAGCCCTCTTCGTCAGGCAGCAGCCAGGGATTTAAAAGAGGTGTCCATGGAGGATGGAGGAAATTGGCTGACAGAGCTGCTGAAAAGTGGAGCGGATTATGACGTAAAGGCAGAGTTCAGCTATTTTATCAGCCGGGAATACAGACTTTCATTTTCTGATTCGCTAGAGGAGTTAAGAGTAAGCGAGGGGGTGCAGATAGAAAACAAAAATTATATGGAACAGCTGGCCGCACGTTTTCCTAAGCCGGATAATAAAAGACAATTAAGTGTTTGTTATGAAAAAGTTGCGAATATTTGTATGCAGTATGAGGACAGAGAACATCTGTTACGGGCAAAAACATTGTATGAGCATGCATTCTCTATTAGCAAGGAACTGTTAGAAGCAGAAGAAACAAATGAACGCAGGCAGGATCTTTCCGTTGATTATGGCCATCTTGCGGATATTTATGAGGAATTGCAGGGGGAAGAAGATCTGCAGAAAGCTTTGGCATTTCGGAAGGAAGCTGTATATCTGCGGGAAAAAATAGTGCAGACGGATCCTTCGGCAAAGCATCAGACGGCATTCGTACTGGCACTAAATTCCCTTGGTGCAGTTTATGAAACTCTAGACGGGGAGCTCTGCCAGAAAAAAGCTCTTTCCTGTTATCAGCAGGCGTATGAGATGCAGCAAAAACTGGATGAAGAGGAAGCATCTTTAGAAAGTAAAAGACGATTAAGTAATTGTATGCGGAATCTGGCTGGTGCGTATTCTTTAAAAAAGACCAGAAAAGATCAGGAAAAGGCTGTTTTTCTGTATCAGGAGGTCTGCCGGATCCGGGAAAGGCTGGCAGATATAAAGGCATCTGCAGGTGCCCGTAAATCCCTTGCCATTGCATATATCAGCCTGGGAAATCTCTACATAGAAAATAAATCTCAAAAGGAACTGGATTTGGCAGTGGAGCTGTATGAGAAAGCATATACCATCAGAAAAATACTGGCAGAGGAATTAAAAACATCCGGCAGCCGCAGACAGCTGTCTGCTATTTGTTATAGTCTTGGAAAAGCATACCGGCTGTATCAGGAAGAAGAATATTATGAGAAGGCTCTTGTTTACCTTGGGATGGACCTTAAGCTTTCAGAACAATTAAATAAGGAATTGAAAACTGCAGCCAGTGAAAACTCCCTTGCACAAAGCTATATGGCTATGGGCCTGCTTCTGCGCCAGATGGGCGGAGAAAAAAATATAAGGGAAGCTGTCAGAAACGCTTTTTTGTCAGAAAAGATATTTCGGAAACTGTCAGAGGAGTTAAAGACAGCAGACAGCAGACAGAAACTTGGTGAATGCTGCAACCTGCTTGCCGGATGTTTTGATGACCTGGGCAGTGAAGAAGATTTCAGACAGGCTGTTATCTGGGGAGAAAAGGACCTGGAAATTTCCATAGAACTAGAAAAGGAGCTGCATACATTAAATAGTCTGGAAAACCTTGGATATTCCTATCTTAAATTGGGCAGCAGTTATTATAGCTGTGCTGATAGTGAGGATAACCTGAAAAAATCCCTGGAAGCGTGCCGGAAGGCTTATGATATTTTTGAAAAACTTCATCAGATCAGAAAGACAAAAGACAGTCTGGAGAATATAGGAATCTGTGCACAGCATCTGGCAAGGCACATATTTTTAGAACGTGGTTTCGTAGAGGCGGAGGAGACCATTAGAATGCAGGAGAAGTCTCTTGAAATCAGCCGGGCACTGGCAGAAGATCTGGGAACGCTGGAAAGCAGACAGGATCTTTTGCGTGATTGTATTCGAACCGGAGATCTGTACCGCTGTTTTAGCGGAGGGCAGGACTGGGAAGGGAAGGCTTTGGAGCTGTTCCAGGAAGCTGTTGGGATAGCCAAAGAAAACTGTGCAGGGGGAACTTATAATGCTTATGAGGATTTTGTTACGGCGTTGTCTAGGCTTACAGAGCATCCTTATGTTACGGCTGAATCGAAAAAAGTAAACCTGAAGCTTCTATTAACTGTTACAAGAAAGATGGCAGAAGAAAGGCCGGAAAAGAAATATGATCAATGGATAGACATGTTTAAATCAGCACTTGAAAAACTAAACACAGATCAGGAGTAAAAATGGGCGTCTGCCGGACAATAGTAAAAAGAAATCTTTGTCCTGTGCAGGCGCCTGTTTTGTCTGTAAGTCAGACAAGCTTTTTTAAATGCTTCAGATAATCTGATAAAACAGCAGAAAGATTCTGCATCAGATCTTTTTTCTGTTTGAATGGCCGGCCGGGAAATGGCTGTAAATCACTGACATCAAAATAAAAGTTTTTGCTTTTATAATGTTCCTGAAAATACGGGAGATTACCTGCATGGATCAGCCGTATAAAATATCCTTCTTTTTTCAGACAGCAGTTTTCTTTGCAGGCAGGAATCTTATATCCGGAATCAACATATTGTCCAACGCTCTTGTGTATTACAGTATCTTCTTCTGGAAGATAATAATAGTTTTTAAAGTCCTTTAGAAAATACTTTAAAGCAGCAGATAATACCGGAATTCGGATAAGTCCCCGGTTTTTCTTTAAAAGGATCTGGATATCCGGTTTGATTAGTGTAATATTTCTAGGCAGCATAGAATAAAGATCAAGCTGAAGTGTAAGATATAACTTTTGATTTCCTTCATAATCAATATCAGATTCCAGTTCTGCTTTTTTTATCTGAAAGTTACCTTGAAGAAACTTTAAATAACACCGGATGGATAAGAGTTCATACATTCCCTTCATGTCATCTAGATTATGAAGTAAAAGCAGATGCAGCAGTTCCTCCTTTGGTTCTTTCAGATACTGACGGTAAACCTCAATCAATTCTTTGCCGGAATACTCATCTTTCCGATCAGCGTGAAAAAATGCTTCAATCTGTTTTTGCTTTAAACCTGTGAAGCCTAAAAGCGGCTGGCAGAATCTGGCTTCCTGATATAAATCAATATGCAGAAATAATGCCGGGTTAAAGTTAAGAGAAAAGCTTTCGCATCGCTTTTTCAGAAAGGGGAGATCAAAGGAAGCGCCATTAAAGGTCAGTAAAGTTTCAATTTGTCTGTCCTTTAGAAGAACCAGAAACTTCTGGAGTATCAGGGGTTCCTCCTCTGTGCTTTCTGCAAACAGCTGACAGATAACATAATCGGCTGTTTTGGTATAAAGTGTTTGTGTATTAGAAGTTATTGCATTAGAAGTCTGCGTATCAAAAGTTTCAATATAAGAAGTTCCGATACAGTAAATCTGATCTTTTGCAGAAGAAAGACCGGTGGTCTCAATATCTGCAAACAGGGTTTTATCCGGTATCAGTGGAAGAAAAGAGACCTGATCTGAAGTTAATGTTATTCTTGTTATAATTTCTTTCATGTTTATTACCTCATAGTTAAAGTATAATCCAGAAATGATATCAGGTACAAGCTTAAAATTAAAGCTTTCCCCTGGCCGCGCCCTGCTCAAAGCTTTCCTTTTGCCTGCGCCATGCCCAAGCTCAAAATCAGAGATTTTTCGCTTTAGTGCTTTGCCTGGCTTGCGCCCTGCTCAAGCTTTGCCTGGCTGCGCCCTGCTCAAGCTTTGCCTGGCTTACGCCATGCTCAAGCTTTGCCTGGCTTACGCCATGCCCAAGCTCAAAATCAAAGATTTTTCGCTTTACGGCTGTCGCCGTATAATTTCAAAAGAATCAGCTCCTGCCTGCCAAGAACTAGTTCTTTGCCTGCAGGGTCTGCTCCTTTTGAAATTGCATGGCTTGTATCTAAAAAAATACTCGATTTTTTTGTTATTGGTTTACATTGTATGATATAATAGATTGGAATTTTTATGGGCAAACCATTAGTAAAAAAGAAAGAAGGGCACAGAATATGGGTTTATGTACTTTCAAGGGCGGTGTCCATCCTTACGATGGAAAAGAACTGTCTAAAGATAAGCCGATTCGGGAATTTTTACCCAAGGGAGATTTGGTTTATCCGTTGTCTCAGCATATTGGTGCGCCGGCGAAACCGATTGTTGCAGTTGGGGACAAGGTATTAAGAGGTCAGATGATTGCAGAAGCCGGTGGTTTCGTGTCTGCTCCGATTTACGCAAGTGCTTCGGGTACAGTAAAAGCAATTGAACCGCGAAGAGTTGCAGTGGGAGACATGGTAAACGCTATTGTTGTTGAAAATGACGGAGAGTTCAGTGAGGCTGCGTATCAGCCCACGGAAGATACGGCATCTTTAGCGAAAGAAGATATTATTAAGCGGATTCAGAATGCGGGGATTGTTGGTATGGGTGGAGCCGGTTTCCCGACTCATGTGAAACTATCACCCAAAGAACCTGAAAAGATTGATTACATTATTGCAAACTGTGCAGAATGTGAACCTTATCTTACATCAGATTACCGCCGTATGCTGGAAGAGCCTGAAAAACTGGTAGAAGGTATGCGCATTATTCTTTCACTGTTTGATAACGCAAAAGGAATCTTCGGTATCGAAGATAATAAACCGGATTGCATTGCGAAGTTATCTGAAATGGTGAAAGATGAACCACGCATGGAAGTAAAGGCATTAAAAACGAAGTATCCTCAAGGTTCTGAGCGTCAGCTGATTTATGCTGCAACAGGCCGTGCCATTAATTCCACAATGCTTCCTGCTGATGCCGGATGTATTGTAGATAACGTGGATACAATTGTTGCAATTTATCATGCTGTAAAACTTGGAAAACCGTTAATGGAAAGAATCATTACCATTACAGGTGATGCGGTAGCAGATCCTCAGAATTTCCGCGCATGTATCGGAACGAATTTTGCTGAGCTGGTAGAAGCGGCAGGCGGATTTAAAGTTCAGCCTGAAAAGGTGATTTCCGGAGGTCCTATGATGGGATTTGCCATGTTTGGACTGGATGTACCTGCCACAAAGACAAGCTCTGCTTTGCTGGCGCTGGCCAAAGATGATGTTGCTGCAAGCGAAACAACCGCCTGCATTAACTGCGGCCGTTGTGTGGAAGCCTGTCCATCCAGAATTGTTCCATCCAGATTAGCTGATTATGCAGAAAATTATGATGAAGAAATGTTTGAAAAATGGAACGGTATGGAATGTGTGGAATGCGGAAGCTGCAGTTTCACATGTCCTGCAAAGCGAAGTCTGGCACAGGCAATTAAATCTATGAGAAGAACAATTCTTGCAAATAGACGGAAAAAATAATATACGTTAGAAAGAGGTGGACTATTGTGAGTGATTTATATAATGTTGCTTCATCACCACATATAAGATCCAAGGCAAGTACAAGCAGAATTATGCTTTATGTAATTATTGCATTGCTGCCGGCTACTGTCTTTGGTATTTATAATTTCGGCCCCAGAGCCTTAGGCATCATTGTTGTTACAATTGCCAGCTGTATGGTTTCTGAATGGGTATTTAACAAAATCAGACATAAAAAACAGACAATCGGTGATTTAAGCTGTGTTGTTACCGGCCTGCTGCTGGCTTTGAACCTGTCTCATACGATTCCTTACTGGATGGCTATTGTAGGCGGCGGATTTGCAATTGTAGTAGTAAAAATGCTTTTTGGCGGACTTGGCCAGAACTTTATGAACCCGGCTCTTGGTGCAAGATGCTTTTTGCTTCTTGCCTTTACAGGTCCAATGACAAGCTTTACCTTTGACGGTGCCACAGGAGCAACTCCTCTGGCAATCATTAAAGGCGGAGAGTTATACAGCGACAGCATGGCTATGCTCACAGGACGGATTGCCGGTACTATCGGTGAGACTTCTGTAATTGCCCTGCTGATTGGTGCAATTTTCCTGATTCTCATGGGTGTTATTGATCTTAGAATTCCGGGAACTTACATACTTACATTTGCTGTATTTATTATTTTATTTGGCGGACATTTAACATCCGGCGATCTTGTACCTTTTGTTGTACAGGAAATCTGCGGCGGCGGTCTGATTCTGGGAGCCTTCTTTATGGCAACCGATTATGTAACTTCCCCGATTACCCCAAGAGGAAAGATTCTGTACGGTATTATCTGCGGATGCCTCCTTGGTATTTTCCGTATGTTCGGAGCATCAGCAGAAGGCTGTTCTTACTCAATCATCTTTGCAAACGTACTGGTTCCATTGATTGAAAGAGTAACCATTCCAAAACCATTCGGTAAAGGAGGGGAAAAATAGTGAAAATTATAAAAGACGCTTTAATCCTTTGTGTAATTACCGTAGCTGCTGGTTTGGGACTTGGTGCCGTATATGGAGTTACTAAAGAACCTATTGAAAAAGTAAATTATGAAACACAGCAGAATGCCTATAAAACTGTATTCGAAAATGCTTCTGAATTTAAAGATCTTCCTGATTTTTCTTCCGAGGAGGCTACTAAAATTGCAGCTGACAATGGATACGGCGATACTATTGAAAACTGTGTTCAGGCAGTGGAAGCTGATGGTTCTTTACTTGGTTATGTAATTACTGTTGTATCTCATGACGGATATGCAGGCGACATTAAGTTTTCCATCGGGGTTCAGCTTGATGGAACATTAAACGGCTATTCCATTACAGATATTAATGAAACAGCCGGTCTTGGTATGAAAGCAAAAGAAGAATCTTTTTACTCTCAGTTCCAGGATAAACAGGTAGAACAGTTTACAGTTACAAAAACAGGTTCTGCAGACGATTCTGAAATTGATGCGATCAGCGGTGCTACCATTACATCCAGCGCTGTAACAAACGGTGTGGACGCCGGACTTGCATATTTCAGATCATTACTTGAAACGACAGGAGGGGAACTTTTAAATGAATAAGTGTATTGAACGTATACAAAACGGTATTATTAAAGAGAACCCTACTTTTGTTATGCTGATAGGTATGTGTCCGACTCTGGCCGTAACTACCTCTGCAATGAATGGTATTGGTATGGGACTTTCCACCACATTAGTATTGGTATTTTCCAACCTTTTAATTTCGCTGCTCCGTAAAATTATTCCGGACAGTGCACGTGTGCCGGCGTTTATCGTTATCGTTGCGACTCTTGTAACAATTGTACAGTTCCTGCTTCAGGGATATGTACCGTCCCTGTATTCATCTCTTGGAATTTATATTCCATTGATTGTTGTTAACTGTATTATTCTGGGGCGTGCAGAAAGCTATGCTTCTAAAAATCCTGTGATTCCGTCAATCTTTGATGGTATCGGTATGGGACTTGGATTTACGGTTGGTTTGTTCTGTATTGGCGCAGTTCGTGAAATTCTTGGTTCTGGACAGCTTCTTGGAAAACAAATTCTTCCATTGGCAGATGCAGCCGCTGGAACTCCCGGTTTTACACCTATTACTATCTTTGTATTGGCTCCCGGAGCATTCTTTGTTCTTGCAATGCTGATTGCCATTCAGAATGCGTTTAAAGAAAGCAGACGTAAAAAGGGTCTGCCTGTAAAAGAAGGCGGCGGATGTCTGGCAGGAGATTGTGCGGCATGTCATAACAACAGCTGTGACGGCCGTGTATTTACAGTTGGAACAGATGAGAAGGAATAGGAGGAAAGGTTCAGATGAAAGAAGTCATTTTAATTGCAATTGGTTCTGCAATTGTAAATAACGTAGTACTGAGCCAGTTCCTTGGCTTATGTCCGTTCTTCGGCGTATCAAAAAAAGTAAATACTGCGGCCGGAATGGGTATGGCGGTTATTTTCGTTATCACAATTGCATCCTTTATTACAAGTGTTTTAGACAAGTTTATTCTGCAGAATTTTGATTTGGTTTATTTAAGAACCATTGTATTTATTCTTGTAATTGCAGCGCTGGTACAGTTTGTAGAAATGTTTATGAAAAAATCAATGCCTCCGCTGTATAATTCACTTGGTATCTTTTTACCTCTGATTACAACAAACTGTGCAGTACTTGGTGTTGCATTAAATAACGTACAGTATGGCTATGGCATCGGAGTTAGTACTATTAACGGTTTGGCTACAGCAGTTGGATTTACCATTGCAATCGTTATTATGGCCGGTATTCGTGAAAAAATTGAATATAACGACATTCCGACACCATTTAAAGGCTCGGCAATTGTACTTGTTACAGCTGGTCTGATGGCAATTGCATTTATGGGATTTTCAGGAGTCATTTAGGAGGGTGCGCAAATGGATATTCAAGCAATTATTATCGCCGCTGTAGTAGTTGGCGGTGTAGGTATTGTCATTGGTATCATCCTTGGGATTGCCGGTGAAAAGTTTAAAGTAGAAGTAGATCCAAGAGAAGAAGCAATTCTGGATGCACTTCCGGGAAATAACTGCGGCGGCTGTGGTTACGCAGGCTGTTCCGGACTGGCCGGCGCTATCGTAAAAGGCGAAGCAGAAGTAAATGCCTGCCCGGTTGGAGGTGCTCCCGTTGCGGCTGCAATTGGTTCTATTATGGGGCAGGACGCAGGGGAGAGTGTTCGCATGACCGCTTTTGTAAAATGTGCGGGTACCTGTGAATCTGCGAAACAGAATTATGATTATTATGGAATTGAAGATTGTTCTATGATGGGATTTATGCCCAGCGGAGGTCCAAAATCCTGCGATTATGGATGTCTTGGTTTTGGAAGCTGCGTAAAAGCTTGTCCTTTCGATGCAGTTCACATTGTAGATGGGATTGCCAGAGTAGATAAAGACGCATGTAAAGCATGCGGAAAATGTATCAAAGCATGTCCGAAGAACTTAATCGAATTAATTCCTTATGAAGCAAAACATGCCGTACAGTGTAACTCAGAAGATGTGGGTAAAAATGTGATGAAGGTATGTAAAGTCGGATGTATCGGGTGCAGAATGTGTGTGAAAGCATGTGAAGCAGGCGCTGTTACAGTTGAAAATAACATTGCGCATATTGATCAGACAAAATGTACCGGATGTGGTGCATGTGCTGAAAAATGTCCGAAAAAGATTATTACAAAATAAGAGCGTAAAGCAAAGAGAGTGTTTCTTAAGTCATTTTGTGGCTTTTGGGATGCTCTCTTTTTATATAATTATATTGTTTAAAAAAAGTTTAAAAAATCCATGCAGAAAGGTTAGATATTCCGGGTATGGTATGTATGAACAAACAACAGAAAAGAGGGATCATATGGACCAAATTGTAATCATACCGGCACTGAATCCGGATGAATGCCTGAAGGATATTGTAGATAGAAACTGGGAGCTTGAAAATCAGATTATTGTTGTAGACGACGGAAGTGATGAAAAATATCATTCATTTTTCTGGGAACTGAGTGAAAAATGTATTGTGCTGCACCATGATCATAATAGAGGAAAAGGAGAAGCTATCAAAACAGCTCTTCGATATATAAAAAAAGAATTGTGGGAGTACACCATGATTGGCATTATGGATGCGGACGGACAGCATCTGGCCGATGATATGGAAAAACTTCTGGTGAAAGCAGCCGGAAATCCAAAATCTCTTATATTAGGGTGCAGGGAAATGGATGCGTCAGTGCCCTGGAAATCAAAAGCAGGAAATCAATTAACCAAAAAAGTGTTTTACTTAAAGACCGGTGTAAAAGTATCGGATACCCAGACTGGACTTCGTGCATTTTCTTCAGACTTATTGGATTTTATGCTGGAGATTTCCGGTGAAAGATATGAATATGAAATGAATGTTCTGGTAACCTGTGCAAAGAGAGGAATTGAAATTATTGAAGTACCAATACAGACAATTTATCATGATAAAAATAACAGCTGTTCCCATTTCAGAAAATTTTGGGATTCCTTGCGAATATATAAAAGTTTACTAAAATTTTCTCTTGTGTCCTTTTCCAGCTTTTTACTGGATTATTGTTTATTTTCACTTTTGGTTTTTTTGTTTCCGGGAGCAGGATGGGCAGCTGCAGGAGCTAATATAGGGGCGAGAGTCATCAGCGCTGGTTACAATTATATGATGAACTGCCATGTAGTATTTCATAAGAAAGAAACTCTTAAAACAGCACTGGAATATCTGCTGTTAGCGGGAATGATACTATTCATAAATAATATGGTTCTGCAGGTATTTATATCCGGCCTGCAGATAGAAGTTCATGCTGCAAAGATGATGACAGAAATACTTTTATTTTTAATCAGCTGGCTGATTCAGAGGGAAATTATATTTAAAAACAATAAATTACAGTGGAATCCAGTTGAAAAGAGCGGTGAACCCATATGAAGAAAATCGTTTTATTTACAATAGATATTTTAATTGCAGCTCTGCTGGTTTTAGGAATCTGGGGAGTGAATTACCTGGTTCCCCAAAAAGGGATACAGGCACAGGCGTTTTTGTCTTCGTCCGGAAATAGTAAAAGCAGTGGGGCCCAGTCAAAAAGCCTGGCGGAGCAAAAAATCCAGAGTCTGATAGAAGCAGAAAGCAACGGTCTGCAGATAACGAAAGTAAAGCTTGATCATCAGGACTGGCATGAAAAATTTTCGGAGAAATTTACAAAGACGGTTGTATCAACAGATACATCCTATACCAGCCCAAATCTTTCCATTCAGCTGACATCCAATGTTGTGCAGACAAATCAATTAGATTATTCAGAGGATGGACAGCATAAAAAATATGGAACAAATATTTCTTATATACTGGCAGATATATATGTTGGAGATATTACTTGTATTCAGACTGCATTTGCCCAGAACACATATGGAGTAGGGTATGAAGAAAAACTTACCGATATGTCTGCTTACATGAAATCGGTTCTGGCAGTAAATGGTGATTCATACAGCAACAGCAGACATGCGGGTAATGGTACTATTATTCGTAATGGAATTATTTATCGTTCCAGTCCTGGGGATATGGAAACCTGCGTTTTAAATTGGGATGGAACCATGAAAATATATGCACCACAGGAATTAAATAAGCAGCAGCTGATCAATGAAGGTGCTTATCAGAGCTGGGTTTTTGGTCCCAGTCTGCTGGATGAAAATGGAAAAGCAAAGACTTCTTTTTTAACATGGGATTATATTCGGCAGTCTCACCCAAGAACAGCAATAGGTTATTATGAGCCGGGTCATTATTGTCTGTTAGTAGTGGATGGAAGACAGAAAAATACAAGAGGTATGTTTTTAAGTGAAATGGCTTCTATGTTTGAACAGCTTGGATGCAAAGCAGCTTATAATCTGGATGGGGGACATTGTTCCTTTATGACAAAAGGAAATCAGATTGTAAATCATCCGTATAAACCGGAGCATAAAATCCAGGACGGGATTTTTTTGACGGAGGGTCTATAAAATGGAAGCAAAAAAAATGATTATAAATCTGGCAGGTAATATATGTATTATCTGCAGTCTGGCACTTTTAGCCGTTTTTATACTGGACTGGTATAATCCGTTTATGGATTTTTTAGGACATGCAAAGGTTCTTTTGTATCCATTATGTATTTGTTCAATTATCATATCCGGATGCAATCTGTTACAGAAGGAAGAATATGGCAGAAAACGAAAGAGAACCAGGCGGCAGCCCCATATGGAAAATAAACGTTTTCGGGATTTTGGGAATAAGAAATAAGAAGGAGAGTTAGAAAATGGAAGAACAATTAAAAGGACTTTCTGCAGAAGAAGTAACAAAACGCAGGGAAAAAGGAGAGGGGGAGCATCAGCCGGAAGGTATTACGAAAAGCAGAACACAAATCATAAAGGATAACACAATTACATTATTTAATATATTAAACTTTATCATTGCCGGATTGCTGCTGGCAGTGGGCGCATATTCAAATCTGCTTTTCATCGGGATTATTATTCTGAATATTCTGATAGGAATTGCACAGGAATTTAAAGCAAAGAAACTGGTGGATGAATTATCTGTTTTAAACCGCCCAAGGGTCTGTGTCCGGCGTGAAGGTCAGGAACTGGATATAGAAAGAGATGAGATTGTAAAGGGTGATCTGCTGGTATTAAAGAGCGGAAATCAGATCTGCAACGATGCCGAAATAATAAATGGAAGCCTGGAAGTAAATGAATCTCTTCTTACCGGTGAAAGTGATGGAGTCGTAAAAGAAACCGGTGATAAACTGTATTCCGGCAGTTTTGTAATTTCCGGCAGAGCGGATGCAAGGGTGATTCATGTAGGAACTGAAAATTATGCAACAGGATTGATTCAGGAAGTAAAAAAAGAAAAGCAGGTACAGTCTGAATTGATTGGATCTATGAATAAAATCACAAATATCACAAGTTTTTTGATTATTCCATTAGGGATTATACTTTTTGTTGAAGCAGTTTTTTTCCGGAATACTCTAATCAGCGATGCAGTTGTATCTTCTGCAGCGGCGCTGCTTGGAATGCTGCCAAAGGGTCTGGTTTTGCTGATTTCCGTATCCCTGGCAGCCGGAGTTATCCGGCTGGCAAAGATGAAGATTCTTGTACAGAATATTTATTCTTTGGAAACACTGGCTCATGTAGATACTCTGTGCCTGGATAAAACAGGTACCATTACGGACGGGAAACTAAAAGTGTGCAGAAAAATTCCAATGATGACATCCCATCAGGGGGATATAGACAGTTTCATCCGGGCTTATATGGATGCTTGTGAAGATAATAATGCTACTTTTGAGGCATTAAAAAAAGCATTTCCGCCTGAACCACTGTATCATCCGGTTTACAAAATTCCGTTTTCATCAAAAAGAAAGTGGGGCAGTGTAAGCTTTGATGCAGCAGGAACCATATTTGTGGGCGCACCGGAAAAACTGATAGGAAAACTGTCAAAAAATCTGGAAGAGGAATTGGCACATGGGCGCCGACTGATTGCCATCGGATATATCCCGGAAATCTGGAAAAACGACAAAGAACTGCCCGGTGGGATACAAATCCTTTATGCTGTGGTTTTAGAAGACAGAATCCGGCGTAATGCAAGGGAGACTCTGGAATTTTTTAAAGAACAGGGAGTAGATGTGAAAGTTATTTCCGGAGATCATATCAAGACCGCTGCCATGACTGCAAAACGGGCCGGATTGGATACGTGGAAAGAGGCAGTGGATTTATCCAGATATGAAGATGAACCGGATTACGACACCATCTGCAGGAAATATTCTGTATTTGCCAGAGTGACTCCAAAGCAGAAGCAGGAGCTGGTAAAAGCGCTGCAAAGACAGGGGCGTCATGTGGCAATGACCGGGGATGGAGTGAATGATCTTTTAGCCCTCCGGGAGGCTGACTGTTCTATTGCTGTAGCAGATGGCAGTGATGCCAGCAGACAGCTGGCTCAGATTGTACTGCTGGATTCCGACTTTACCCATTTGCCCAAGGTAGTTATGGAAGGACGAAAGGTTGTCAATAATGTAACAAGAACAGCAGGCGTCTTTTTTATAAAGACAATTTATTCTGTGTTAATCTCTATATTTTGTGTGGCTGCCAATCTGCCATTTCCTTTTATTCCAATACAGATTACACTGCTGGATGCCTTTATCGAGGCATATCCTTCTTTTGTGACGATTTTGGAATCCGATACCAGAAGGCTTAAAGGCAGTTTTTTAAGAACAGCGGTATCAAAATCACTTCCATTCGGACTGGCGGCCACAGCAGTAATTGCGCTGATGAGTCTGCTGATGCCTTTTGCAGTTTCTGACAATCAGACGGTAATGTATCTTGCGCTGATTTTGATTTCTATTACAGCAGTTGTAAGAAGCTGTATTCCATTTAATCTGCTTCGCGGATTTATTTGTGTAACAATGGTCTGCGGTATTTTTGGAGCCCTTATGGTATTACCGGAACTATTCCACGTAAACAGAGTTACCGGCGAAATGAAGATGTGCCTGATTGTTATTATGGCTGCTGTGTGGGGATTTCTTATTGTATTAGAAGCAATAAAACATGTATCTAGAAACAAAAGAAAAGAATATACTTTGGAGATGTAAATACAATGACGATAGAATTACAGATTTTAGATATGATCCAGCAGATGAGAACTGTCTGGCTGGATCATATAATGGTAGCAATTACCACTTTGGGAAACGGAGGAATCATTTGGATTATTGCAGGACTGCTGCTGCTTATCAGCAAAAAACACCGGAAAACAGGTATTCTGTTATTGGCGGCTTTTATCCTTGAGATTATCCTTTGTAATGGAGTGTTGAAACCGCTGGCAGCCAGAGTAAGGCCCTGTGATATTAATTCTACGGTACAGCTTTTGGTTTCCCGTCCGACAGATTATTCTTTCCCGTCCGGACATACAGGAGCTTCTTTTGCAGCCGCTTCTGTATTGTGGAGCAGAAAGGAAAAAGGACGTTTAGCGGCAATGATTCTGGCAGTGCTGATAGCTTTTTCCAGAATGTATTTATATGTTCACTATCCAACGGACATTCTTGGAGGAATGATAGTAGGAAGTCTCAGCGCTGTAATCGTTTGTATGGGATTCAAATTATTTGAACAAAAGTATGGTAAAAATAATGAAATCACTGTATGATAATCGTAATAAATGTTAGGAACGGGGGAGCCTTATGTCTTTGAAAAAACGGATGTTCCGTTCAAATATGATGATCTTATTTTTGTCCTTGCTTTCTTTGCTGGCAGTGGTTTTTTTGGTCCTGATTCTGTTTGAAGACAGGATAGAAAGACGTTTCTTTACCATGGGGCAGTCTAAACTGGATACAGAAGTTTTAAAAGCAGTCTCGCTGGTGGATCATGCCGGAACGGATGATATAGAGACGTTAGAACAGGAAATGGAGCCAATTGGATACCAGACAGCACTTATCCGTGAGGAGCAGATACAAGCTGGAAGTACAGATGAACAGATGCTTAAGCTTGCTCAGGCTTTGGATACGGAATATCTGCAAAAGGAGCAGTCGGAACTATTTTATTATCGCAATGCAACTGTTGTTGTAAAATACATTCCTCAGGAGAACGCCTGTATTGTATCAGCCCATTTTGCAAAAGTGGATTTTCTGAAAACATCTCTTTTACATTCCTCCCGGACATTGCTCTGGGTGTTAATTTTAATTAGTGCAGGGGTAGTAATTGTTCTGCTGATTCTTTCTTCTTACTTTACAAAACGGATGAACCGGGTTGTAATGGAACCTCTAGAGGAGCTGGTAAAGGGAGCGGAGCGGATATCGCAGGGGAATCTGAAAGAGGATATACGGTATCATGGAGAAAAAGAGTTCGAAGACCTGTGCCTGACTTTTAATTCCATGCAGAAAACAATTTTAGCAGATCAGGAGCGGAGGCAGAAAACAGAACAGTCAAGGATCGACATGGTAACCGGTATTTCCCACGACCTTCGCACACCGCTTACTTCGATACAGGGATATATCAAGGGAGTGATAGATGGGGTGGCAGATTCCAGTGAGAGGCGGCAGCTGTATTTGAAAACCGCCTATGAATCCACAGAAGATATGAACCAGCTGCTTCAGAAGCTATTTGATTTTTCAAGGCTTGAGAGTGGACAGATGCCTTTTCATATGGTCAGAGTAGACTTGTGTGAGTTTGTGAATACTTGTATTGCACAAAGAGAAACTGTGCTTGATGCAGAAAAACTACAGTTTTTCTTTGAGAGTCAAGAGCAGCTCCCGGAGATTCTGCTGGATATTCAGCAGTTTGGAAGAATTTTTGACAATCTGCTGGAAAACAGTATGAAATATACCAATGTCTGCCCGGTAAAGATTCAAGTGAGAGTGTTTAATACAGAAGAATCTGTCTGCCTGGAATGGAAGGATAACGGACCGGGAGTACCGGAAGAGAAAATAGGAAGAATCTTTGATCGGTTTTACCGGTGTGACGGCTCAAGAAAACAAAAAGGCAGCGGAGTAGGACTGTATGTAGTAAAATATATTATAGAACGCCACGGCGGCTGTATTTGGGCGGAAAATGACAGTGGATTAAAACTGACCCTCACATTTCCAAAAGCAGAGGAGGAATAGGACGGATGCCGAACATATTGATTGTGGAGGATGATGCGAAGATTGCCCAGCTGGAAAGTGACTATCTAGAAATTAACGGATACGAAACAGCCATTGTTTCGGATGGAAGCTTAGTGATTGCAGAACTGCGAAAGAAGAAGTACGATCTTGTACTTTTGGATATTATGCTGCCCGGATGCAGCGGATACGATATCTGCCGTCAGATACGGGATGAGATAGATATTCCTATTTTGATGGTAACGGCAAGAACTGAGGCAGTAGATGTGATCCGCGGACTTGGCCTTGGAGCAGATGACTATATTACAAAACCCTTTGATCCTTCCCAGCTTGTGGCAAGAGTGCGTTCCCATTTAAAACGTTATGCCAGGCTTACAAAAGACAGGAACAAAAACAGGGAAGAATCAGAAAGAATTATAATTCAGGATCTTGTTATTGAACCGAAGACATGGAAAGTTTTTAAAGGGGAGCGAGAGCTTAAGCTGCCCAACAGAGAATTTGAACTCTTATGTTTTCTGGCGGAAAATCCCAATATTGTTTTTTCAAAAGAGGCGCTGTTTGAGAAAATATGGGGATTTGATTATGTATCAGATGCAGCTACTGTTTCCGTGCATATTAACCGTCTGCGTGAAAAAATAGAAGATGACTCCAGAAATCCCCAAATTATAGAGACCGTCTGGGGAGCCGGATACCGTTTGAACGGATAAACATGAAAAATTGAAACCTGCTACTTATAAGGTATAAACTGGTATTGATCTTCAAAACCGGAAGTTGTATGGACTTTTCCGTCATCTGTTATAAAAACTGCCTCTGTATGGTCTGTGTTTTCGATTAATTCCATGCCTTTTTCCAGTCCAAGAGCCAGACAGGTAGTGCTAAGGCCGTCTCCGTCCACTGATTGGTCGCTGATAATCGTAACTGACTCCAGATGATTTTCTATGGGATATCCGGTTTTTGGATCCAGAATATGATGATAGATGATTCCGTCCTTTTCAAAGCAGCGCTGATAAGTTCCGGATGTAACCATAGATTTATTATCTATTTTTACAGAACCTATGGGGGTGCCGCTTTCATCGAATGGCTTTTGAATTGCAATCTGATAATCGGTGCCATCCGGTTTTTCCCCAATGGTAATTACATTTCCGCCAAGATTAATCATTCCGGAAGATACGCCGTTATCTTCTAGATATTCCTTCATCCGGTCGGCAATATATCCTTTGGCGATTCCGCCAAGATCAAGGCTGGCATCAGGATCGGTTAATGCAGCTTTTGTGCCTTTAAGTTTTACGTTTTTATAATTGACGTGGGAGACCGCCTCTTTTATGCTGTCAGGATCTGGCAGGCTGCCGTCCTTATGTTCTTTAAAGTTCCACAAATCAGAAACTTCTCCAAGGGTAATATCAAAAACCCCGCCGCTTAACTGGCAGTATGTTAAGCCGGCCCGGATCAGATCTATGGTTTCCTGGTCTACCTGCACATAGGCTCCCTCTGCAGCGTTAATTCTTGATATATCGCTGTCTTTGATTGTTCTGCTGAAAAGCTGTTCATAATGAGCGGCCAGTTCCATGCAGCCATCTAGATATCGGGCATCTTTTGACTGATAAACAGTAAGCTTTATAACAGTATCAAAATAGGTACCTGTTTTGCTGTAGGACTGCTGCGCCGGCGTACATCCTGCTGGCAGAATTATTAATAAAAGCAATGCGGCAGACAGGCAGAAGAATTTTTTTATCAATGTGTTCATGTTCCATCACCGGACTTTCTTAGAGTGTATCAAAAACTAAATCCAAGTGTATCATATCCCCTGAATTACTACAAGCCGGAACCTGCCGGCTTTTCTTATCTTTTCTTATTGCCTTTTCTTATTGTATCAATAAATTGAATTTTCTTTTTATATATGATAAAGTATAAATTCATAAGGGAGAGATGAAAATGAATTTACATGACTATTTAAAATATAAAAAAAGAGTGGTAGTAAAGATTGGTTCTTCTTCGCTTCAACACGCAGATAACGGCGAATTGGATTTAATTAAGCTGGAAAAGCTGGTGAGAGAATTATGTGATCTCAGAAACAGAGGGATGGATGTGTGTCTGGTCAGCTCTGGGGCTATTGCGGTGGGAAGAAGGGCCATCGGTCTTACGGAGCGGCCGTCAGAAGTATCCACCAAGCAGGCATGTGCGGCAGTGGGGCAGGCCCGTCTGATGATGATTTACCAGAGGCTTTTTAGTGAATACTCCCAGGTTGCCAGCCAGATTTTAATGACGAAATATACTATGGTAAATGAAACCACAAGAGAGAATGCCAGAAATTGTTTTGAAGAATTGTTCCGGCTTGGAATTATCCCTATTGTCAATGAAAATGATACCATTTCTACTTATGAAATGCATTTCGGTGACAATGATACTCTTTCTGCAATTGTAACATCACTGACAAATGCGGATCTTCTTATTTTATTATCAGATATTGACGGATTATATACGGATGATCCAAGAAGCAATCCGGATGCGGTTTTAATTGAGCGGATTGACCGGTTAGACGAACATTATATGGAGATGGCCAAGGATACTACCGGGAGTGATGTGGGCACCGGCGGTATGGCTGCCAAGTTAACAGCTGCCAGAATCTCTGTTCATTCCGGAGCGGATATGATTATTGCAAACGGAAAAGATGTTGGAATTCTCCATGAGATAATAGAAGGTGAATTTAAGGGAACTTTTTTCAAAGGTCAGAAAAATGTAGATTTTGATTTGAATCAATATATAAAAACAGGATTTTAGAGGTACCGGCTATGAATGATATAAAAATTGCAAGAATTAATGAATTATATAAAAAATCTAAGGCGGAAGGTCTGACCATGGAAGAGAAAAAGGAGCAGGCGCTGCTTCGGAAAGAGTATATTGCAGATTTTCGCAGAAATCTGGTTGGACAGCTGAATCAAATTGATGTTCAGCAGGAGGATGGCAGCATTGTAAATCTTGGAGAAAAGTATGGAAACAAAAAAGGACATACGAACTAGCGCCCTTCAAATCCGCAGCCAGCTGCCAAAAGAAGTGCGGAGAGCTAACAGCAGAAAGATCAATGAGCTTTTAATGGCTTCTGAGTGTATGAGAGCAAATGATTATTTTTTCTGCTATGCTCCTGTCAATTCTGAAGTGGATATTACCGAATTTACCGAATTTTTAATCCGCTGTGGAAAACATATCGCATTGCCAAAGGTATCTGGTGAAAAGATGCGTTTTGTGGAGGTGAGCGATCTGTCCGGCCAGCTGCAAAAAGGGGCGTTTCAGATTATGGAGCCTGTTTCTGATATAGAAGCAGTATGGGACCAGGCAGTTGTTCTGGTGCCGGGACTTGCTTTTGATTTGTCAGGAAACCGCATTGGATATGGAAAAGGTTACTATGACAGGTATTTTTCATGTCATTCCTGTAAGCTTAAAATAGGTGTTGCTTATGACGAAACGTTAGTAGATCATATTCCGGCTGGGCCCCATGACCTTGTTATGGATATGCTTTGCACCCAGAAAAATCTGATTGCGCTGGTATCCAGCCGGCGGATATAAAACAGGAAACAAAAGACAAGACAGATAAAAGGTACAATATAAATATTTATTCAAAGAAAAATATTTGTATGAAACAACAGAAAGGAGTATAAGACCATGCAGTTGTTGGAGATTTGCCAGAAAGCAAAAGAAGCAGAACGAAAAATCTGTAAAATCAAAACCGCGCAGAAGGATCAGGCGCTGATAGCCATTGCCAGGGAGCTGTGCAGACATGCAGATGTGATATTAGCAGAAAATGAAAAAGACTTAAAGAATGCTGCCATAAAGCAGATGCCGGATGGGCTGGTAGACCGTTTGAAACTTAACAAAGACAGGATAGATCAGATTGCGGAAGGATTAAAGCAGATAGCAGGTCTTGAGGATCCTATAGGTGAAGTGCTGGGGATGAAAAAACGTCCCAACGGTCTGATGATCGGGCAGAAAAGAGTTCCTCTTGGGGTAATCGGAATTATATATGAATCCCGCCCAAATGTGACTGCTGATGCTTTCGGACTTTGTTTTAAAGCAGGTAATGTAGTTATTTTAAAGGGTGGAAGTGATGCACTGCACAGTAATCTTGCCATTGTTTCCTGTATCCGGGAGACATTAAAACAGCAGAATCTGGATCCGGATTTTATTCAGATCATATCGGATACAGACAGAAAAACAACAGCGGATTTTATGAAAATGAATCAGTATGTAGATGTGCTGATCCCAAGAGGCGGTGCAGGTCTGATCCGCTCTGTTGTGGAAAATTCAACAATACCGGTGATTGAGACAGGAACTGGGAACTGTCACGTATACGTGGATGAATCAGCGGATCTTTCCATGGCTGCGGATATTATTATCAATGCAAAAACTCAAAGAGTAGGAGTCTGCAATGCCTGTGAATCACTTTTGATTCATGAAAATGTAGCTTCGCAGATTATGCCAGAGCTTACCAAAAGACTGCAGAAACATCAGGTGGAAATTTATGCAGACAGTTATCTTTCGGAAATGGCAGAGGGAATTTTACCGGCAGCTGAAGAAGACTGGGGAAGAGAGTATCTGGATTATAAAATATCTATGAAAACGGTATCCGGCATTGATGAAGCAATTGACCATATTAACCGGTATAATACAGGACATTCGGAATGTATTGTGACCAATAATTATAATCACGCTCAGCAGTTTTTAGATGAAGTGGATGCTGCAGCCGTTTATGTAAATGCATCCACCCGGTTTACCGACGGTTTTGAATTTGGTTTTGGAGCCGAAATTGGAATCAGCACCCAAAAGCTTCATGCCAGAGGTCCTATGGGACTTACAGCGCTTACCACTACCAAATATATCATTTATGGAAACGGCCAGATACGTCCATAAGAGTATAAAAATAAAAAAAGAACATTTCCGGCAAAACCAAAGGCTTCAACAGCTCTAAGTTTTTTTGGAAATGTTCTTTTTGACTCTATAGGAAATACTGTGTTGTGATAAAGCTGAAAAATACCGATTCCTATAGAGTCAAAAAAAACGCTCCGCTGATGATCGCACTGCGGCGGAATGGAGTCATGTCGCAAGAGCGACCCGCCGCAGGCGGAGAATCCTGCCGTGGCAGGATTCTTTTTTAAAAAAAAATTATGCTCCCGACAGGAAGCGAAAAATTTCCTCTGTATTATTTGAGGGAATATCAATCCAGTAAACCGGTTCGTGGATGTCATTTAGATAATGGGCATCAGAAGAACATAAAATACGGCATCCCTCCAGATACGGATAGGATTTTTGAAAAGTACTTTTCTTTTGAAGATCATGAAGCTCTGCCGTTTTAAAGGTACTGTCCGGGGGAATAAAGCCCAGATTGCTGATGAGACTGTTGGATGGTTTGTCTATATGTGCCGGTATCATAATTCCTCCAAACCCATTTAAAATACCGGGAAGATCTGAGAAACTAATGGGGACTGCAGAAATCAGCAGTTTATCCAGTACGCCCTCTGCCTGGTCTTTTGTATTATAAATCAGCTGATTTCCAAAAAGCATAGGGTTATTTGGAATATCTGGAAGCTTTTCATATACAAACCGGTCAAACTCCATTGCCTGATTTAGAGATGAAAAAAAGCAGAGCACATGCACCTCTTCTTCTGTACAAAGTTCCATTCCGGGAATCACACTGATGCCATAGTCTTTTGCAGCCTCTGTGAGGGCGGGGCAGTTGCGGCAGGTATTGTGGTCTGTTAAAGCGATAGCCTTAAGTCCGATAATAGATGCCATACCGGCGATATTAGCAGGGGTCATATCGTCACTGCCGCAGGGGGACAGACAGGAGTGCAGGTGAAAGTCATAAGATATCTTCATGGTGGTTTAACTGCTGATAGATCCACAGAGCAGCAGGGAAGATGGCATCTTTGGTTCTTAAAAGAGTAATTCCTTCTGAGCGGGCCTTCAGCTTCATGTTTTCATCAATATTGACAGCTCCGCATAAAATTACACATCCGGCCTCTGTCAAAGATGCTACAGCCAGGGTATTCATATTTCCCATTACGGTACACCAGGCACATCCTGCAGGCGCGTTTCCCATAGCTATACTTAAAAGATCACAGCAGTACGGTTCTGTTAAAGTACGCTGCAGATTTGTTCCTTCATTAATTATTTCAAATTTATTTGTTGCAATCAGTTCCTGTATGGTCATTTTTTTCCTCCTTGAATAATGGACTTGCTTTTAATGCATCGTATTGATCTCTCATAAGATAAATACAATCTTCCTCCTGGGCGGAATTTTTCCCTGTAATAATGTCTTCGGCAAGTGCCCGGCAGGTAGGGGCCCCGCAGGCCCCGCAGTCAAGACCCGGCAGAGCTTCTAAAAGACGTTCAACAGCAGATAATTTTGCAAAGCTTTCCGTCATATTTGAGCCTAATTGGTAAACCGGTTCAAAATCCACGGCTTTGTTCCAGAAAATATCTTCTGGTGAAAAGTCTTCTTCAAAATTGCTGGCTCTGGATTTGGATACCTGCATGTATTTATTCAGCTGTTTGATTTTTGCTTTTGCAATATACGGATTTTCAACGGTCAGAACCCCTCCCACACAGCCGCCGCTGCAGGCAGTCAGTTCAATAAAAGCCAGCCTGGCCTGAAACTTTTCATCTTCTAGATCTTCTAAAACCTGAATTACATTTTCAATGCCGTCGGCAGCAAGATAATTATTGATCAGTGTTCCGGCAGCTTCTCCGCCGCTGATTCCCCAGCCTACACCGATTTTGCCGGATATGGAAAGGGGTTTGACATTTTTTTCGGCATTTTTCATGTGGGAGAGCAGTTCTGGATAAATATCTTTGATTGACAGCACTGCGTCCACATGACTGTGTTCTATCCCCAGAGGTTCCCGGATAAAGGTAGCCTTAGAGGGACAGGGGGAAATGAAGATAATTCCAATCTGACTGCTTACCAGGCCGGAATCCCGGAGCGCCTTTTTGCGGGCCAGCATTGCGGCTGCTTCCATAGGCGGTAGAATAGGCAGCAGATGATCAATGAGATTTGGAAAACGAACCCGTATCAATCTTTCAATGGTGGGACAGGCAGTGCTGATTAACGGCCACTGTTTTTCGTGAGTCTGAATATATTTTCTTGTGGCTTCTGAGACAAGTTCGGCTGCTCCGCTGACTTCAAACACATCATCAAATCCCATCTCTAACAGTGCTGTGAGAATAATATCAATATCAGAAAGATGGTTAAACTGGCTGTATAGTGTAGGAGCCGGTATAGCTACCGTGTATTCATACTGACTTAAAATATCCAATCTGTCATGCTTGGTCATTTTTGCATGATGGGGACAGCGGCGGATACATTCCCCGCAGTCGATGCAGTATTCGCTCATAATATGCGCCCGCCCATTATGTACACGGATTGCCTGTGTGGGGCAGCGTTTAATACAATTCAGACATCCCCTGCACCGTTCTTCATTCAGATAGACAGAGTGAAAAAATTTATTCATGAAAGTTACATCCCCTTATTTACACTTAGAAATTAATTGTCATTGTAACAGTGGTACCCACCCCCACTGTGGAGGAAACATCCATTTCATCAGATGCCCGTTTCATATTTGGTAGTCCCATGCCTGCGCCAAATCCCAGACTTACAATCTCGTCGGGAGCGGTGGAGTAGCCTTCCTCCATAGCCTGTTCAATATTTTTGATGCCGGGCCCGGAATCCTTTAAGATCATGGTCAGCTTTTCCGGATATACATCTACATCAATGACGCCCCCGTTGGCATGGATGATCATATTAATTTCTCCCTCGTACATTGCGATGGCAACTCTGCGGACGATATCCGGCTGAATCTGCATCAGCTTTAACTTACTTTTGATATCGCTGCTGGCTTCCCCGGCCCGGGTAAAATCCTCACCGTCTACTTCATATTTAAAGTGAATTTTATTTTCCATTTTTAATATTACCTCCGCGTATTCCAGCCTGATAAAGCAATCCGCTGGTTTCAAACATTGTCAGCTCTGTGCCAAGTACTGTAATCCCAAGCTTCTCCGCCAGCGAAATGGCAGTATCTGCAGGTCTCTTTCCCCTGACATATAATACGCAGCCAATATCAAGCATCTCCGCAGTGCGTATAGTCTGCGGATTGGCAAGACCTGTAATCAGCATCATATGCCGCTGGGCATAGGCCAAAACATCACTCATCATATCGGAGCTGAAGGCGTACTGTATATTCAGCCCGGAATTTTCGGATGGCGTAAGCAGGCTGGCGTTTACAATAGTTTTGATTTCACAAATGCGCATAAGCTTCTCCTTTGAAAATATGTAACCATTCAATTATATATGGAATGAGTAGATACAAAAATAAAATACATGAAATCAATTTATAGACAAATTTTATTGCTTAGTATAGCACAAAAATTGTGTACTTTCAACAAAACACATTTGTTATTTTTATAACAAACATACAAGTGTATGGGAATTAATACAATTAAACAAAAAGAGGGCGCAAAAATAGACAATTTTTGTTCGCATACACGATTGAAAGTTGTGTAGTATGATGATAGGATAATACGTATAGTGTATTAATTTTTGTACACTACGAAATAGGAGGGATAATTTTGGAAAAAACAAAGATGGTTCCATTTAATGGAACAAAGGAGCAAGAGGAAAGTCTGCGCCAGGTTATCGAAGAGCTGAAAAATGATAAGGGATCTTTAATGCCGATTATGCAGAAGGCGCAGGATATATACGGATATCTTCCGTATGAGGTACAGAAAATAATTTCAGATGAAATGGATGTTCCATTGGAAAAAATATATGGAGTGGCAACATTTTATTCTCAGTTTAATCTTTTCCCAAAGGGAAAATACAAAATTTCTGTCTGTCTTGGAACTGCCTGTTATGTAAAAGGTTCCGGTGATATTTACAACAAGTTAATGGAAACACTTGGAATTGCCGGAGGAGAATGTACATCTGACGGAAAGTTTTCACTGGATGCCTGCCGCTGTATTGGAGCCTGCGGACTGGCACCTGTTATGATGATAAATGATGAAGTATATGGACGTCTGACAGTGGAAGAGATTGATGGAATTCTCTCAAAATATGAATAATGCTGCCGGAAATTTCTTTAAATATTCTTGATATTGCGCAAAACTCCATACGCGCAGGGGCATCTCTTATTGAGATTTTTTTACATATTAAGTCTGCAGAGCACACACTTTCTGTTGAGATTAAAGATAATGGCTGCGGTATGAGCGCTGAGCAGATTGCTAAGGTTACAGATCCGTTTTACACCTCCAGGACAACAAGGCGTGTTGGGCTGGGGATTCCATTTATCAAACAGTCGGCGGAATGTACCGGAGGAAGTTTTGTTATGAACTCTGTGGCAGGAGCAGGAACCTGCGTATCTGTGTTATACCATCTGAATCATATAGACTGTATGCCTCTGGGCAATATTTCAGATACCATTCTAATGCTTGTTACCTCTTATGAGGACCTGGATTTTATTTACCGGTATGAGATAGATGACGTGGGATTTGAACTGGATACCAGACAGATGCGGGAAATTCTTGGAGGGGTTTCCTTTTCTCAAGGAGATGTAAGAGAATTTATCAAAGGATATTTAGAAGATAATAAAAACGAAGTAGATGCAAAATTCCATGAATGATAGGGAGGATTTTATGAAATCACTGGAAGAATTAAGAGCGATCAGAGAAAAAATGCAGGGAAACATTGGTTTCCGTTCTGAAAATAGTAATGATACCCGGGTTGTTGTGGGTATGGCTACCTGTGGAATCGCCAGCGGTGCAAGACCGGTTCTGACAACATTATCAGATGAGGTTCAGAAACGCCAGCTTGAACATGTAAAAGTATCTCAAACCGGCTGTATCGGGTTATGTCAGTATGAACCCATTGTAGAGATCTATGAGCCGGGAAAAGAAAAAGTTACATATGTAAAAGTAAATCCGGAAAAAGCGCTTGATATTTTAGAGCAGCATGTAATACGGGGACAGGTTGTGGATCAGTATATGCTGCACACAGATGAAAATATTTAAAATGGAGGTTTGGTGACTATGTATCGTTCACATGTATTAATCTGCGGTGGTACTGGTTGTACTTCATCGGGAAGTCAGCAGATCATCCGGGTATTAAAAAATGAGTTAAAAAATCATAAACTTCAGGATGAAGTTGCAGTAGTAAAAACAGGCTGTCATGGTCTGTGCGAAGAGGGCCCTATTATGGTGGTCTATCCGGAAGCAATCTTTTACTCCAGAGTAAGACCGGAGGATATTCCGGAAATTGTTTCTGAACATTTGTTAAAAGGCCGTCCGGTAGAACGCCTTGTCTACCATGATGCAGAAATTCCAGAAGGAATCCGGTCAATTAATGAGACTGCCTTTTATAAAAAACAGCATCGTGTCGCTTTGAGAAACTGCGGTGTTATTAACCCAGAAGAAATTGATGAATATATCGGTACCGGCGGCTATGAAGCATTAGGAAAGGTACTTACAGGAATGTCTCCGGATGAAGTAATTCAGACAATTCTGGATTCCGGTTTAAGAGGCCGCGGCGGTGCAGGCTTCCCTACCGGTTTAAAATGGAAATTTGCTTCCGGTAACAGAGGAAACGTGCAGAAGTATGTCTGTTGTAATGCGGACGAAGGTGATCCGGGAGCATTTATGGACCGTTCCGTACTGGAAGGGGATCCTCATGTAGTAATTGAGGCCATGACAATTGCCGGTTATGCAATCGGCGCTTCCCAGGGATATATTTATGTCCGTGCCGAATATCCAATTGCTGTAGAGCGTTTGAAAATTGCTATTAACCAGGCTAGAGAATACGGTCTGTTAGGAAAAGACATTTTTGGTTCCGGATTTGATTTTGATCTGGATTTAAGACTTGGTGCAGGCGCATTTGTCTGCGGGGAAGAGACTGCCCTGATGACTTCTATTGAAGGAAACCGCGGCGAGCCACGTCCAAGACCTCCGTTCCCGGCAGTAAAAGGTCTGTTCGGATGTCCTACTATTTTAAATAACGTGGAAACCTGGGCCAACATTCCACAGATTATTTTAAACGGACCAAAGTGGTTCGCATCTATGGGTACAGAAAAGTCAAAAGGCACCAAAGTATTTGCTCTTGGCGGCAAGATTAATAATACCGGTCTTGTGGAAATTCCTATGGGTACAACCCTGCGTACCGTAATTGAAGAAATCGGCGGCGGAATTCCAAACGGAAAACGTTTTAAAGCGGCTCAGACCGGCGGTCCGTCCGGCGGATGTATCCCGGCAGAGCATTTTGATATTCCAATTGACTATGATAACCTTATCAGCATCGGCTCTATGATGGGCTCCGGTGGTCTCATTGTTATGGATGAAGATACCTGTATGGTAGATATCGCAAAATTCTTCCTGCAGTTTACGGTAGATGAATCCTGCGGTAAATGTACGCCGTGCCGTGTGGGAACCAAACGTCTGCTGGAGATTTTAGAAAAGATTACAAGCGGAAAAGGTACGCCGGAAGATATTGATAAAATGGAAGAGCTTTGTTATTACATAAAAGATAATGCATTATGTGGTCTTGGCCAGACAGCGCCAAACCCGGTATTATCGACTCTGCGTTACTTTAGAGATGAATATATGGCTCATGTTGTAGATAAAAAATGTCCGGCAGGTGTGTGTAAAAATCTGCTTACTTATAAAATTGATTCTTCAAAATGTAAAGGCTGTACGTTATGTGCCCGCAACTGTCCGGCTGACGCCATTGCCGGAAACATCAAAGAACCTCATATTATCAGTGTTGACAAATGTATCAAATGTGGTACCTGTCTGGATAAATGTCGTTTTGGTGCTATTTACAAGGAATAATGGAGGAATCAATCATGGAAAATATTACGATTAAAATAAATGGGACAGAGGTTTCTGCTCCTTCGGGTTCAACCATCCTGGAGGCAGCACGTCTGGCAAATATTGAAATTCCCACTTTATGTTTTTTGAAAGATATTAATGAAATCGGCGCCTGCCGTATGTGTGTGGTAGAGGTAAAAGGAGCAAGAACACTGGTAACTGCCTGTGTTTATCCAATCAATGAAGGTATGGAAGTATTTACAAATACCCCTAAGGTCATTGAGTCCAGAAGAAAAACTCTGCAGCTTCTTCTCTCTATTCATGACAGAAAATGCCTCTCCTGTGTCAGAAGCGGCAATTGTGAGCTCCAGAAGCTCTGCAAAGAATACAAAATTGACGATGAAGCCAAATATGATGGAGAAAGAATTCCGTATGACCTGGATGTAAGCGCAGCTCACATGGTTCGGGATAATAATAAATGTATCCTCTGCCGCAGATGTGTGGCAGCCTGTGAAAAGGTTCAAAATATTGGCGTAATTGGAGCAAATGAAAGAGGATTTTCAACCTTTATCGGTTCTCCGTTTGGAATGGGACTAGGCGAAACAAGCTGTGTTTCCTGTGGCCAGTGTATCGCAGTATGTCCAACCGGAGCGCTGTATGAAAAAGATTATACCTCAGAAATCTTTGAGGCCATTGCAGACCCTGAAAAATATGTCATTGTACAGACGGCTCCGGCGGTTCGTGCAGGACTTGGAGAAGCCTTTGGATATCCAATCGGCACAGATGTAGAAGGAAAACTGGCTGCAGCTCTCAAAAAACTTGGATTTGACAAAGTATTTGATACAAACTTCTCAGCAGACCTTACCATTATGGAGGAAGCAAACGAATTTCTGGATCGTGTGCAAAACGGCGGTGTACTGCCGCTGATCACTTCCTGTTCTCCCGGATGGGTAAAATACTGTGAGCACTATTTCCCGGATATGACAGAAAATCTTTCAAGCTGTAAATCTCCCCAGCAGATGTTTGGAGCAATAGCAAAATCTTACTATGCTGAGAAAATGGGAATTCCCAAAGAAAAAATGGTTGTAGTCAGCGTTATGCCTTGTACAGCCAAAAAGTTTGAAATCGGAAGAGACCATGAAGACGGAGCAGGTGTTCCGGATGTTGATATTGCCATCACCACCCGTGAGCTGGCAAGAATGATTGAACGTGCAGGTATCCGGTTTACGGAACTTGCTGATGAAGAATTTGATATGCCTCTGGGACTTGGTACAGGTGCTGCCGTTATCTTTGGAGCAACCGGCGGTGTTATGGAAGCAGCGCTTCGTACAGCAGTTGAAAAGCTTACCGGAGAAGAGCTTGAAAAGCTGGATTTTGCCGATGTCCGGGGAATTGAAGGCATCAAGGAGGCGTCTTACAATGTTGCAGGAATGGAAGTGAAGGTAGCAGTAGCTTCCGGTCTTGGAAACGCAAAAGAACTGCTGACAAAAGTGAAAAACGGCGAAGCAGATTATCACTTTATCGAGATTATGGGATGTCCGGGAGGATGTGTTAACGGCGGAGGACAGCCGCAGCAGCCTGGTTATATCCGTAATACCGTTGATATTAGAGGAAAACGTGCAGAGGTTCTTTACAATATTGATAAGAACAATCCCATTCGTAAGTCTCATGAAAATCCTGCTATTATTGAACTTTACGAAACCTATCTTGGAGAGCCGGGAAGCCATAAGGCACATGAGCTTCTTCATACAACCTATGTAAAACGAACCATTAATAAATAACGAAACTGGTTTTTTGAAAAGCCATTATTTATTTCAATCAAAAAGAATCCTGCATCTGCGGGGTTCTTTTTGATTGCAGATTGTTTCTGTATTGCGTATACTGAAAACAGGAAATTATGTGAGGAGGTATCATCAATGAATGTCATTAGTTTTCAGGACGCGTCCTGTGCGCACTGCTATAAATGTTTAAGACACTGTCCTGTAAAAGCGATCCGGGTAAAGGGGGGGCAGGCCCAGATTATTCAGGACATTTGTGTATACTGCGGACACTGTATGGAAATCTGTCCTCAGAATGCAAAAACATTTGAAAGTGATCTGGCTTATGTAAAAAGCATGTTATATAAAAAAGAAAATGTCGTTATCTCTCTGGATCCGTCGTTTCGAGGGCTTTTGCAATATGAAAAACAGGGACAGGTAGTGGACGCCTTTTTGAAACTCGGATTTTCCCAGGTCCGGGAAACAGCGGAAGGAGCAGCTCTTGTAACAGAAGAATACTGCAGGCTGGTCAAAGAAGGTTCCATGGAAAATATTATTACAACTACATGTCCCGGGGTAATTTCTCTTGTAGAAAAGCATTACCCTATGCTGATTCCTTATCTGGCGCCGGTTATTTCTCCGATGCTGGCACATGGAAAATTAATAAAAGAAATGCTTGGAAATGATGTGAAAGTAGTATTTGTAGGCCCCTGCGTGGCAAAGAAAATGGAGGCCGAGTTAGACCCCAGAACCAGGGGGGTGATTGATGCGGTAATTGAATTTAATGAACTGGAAGCCTGGCTTGAGGAAGAGGGAATTGATTTTATGGATTGCGGAGAAGCAAAGTTTGCAAATCCGGATCCTATGGTCAATCAGCTGTATGCAGTAAATAACGGGGTAATTCGAAGTGTGAAAGCCAGCGGCGGAATGGGGGCTTATATTGATATCAGCGTCAACGGTTTAACCAACTGCAGGGAACTGCTCCACAGTATGAAACGGGGATATATCAGCCGTTGTTTTATTGAATTAAACTGCTGTGACGGCGCCTGTGTAAATGGGCCTGGTGTGAACAAAAAAAGAGGATATCGATTTAAAGCCCGTATGGATATTGAAAATTATGTGTTAAATGCTGCGCCAAAGCTTTTATATCAGCTGTCCGGGGAAAAAATGACCAGAACCTATATGCCAAAACCGGTAATGGAAAAGGAACCAACAGAAGAAGAGATACAAAAAATTTTAAAAACCATCGGAAAGAGCAACAGCGACAAAGAGTTTAACTGCGGAGCCTGTGGATATCAGACCTGCCGGGATAAAGCAATTGCTATCTATCAGGGAAAAGCGGAATCCTCCATGTGTCTGCTCCGTACCTTTGAAATCACCCGTTCAAAGGCGAATGTTGTTATGGAAACCACCCCAAATTTAATTTTTATTTTTGACAGGGAGCTTCGGATTAAAGAGTTCAACCGCCGGGCAGAAGAAGTATTTAAAACAGAGCGGAGAAAAGCTCTGCAGATGTATTTATTTGATTTTATTGATCCAACAGATTTTGAAGAAGTTTTCAAAACCCATGAAAATAAGCTTCGGGAAAAACGTCAGTGGCCCATGTATCATATGACAATTCTAGAGACAATTGTATATATTGAAAATTCTGATACCTGCCTGGCCATTATAGAAGATATTACTGCGGAAGAAAAACGCTCGGAATATATTTTAAACAGAAAACTGAAAACCGTTCAGATTGCTCAGTCTGTGATAGATAAGCAGATGCAGACCGCCCAGGAAATTGCAGGACTTCTAGGGGAAACAACTGCAGAGACAAAAGCAATTCTGACAAAACTGCGGGATTCCATTCTGGAGGATGAAGTATAATGAATGTTTCAGTTGATATGGCGTACAAAAGTCTGAACAAACATGGCGAAGAGCTTTGCGGGGATAAAGTAGAACTGGTACAGACCAGCTGCTCTAAAATTATGATTCTTGCCGATGGAATGGGAAGCGGTATAAGGGCCAATATCCTGGCTACCATGACCTCAAAGATTCTTGGAACACTGTTCACAAACGACTTAAATATTGATGAGGCCGTGAGTACCATTGCCAGAACACTTCCGGTATCAAGTGTTAATGGTGTTGCGTATTCTACATTTAGCATTCTGCAGATTTTTAACAATAAAGACGCTTATCTGGTAGAATTTGACAATCCCGGCTGTATTTTTATCCGGAACAACCAGGTGCTGAATATTCCGTTTTCAGAACGGACGGTTGAAGGAAAGAAAATCAGAGAATACCGGTTTAAGGTACAGGTAAATGACGCATTTGTATTGATGAGTGACGGCTGCATTTACTGTGGAACCGGAGATATTATGAACTATGGATGGGACTGGAAAAGCATTTCTGCCTATGCTCTGAAGGTGTACGGTCAGACAAATTCCGCACAGCATATGGCGGCTATGCTCAGCAAAGCCTGTGAAGATCTGTATCTTCAAGAGCCAAGCGATGATACAACCCTGGCAGTGGCACGGGTTATTCAGGAAAAGGTTGTCAGCATTTTTACTGGCCCCCCTTCTAGCAGGTCCGATGACTGGAAAATTGTCCGGGATTTTATGAATGAACCCGGGGTTAAGATTGTCTGCGGAGGCGTTACCGGACAGATAGCGGCAAGAGAGCTGAAAGAAGAGCTTGTAATGTCCGTAGGTGAATTAGATCCTGAGATTCCGCCGGTTTCTTTTATCAAGGGCATTGATCTTGTAACAGAAGGAGTCATTACATTGAACAAAGTCATTGAAATACTGACAAAATATAACGAAGACGATGTTTCTTTTGAAGTATTTGATGAACTTGCTAAAAATAACGGGGCGGCAAAAATTGCCAATTATCTCATTGACAGCTGCACAAAGGTGAATCTTTATGTAGGGAAAGCAGTAAATGAAAATTACAGCAGTAAAAGTCTTCCCTTTAATATAACAGCCAGAAAAAATATTATTCACGGGCTGGAAGACGCATTGAGGGCATTAAATAAAAATGTTTCTCTGTACTTTTATTAAATTTGTACAATCCAAATTTCCATGCTATAATATCCCAGAATGACTTCAAAAAAGTATGAAAGATTATGGAAACGCAGCTAAAAAGTGTCTGCTGGGAAGCCTTCATACGGAAGTCCTGTTTTGAAAGGAATAATTATGAATATGCTGGACAAGGAAAAAACTGAAGAAATTTTTCAGAATATAAATTTAAATGAGCCGGCTCCGGAAAAAGAGCCTGACCGGCAGTACTATTTTATGAAAAAAGCAAGGCTTTATGTGCAGCAGCTAAAACAGCAGATGGGACGGGAACTGACTTTTTTTGTAAAAACCTTTGGCTGTCAGATGAATGCTAGAGATTCCGAAAAGCTGACCGGAATTTTAGAAACCATCGGATATCTTCCGGCAGACTCCGAAAAAGCAGATTTTGTTGTATATAATACCTGCACCGTTCGGGAAAATGCCAACAATAAGGTGTATGGAAAGTTAGGGTATCTCCACGGATATAAAGATAAAAACCCTGAGATGATGATTGCTCTGTGCGGCTGTATGATGCAGGAAGAAACGGTAGTTGAAAAATTAAAGAGCAGTTACCGGTTTGTGGATTTGATTTTTGGAACCCATAATATTTTTCAATTTGCAGAGCTTATTGTGAAATCAATGGAAGAAAAACAGATGACGGTGGAGATCTGGGAAGGAACTGAGCAGATTGTGGAAAATCTGCCCAATGAAAGAAAGTATCCTTTTAAGTCTGGAGTAAATGTGATGTATGGCTGCAATAATTTTTGCAGCTACTGCATTGTTCCGTATGTGCGGGGACGTGAGCGCAGCCGGCAGCCGGAAGAAATTTTAAAAGAAATCCGTTCCTTTGCCGCTGACGGAGTAGTTGAAATTATGCTTCTGGGACAAAATGTGAATTCTTACGGAAAAACCCTGGAACATCCGGTTACCTTTGCCGCTCTGTTAAGGGAAATTGAAAAAATAAAAGGCATTGAACGGATCCGCTTTATGACTTCCCACCCAAAAGATCTTTCTGATGAACTAATTGAAGTAATGGCAGCATCCGAAAAAATCTGCAGACATATTCATCTGCCGCTGCAGTCGGGCAGCTCTAGAATTTTAAATCAAATGAACCGACATTATACGAAGGAACAGTACCTGGAGCTGGTGGAAAAAATACGTACCGCTATGCCGGATATGGCTATTACAACAGATATTATTGTGGGATTTCCGGGAGAAACGGAAGAAGATTTTGAAGAAACCATGGATGTAGTCAAAAAAGTCGGCTATGACAGCGCATTTACTTTTGTATATTCTAAAAGAACCGGCACTCCGGCTGCCATTATGGAAAATCAGGTTTCAGAAGAAACTGTGAAAGACCGGTTTGGACGTCTGCTGGCAGCTGTACAGGAAATAGCATCCGAAAAATCAGGACGTTTTACCGGAACCTGCCAGAAAATTCTGGTGGAAACAGTCAATGAACAGGATGATAAACTGCTTACCGGGCGCATGAGTAATAACAGCGTCGTTCATTTTAAAGGTGATGCCTCATTAATTGGAACCATTGTGGATGTGGCATTAAAAGAATGCAAAGGTTTTTACTATATGGGAGAATTGATATTACATGAAACAGAAAAATAATGCAGATGGTTCAGATCAGCTCCGGCGTTTTTCAAAACGGGATGCCATCATTTTGGCTCTGGTGTTTGCAGTGATTGTTTTTGTATTTCTTGTGTTCTGGCTCAGACCCAAAACAGGGGGGAGTGCTGTCCGCATAACGGTTGACGGAAAAGTTTATGGGACTTATGCACTGGAGGAAGCGCAGACAATAAGCATCAAAGATAAAGACGGAAAGGTTACCAATCAGCTGGTGATAGAAAATGAAACTGCTCATATGCAGAAGGCGGACTGCCCGGATCAGCTCTGTGTCCACCAGAAGGCTGTTTCCAAAGAAAATGAGACTATAGTCTGTCTGCCTAACAAAGTTGTTGTGGAAGTTACACAGGCAGAAGAACAGGCAGAATTTGATGCAATTGTAAATTAGAGGTTTAGGAATGAAACGAAATGTTGCTTTTATCGGTGTGTTTCTGGCTCTTGCCCTGGTCTGCAGTTATGTAGAATCCCTGATTCCATTTTATTTTGGAATACCGGGCATGAAGCTGGGGCTGACAAATATTGTGATTATTATTATGCTGTACTGCATGGGGACAAAAGAGGCATATCTGATTTCTGTGCTGCGGGTATTACTGGCAGGTTTCCTGTTTGGAAATATGTTCAGCATTCTATACAGCCTGGCGGGAGCGATGTTAAGCTTAAGCATTATGACCCTTTTGAAAAAATCCTCTCTCTGCAAGATAATCACTGTCAGCACCATCGGCGGAATCTGTCACAATGTGGGACAGCTGATTGTTGCCGCGCTGGTAGTAGAAAACTATAACATATTTTATTATCTGCCTTTTTTATTAATTGCAGGATTTATTACCGGGCTTGTAATTGGAATTGCAGCACAGGAAACAATTTTACGTGTAAAAAGATTTTTTTAAAGGCATCTGGAGGCATTTATGTATTCCTATATAAAAGGAACGTTAGAGGAAATAGAAGAAGATAAAATCATAGTAGAAAATCAGGATATTGGATACAATATTTTTGTACCAGGGCGTGTGATGGACAACCTGCCTCAAATCGGAAGTGTTGTTAAAATCTATACATACCTTCATGTAAAAGAAGATTGTTTCTGGCTGTTTGGATTTTTAAATAAGGATGAAATTACACTGTTTAAGATGATGCTAAATGTCAGCGGCATTGGGCCGAAAGGAGCTCTTGGCATACTTACAGTACTTTCTCCGGAAGAATTATGTGCCGCAGTGGTTTCAGAAAATGCAAAAGCTATTGCAAAAGCACCCGGCGTTGGAAATAAAACTGCCCAGAAATTAATAATAGAATTAAAAGATAAGGTGCATCTTGAAGATCTTTTAGATCAAGAGGAGGGGACTCTTTACCCCCAAAACGGAAATGATATGTTATCCTCCAGGAAAAATGAAGCAGTGGAGGCGCTTACCTCTCTGGGATATTCTGTAAAAGAAGCACGGCAGGCGGTAAGTATGATTGAAATTACAGATCAGATGGATACGGAAGCGATTTTAAAAGCATCCTTAAAAAACATGGCATTTTTGTAGGTGGTAAAAAATGATGGAAAAACGTATGATTTCTACCCAGATCCAGGAAGAAGATATTAAAAATGAAAAGACCCTTCGTCCTCTGAGACTGGAAGAATATATTGGACAGGAAAAAATCAAAAAAAATCTGCGGGTATTCATTGAGGCCGCAAAGCAAAGAGACGAGGCTTTGGATCATGTGCTTTTCTATGGACCTCCGGGGCTTGGAAAGACGACGCTGGCAGGTATTATTGCCAATGAAATGGAAGTAAATATTAAAGTCACTTCCGGTCCTGCAATTGCAAAGCCCGGGGAGATGGCGGCTATTTTAAGTAATCTTCAGGAAGGAGATCTGCTGTTTATTGATGAAATCCACCGTCTGAACCGCCAGGTAGAAGAAGTACTGTATCCGGCTATGGAAGATTATGCCATTGATATTATGGTGGGAAAGGGTGCTTCCGCCCGTTCCATCCGGCTGGATCTTCCAAAGTTTACCCTTGTGGGGGCTACCACAAGAGCCGGATTATTATCGGCCCCTTTAAGAGACCGTTTTGGGGTGGTCCATCATCTGGAGTATTATACCCCAAAGGAACTGCAGCTGATTATTGAACAGTCTGCCACGAAGCTGGATGTGGAAATTGATCCGGAAGGAGCCATAGAAATGGCCTCTAGATCCCGGGGAACACCGCGGCTTGCCAACCGGCTTTTAAAGCGGGTCAGAGATTTTGCTCAGGTGCAGTATGACGGTGTGATTACAAAAAAGGTAGCGTCTTTTGCCCTGGATCTGCTGGAAGTAGATAAACTGGGCCTTGATAAAAATGACCGTTCCCTGCTGCTGACAATGATTGAAAAATTTCACGGTGGTCCCATTGGCATTGAGACGCTGGCAGCGGCAATCGGGGAAGATTCCGGAACCATTGAGGATGTATATGAACCTTATCTGGTAAAAAACGGATTCTTAAACCGCACCCCCAGAGGCAGAGTCGTAACAGAATTTGCATATCATCATTTTGGAATACCGATGGAATCAGAAACATAATTTCATACTTGATATGTCTCAAAACCGGTATCTGTTTTGGGACATTCTTTTTTGGAGAAACAACATGAAAAAATTAGAGTTATTATCGCCGGCAGGTTCCCTTGATATTTTAAAAGCTGTGATTCAGGCCGGGGCAGATGCTGTATATCTGGGCGGCAGCCGTTTTGGGGCCAGAGCCTATGCAAAAAATTTCACTGAAGAACAGGTTTTAGAAGGGCTTGACTATGCCCATATGTTTGGCAGTAAAATATTTCTGACCGTAAATACATTACTAAAAAATAAAGAACTTAACCGGGAACTGTATGATTATATAGAACCCTTTTATCAAAGAGGACTGGATGCTGTGATCGTTCAGGATTATGGCGTACTGTCTTTTCTGCACCGGGAATTTCCAGATCTTCCGCTCCATGCCAGCACTCAGATGTCCGTAACCAATGGCTGCGGGGCAGAATTTCTAAAAGAAAACGGCGTTAAACGAATTGTAACGGCCCGTGAAATATCATTGGAAGAAATCCGGGATTTATATGAAAGCACAGGAATGGAAATCGAAAGTTTTATACATGGAGCGTTATGCTACTGTTATTCCGGCCAGTGTTTATTCAGCAGTATGTTAGGAGGCCGCAGCGGCAACCGAGGGCGGTGTGCCCAGCCATGCCGCTTAAATTATCAGGTTATCGACAAAAAGAATCGTATTTATAATCCGAAAGAGTTGTATCCTGTAAGTCCCAAAGATTTATGCACGATAAAGCTGCTTCCGGCTATGGCAGAAGCGGGGGTATATTCCCTGAAAATTGAAGGAAGAATGAAACAGGCAGAGTATGCGGCGGGTGTTACTTCTGTTTACCGAAAATATCTGGATTTATATGAAAATGATCCGGGAAACTATGCCGTTTCAGAGGAAGACTGGCAGTATCTTTTGGATCTTGGCAATAGAGGCGGATTTACAGAAGGGTATTATGAAAAACGCAATGACCGTTTTGTAATGTCTTTTGTTTCTTCTGCTTATAAAAGTAATATGGATAAAAAAACACGGGAAATTCCAGCTCGAAACATAGCATTATCTGCAAGGGCTGAATGTTTCACAGGGTCGGCTTTTAGACTGCATCTGTCAGACGGACGGCATACTTTGACTGTGGCAGGGGCAGAGGTATTAAAGGCACAAAAACAGCCTCTGAAACCGGAAGAGCTTGAAAAACGTCTGAAAAAAACAGGAGATACTGTTTTTCAGATCACAAACCTTTCTATTCAGTGTGATCCGGATGCATTTCTTCCGGTAAAACAGATCAATGAGTTAAGAAGAGAAGCATTAGATCAGTTTGGAAAACTGCTGGCCGCCCCTTATCATCGGACACTGCCCGAAAAAAACAACATTAGCCCGGTGCTTCGGAAAGCACAGAACGCATCAGAAAAACTGTCTGTGCTGATCAGACAAAAAAATCAGCTGAATGCTGTGCTTGAAGCTTCTTTTGTCAATACAGTGCTGATTGAGACCGATTGCTTTCATACCCAGCAGGAACTTTCCGATGCGGTTTTAAAGATTCAAAATACCGGAAAAGAAGCGTTTTTCTGCCTGCCTCCCACAGTACGGAAACAGACAGTCAGCCGGTACCTGGACTGGGAACAGAAGTTCTGGGAACAGTTTGACGGTGTCTTAGCCAGAAGCTATGACGGACTTGGGTTTGCCCTGCACGCTCTTCCCAGATCTGTAACGATTCATACAGATTACGGGCTGTATGCAATGTCTGATACCGCAGGAACAGCTTTTTTAGAAAGCGGAGCGGCAAACATTACAGCTCCCTTGGAACTGAATGAAAAAGAATTGCGGGATTGGGACAATAGGCGGGCAGAGCTGGTTATATACGGGTGGATACCATTGATGGTAACCGCACAATGTCTGTATAAAAATTTTGACCGCTGCTATAAAAATAAGCCGGCCGCAGACCGGGAATTGTATTTAAAGGACCGTTACCTTAAAAAATTCTTAATCACACGAAACTGCAAAGACTGCTATAATGTTATTTATAACAGTCAGCCATTATATCTGATGCATCACAGTGCAAAAATTTCTGATATGAAATTTCAGTCCCTGCGCATAGAGTTTCTTTCGGAATCAGAACAGGAAATAAAGAGGATATTTATGGATTATCAGCAGGCTTTTATGGAAAAGAAAAAAATAGATATGTCCGCCTGGGAAAACCGTTTTACCAACGGACATTTCAGACGTGGAATCGAATAAGGAGCATTCATGGTACATTTAATTACAGAATTTTCAAAATACCTGATGATTATTTTATTTGCCGTGTATACATTTTACAGCTATACGGTGTTAAAACAAAAAGATGGCTCAGACCGGGCACAGCTGATTTACAAAAGGCAGACTGTATGTATGTTTTTGCTGCATCTGGACGCATATGCAGTTATATTTGCCAACACCGGCCAGATAAAAATGCTTGTCTTTTATGCTGCTCAGACAGCCTTTATATTATTTTTGTTTTTTATTTATAAAGTGCTTTATAAGCGTTCGGCAAAATTAATCGTCAATCATATGTGTATGCTGATGATTATCGGGTTTATTATTCTGACACGTCTTAACTTTGAATCTGCTTTGCGTCAGTTTGAGATTGCCTGTGTGGCAGCGGTACTGTCTATATTTGTACCGTTTTTGATCCGCAAAATGAAAGCACTTCGCAGGTTTACATGGTTTTATGCAGTGTTTGGCATTTTAGTGCTGGGGTTTGTCTGCCTGTTCGGAAGCACTACTTATGGCGCCAAGCTTTCTATTCCCATTGGTTCTATTGCGGTACAGCCTTCGGAATTTATAAAAATCTTATTTGTCTTTTTTGCCGCATGTATGCTCTACCATGTAAAGGATTTTAAACAGGTTGTGATAACAACTGTAATCGCAGCTCTTCATGTAATGATTCTGGTGGTATCCAAAGATCTTGGAGCAGCTTTGATCTTTTTTGTTACTTACATTGTCATGCTTTATGTGGCAACCAGAAATCCGCTGTACTTTTTTGGAGGTTTGGGACTTGGAGCCGGGGCAGCGCTGCTGGCCGGAAAGTTTTTTGATCATGTAAAGGTCCGGGTGTCTGCCTGGAAAGACCCCTTTGCTTCCATAGACGGCGGAGGGTGGCAGGTTGCACAGTCGCTGTTTGCCATCGGAACCGGCGGATGGGCGGGAATGGGCCTGTTTCAGGGAATGCCTGAGAGTATACCGGTCCGGGAATCCGATTTCGTGTTTGCAGCCATTTCAGAAGAAATGGGAGGGGTATTTGCTCTTTGTATTATACTTGTTTGTTTTAGCTGCTTTTTAATGACACTTAACATTGCAATGCAGATCAGGGATCAGTTTTATAAGCTGATTGCGCTGGGACTTGGAACGCTGTATGGATTTCAGGTATTTTTAACCATTGGCGGGGTAATCAAATGCATCCCCTCCACCGGCGTTACACTGCCCTTTATCAGTTACGGCGGCAGTTCACTGTTGTGTACTATGATCTTATTTGCAATTATACAGGGACTTTATATTTTAAGACAGGACGAAGGGGAATCTGATGAAAAGAGAAAACCAGCTCAGAAATCCAAAAAGAAAACAGCCACAGAAAAAAAACACGAAACTGACAAAACGCCAGGAAGAAAAGAAACTCCAAAAGACAATCGAAATGATAGACATGAATCTGACAGGAGGCCGGGAAGAAAATCAAGGTTCGATCAGGAAGAAATCGACGAAATCTGGTAGAAATCAGGAATTTGCTATTATCACTTATCTGTTTTTGGCTATCTTTCTGATATTGATCGGTTATTTTATTTATTTTCAGGTATTCAAAAGCGAGGACGTAATCAGCAGTCCGTATAATTCCAGGGCCAATCTGTATGCAGAACATGTAATCCGCGGGGATATTCTCTCAAGTGACGGAAAAGTTCTGGCGGAAACGGTTACAAACAGTAAAGGGGAACAGACCCGCAGCTATCCTTATGAAAATATGTTTGCTCATGTGGTTGGATATGTAAACAACGGAAAATCAGGACTGGAGTCACAGATGAATTTTAAACTGCTGCGGTCCCATTCCTTTTTCCTGGTACAGCTTATGAATGAGCTGAGAGACGAGAAAAACCAGGGAGACTCTGTTGTATCTACCCTTGACTACCGGGTACAAAAAGCTGCCTATGACGCTCTTGGGAATCAGGACGGGGCAGTTGTAGTATTAGAGCCCAAAACGGGAAAGATACTGGCCATGGTTTCAAAACCGGATTTTAACCCCAATACCCTGGCAAAAAACTGGGATTCCATTGTAGCTGATGAAGACAGCTCCATCTTGTTAAACCGGGCAACACAGGGGCTGTATCCTCCGGGGTCTACCTTTAAAATTGTAACGGTTCTTGAATACATCCGTGAAAACGGCGTAAACAATAAATTTCATTTTGACTGTGACGGAAGCGTGGAAGTAAACGGAGAGGTGATTCACTGTTACAACAACAGTGTACATGGTGAAGAGGATTTGAAAAAAGCATTTGCCAAGTCATGTAACAGTGCTTTTTCCACTATAGGTCTGGATTTGAATCTGAAAAAATATGCTGAGCTTTGCAGTGACATGTTGTTTAATCAGGACCTTCCGGTTTCTTTTGAAGCAAATAACAGCCGTTTTTCCCTGGGCACAGACGCTTCCACCGGTAAGATTATGCAGACAGCCATTGGACAGGGAGATACATTAGTTACGCCTCTGCACATGGCAATGATCGCGGCGGCTATTGATAATGACGGAACCGTTATGAAGCCATATCTTGTAGATCATATTGAAAATGACGGCGGTGTGAATATAAAGTCTTATAAGCCTTCCGAGGCCGGAGCTATGATTTCCAAAGAGGAAGCCGGTATTTTGCAGGAGCTTATGGAAGAAGTAGTAAACAGCGGTACTGCCTCTAAATTATCCGGTCAAAGCTACAGCGCTGCCGGCAAAACAGGCTCCGCGGAATTTGGAACTGTAAAGGGCCACAGCCATGCCTGGTTTGTGGGGTATGGTTCCAAAGATTCTTACAATGATATTGCCATAGCCGTTATTGTGGAAGACGGCGGTTCCGGCAGCGGGACAGCTGTGCCAATTGCAAAAAAAGTATTTGATAAATATTTTAATACAAAATCCTGATGGATGTTCCACTGTGAAACCTAGTTGCATGTTCCTTTCAAAAGAGGTATACTGATTGCAGATTTATACCACATCAGGAGGGATTGCAATGATTGAAGCAACCAGTTGTGGTGGTGTGGTTATATTCCGAGGGAAAGTATTAGTATTATATAAGAATTATAAAAACAAATACGAGGGCTGGGTTCTCCCCAAGGGGACTGTGGAATCCGGCGAGGAGTATAAAGATACTGCTACAAGAGAAGTCAAAGAAGAGACCGGGGCAGACGCGACCATTATCAAATATATCGGAAAAAGCCAGTATACATTTTCTATCCCGCAGGATACCGTGGAAAAGCAGGTACACTGGTATTTGATGATGTCCGACAGCTATTACAGTAAACCCCAGAAAGAAGAGTATTTTGTGGACTCCGGATATTATAAATATCATGAAGCATACCATCTGCTGAAATTTGCAAACGAAAAACAAATACTGGAAAAAGCCTATAACGAATATCTGGACCTAAAAAAAAGTAATCTGTGGGGCAACAAAAAATACTTTTAAAAGCTACAAGCAACGCGGCTATCTAAAAAATAGAAAGCTGAGCAGAAAAGCTTGCTTTATCATTCAGCTTTCTATTTTTTAGATGACATGTGGCGCCAGCCACAAAGCGATAAAACCGAAGGTTTTAGAGCTTGCCGCGTTGCGAAAATAAAATTCAGATATACGGCGCCAGCCGTAAGCGATAAAACCAAAGGTTTTAGAGCTTGCATGGCGTATAACTGACATGCGGCTTGCCGCGTTGCGAAAGTAAAAGGTTTTAGAGCTTGCATGGCGTATACAATGCTATCACGGAGGAATTTTATGATATGGAGCAGCCGGATTTATCTGGGAACCGGACTAAAAAAAAAATATCGGCGTATAAAATGGAAAATTATGCACAACATAGCACAACAGGGAATTTTTATTTTGAGGCTGCCTTTGGGCTATTCCGGTAATCCGGAAATCATTTCTTCCTCCATACTCCGGCAGAAATATTATCCTGGAGAACCTTTTTGTGTGATCGGTCTGGCCAATACAAAAAGAGAAGCATTCAGGTTAATAGAACAGATTACTTCAGAAATGTATCAAAAACTGAATGAAATTGATTATTACTGTTTTTTTGAACTGGAAAAACCTAAAACAGACTGAGGAAACCAATGGCAATCATACTGAGTATTCTGAAAATAATCGGGACGGTACTTTTAATTGTCCTGTTGATTCTGGCCATATTAGCCGCCTGCATCTTATTGATACCAGCCAGATATTTTGGACAGGGAGATATCGAAAATAAAAAATATTTTGTAAGGATCAGCTGGTTCTTCCGGCTGCTCCAGTTCCGTTTTCAATATGAAAATGAAAATCCGGAATATGATATCTATATTCTTGGAATCCGCTCCGGAATTTTAGATCCACGGCGCATAAAAAAAAGGAAAGAAAAAAAAGAGAAGCGGCAGGCTGAAAAAAGATTAAAATTAAGACAGCGTTACTTAAAGAAACACAGAAAAGATAAAAAAAATATCGTTTTAGATGAAGAAGTTCCGGCAAAAGAAACTCTCCAAAAAGGAATTTCAGAAAAAAATATTTCAGAAAAGGAAGTTTCAAATAGAGATACTTCGAATGAAGAAATTTCAAATAAAAATACTTCTGATCTTTTAAAACAGGCAGATACAAAGGAAGAACAGGACCAGGAGTCAAAAGATTCAGATGCCGTCCAAAAAGAAGAATTTGAGAAAGATAATTCTTCCTTTTATGAACTATTAAGTAAAGGCAGAAAAGTCTTTCAGATATTAAAGAAGATCAAAGACGGTCATTTGGCAGAGCTTCTTATGCCCCACTTTAAAACATTGATGTATCATGTGCGGCCCAGGGATATCAGAGGAGACTTAAGCTTTGGGCTTTCTGACCCGTCGCTGACGGGAAAGGCAGTGGGAGCCTTCAGCTGTATTTTTTTCCTGTACCAGTATGAGGACTTAAATATAAATCCGGACTTTGAAACCGAAGATACTTATTTTAAAGGCACGTTTCAAATTATGGGACATATACGCGGAATCCATATTGTGCTTTTTATCTTTCGGATTTTTCGCCAGAAAGAATTCCGCACATTTTTAAAATCATTAAAGCAGAAATAAAAACGGAGGTACTGCAGTATGACAGACAATTCATTTCACACCACAGTTGATTCACTGATTCAGGGTATGAGCAGCTTTCTTTCCTCTAAAACAGTAGTAGGAGATGCCATTCACATTGGAGACACTATCATTATGCCGCTGGTAGATGTCTCTTTTGGCATGGGCGCCGGTTCCTTTACCGGTGAAAAGAAAAAGAACTGCGGCGGCGGAATTGGAGGAAAAATTTCCCCTTGTGCTGTTTTAGTGATTCAAAATGGAATTACAAAAATGGTCAGTGTGAAAAATAATGACGGAATTACAAAACTTCTGGATATGGTACCTGATTTTGTAGATAAGTTTATGAAACAGATTCAAAATAAAAAAGATCCGGAAAAAGCGAAGCAGGAACAGGAAGCCAAAGAAAAAGCGGCAGAAGAAATGAAAGCGATTTTAAATATTGAAGAATAAGGCAAGATTTTCAAGGGGGATTCATATAATAAAGTATGAATCTCTTTTTTGATGTGGAGGCCATTATGAAAGAAATGATCGGTTTTATATTGTTCTGGGTGGCGGCTGGCATGATTTTCATGATGCTGATCTCTAACATTTTTATAGGTATTATCATTATCGCACTTTTTTTAATTATAGGTTACAATCTTTATTGCTGCCGGAGATGGAAATAGTGTGTAAAAAATAAAAAAGAATCTCGCCTGCGGCGGGTCGCTTTTGCGACATGACTCCATTCCGCCGCGGTGCGATCAAAAGCGGAGCGTTTTTTATATCATAGGAGCAATTTCCTATGATATAAGAAAAGCTGCCCGGATGGACAGCTCGCATTTTCTATGCTCTTTCTACTTTATTGGATCTCAGACAAGAAGCACAAACATATAATGATTTATGTGTTCCATTAACATTACATTTAACTTTTTTAATGTTAGATTTCCACATTCTATTTGATTTTCTATGAGAATGGCTCACGTTGCATCCAAAATGAGCGCCTTTTCCACAAATACTACATTTTGCCATAATTGCACCTCCTTGCGTTTACTAAGCCTTATCAGCAGGCTCACAACAAATGTATTCTACCAGATACATATTCATATTGCAAGAATAATTTCAAAAAAATAAATTATTTTTCAAAATGTTATTTTCATTTCCTTAAAAAATGGTTATAATATGCTAAGTGTATCAGCCGGAATGAAGTATTTAAGACAGGGCAACCACATAGTAATCGAATGATTGGAGGATATTATGAAAGGATTTATGAGTAACGAATTTGGTACGGTAAGCATTGAGCCAGAAGTCGTTTCTACATATGCCGGCTCCGTAGCTGTAGAATGTTTCGGAATTGTAGGCATGGCTGCAGTCAATGTAAAAGATGGACTGGTAAAATTATTAAAAAAGGATTACCTTCATCATGGAATTTCTGTATTAATTTCGGATAATAAAATTACATTGGATTTTCATGTAATTATTTCATATGGGGTAAGTATTGAGACAGTAGCGGATAATCTTATTTCTACTGTAAAGTATAAAGTAGAATCCTTTACAGGCATGACCATTGAGAAAATCAATATTTTTGTGGAAGGTGTCAGAGTGATTGACTAAGGAGGACAAGTATAGTGGAATGTGCAACATTAGATTCAGCGCTTCTTGCCAAAATGTTTTTAGCAGGCGCTAAAAATCTTGATGCAAAAAAAGAATGGATTAACGAATTGAATGTATTTCCGGTACCTGACGGTGATACCGGTACCAATATGAGTATGACAATTATGTCTGCGGCCAGAGAAGTCAGTGCAGTTGAAAATCCAGATATGCATGCACTCTCAAAAGCGATTGCATCCGGATCTCTGCGTGGAGCCAGGGGAAATTCAGGCGTTATATTATCCCAGCTGTTTCGGGGATTTACAAAAGTAATCGGAAGCCAGGAAACTATTGACAAAATTACACTCTGCAATGCTGTGGAAAAGGCCTGTGAAACTGCTTACAAAGCAGTTATGAAGCCAAAAGAAGGGACAATTCTTACTGTGGCCAGAGGCGCTGCAGATAAAGCCATAGAGCTTTCCTGCGATGAGACTTATGATCTGTCTTCCTATATGAAAGCGATTATAGAAGAGGCAGAAACAGTTCTTTCAAAAACACCGGATATGCTTCCGGTATTAAAACAGGCGGGAGTAGTGGATTCCGGCGGCCAGGGACTAGTAGAAGTCTTAAAAGGCGCTTATGACGCATATCTTGGAAAAGAAATTGATTATACCATAGAAACCGGAAAAACGGCTTCCGGTATTGTTAAGATTTCTGCGGAAACAGAAAAGGAAATAAAATTTGGGTATTGTACAGAGTTTATTATCGTGCTGAACAAACCCCTTACCCAGGAACAGGAGCATGATTTTAAGCAGTTTCTACAGTCTATGGGAGATTCCATTGTACTGGTTGCCGATGATGAAATTGTAAAAATCCATGTACATACCAATGACCCGGGACTGGTAATACAAAAGGCATTGACACATGGTTCTTTAAGCAAAATCAAAATCGACAATATGCGCGAGGAACACCAGGAAAAACTGATTAAAGATGCACAGAAACTGGCTGAAAAACAGGCTCAGGAAGATGCAAAAAAAACACCTCCAAAAGAAATGGGATTTATTTCTGTTTCTATCGGAGAGGGACTGACCGAGGCGTTTAAAGGACTTGGCGTTGACTATATCATAGAAGGCGGCCAGACGATGAACCCCAGCACAGAGGATATGCTGCAGGCAATTGAGAAAGTAAATGCTGAAAATATTTTTATTCTTCCTAATAATAAAAATATTATCCTGGCAGCCCAGCAGGCATCTTATCTGGTTGAGGATAAAAATATTATAGTGGTTCCCACCAAAACCATTCCTCAGGGAATTGCCGCAATGATTAACCTGATTCCAGGACAGTCCTGGGAAGATAATCTTCAGGCAATGGAAGATGCCATTAAATCAGTTAAAACCGGACAGGTAACTTATGCAGTCCGGGATACGGTAATTGACGGGAAAGAGATTACAGAAGGGGATTACATGGGCATCGGAGATGCTTCGATTTTGTCTGTGGGTTCTGATATGAATACCGTATTAAAAGAACTGCTTGCAGATCTGGTAGATGAAGATTCTTCCTTTATCAGCGTTTATTATGGTGAAGATGTATCAAAAGAAGATGCGGAGGCTTTTGGGGCCTATGTATCTGAAACTTACCCGGACTGCGACTTGGATGTAACTTTTGGCGGGCAGCCAATTTATTATTATGTACTATCGGTAGAATAAACGGAGAAAGTTTATGAATATAGATTCCAGTATTCGGGAAATAAAAGGAATCGGCACAAAAACAGAAGAGTTATTTCGAAATGCAGGAGTATATACAGTTGGTGATATACTCCTGTATTTTCCAAGAGATTATGAGCGTTACCCAAAACCTGTTGCACCTGCAGAGGCTGTTGCGGACCGAAAGAATGCGATTGTAGCAAAGCTCCGCCAGAAGCCGGTGCTGATACCGGGCAGCCGTCTTAATATGGTTACTGCAGAAATCGGAAGTGACGATCTGCGGTTTCGATTGAGCTGGTTTCGCAGTCCCTTTGTACGCAGCCTTCTTAAGCCTGGAAAGACCTATATCTTTTACGGAATTGTCCGGCAGAAAAAGCAGATGTTTACTATGGATCAGCCCGAAATTTTTGAACCGGAAAAGTATGAGGCGGTAAGTGCTACCTTACAGCCCGTATATCCGCTGTCAGGGGGCCTTAACAATCACCTGATCCAGCGTACCGTACAGACCTGTTTAAAAGAGATGGCTCTGACCCTTGAATATCTGCCGGAAGAGCTCCGTACCCGCAATCATCTGTGCGAATATAATTTTGCCATAGAAAATATTCATTTTCCCCAGGATGAGGAAAGCTGTATTGCGGCCAGAAACCGTCTTGTTTTTGATGAATTTCTGTTTTTTATTCTCAGCATGCGTTTCGGGAGGGAGCAGTCTGCACAGTTTGAAACGGACTACCGCATCAAAGATCATGACTTTACAGATCATATCTTAAGAAAACTGCCCTATCAGCTTACCGATGCACAGCTGCGCGCTTTTGAAGATATCAAAAAAGACATGAAAAGCGGCTGTGCTATGCAGCGGCTGATTCAGGGAGATGTAGGATCCGGAAAAACAATTGTGGCATTTCTAGCTATGTTTCATGCAGCGCATCAGGGATACCAGGCAGCCTTAATGGCTCCCACTGATGTACTGGCAAGACAGCATTATGAGAAACTGACTGCTCTGTGCCGGGAGCAGCACCTTTCCTTTCCGGTTGTTTTACTGACCGGTTCCTTAAGTGCAAGGCAGAAACGGGAAGCCTTTGAGATGCTGGCTTCTTCCTCCGGTGCTTTGATTGTAGGCACACACGCTTTAATTCAGGAAAAACCGGAATACAAAAATTTAGCCCTTGTAATTACCGATGAGCAGCATCGGTTTGGTGTGAAGCAAAGAGAAACATTTTCCAAAAAGGGAATGCATCCTCATATTCTTGTTATGAGTGCAACCCCCATTCCAAGAACCCTGGCCATTATATTATACGGGGATCTGGACATATCAGTCATTGATCAGGTTCCGGCCAGACGCCTTCCCATCAAAAACTGTGTCGTAGACACCGGGTTTCGCCAAAAAGCATATACTTTTATTTTAAAAGAAATTCAGGCCGGACACCAGGCTTATGTTATTTGTCCGTTTGTGGAAGCTTCTGAGACTCTGGAAGGTGAAAATGTTTTGGACTATTCTGCACAGCTAAAACAGCTTTTTGGAGCACAGTGCACGGTAGGATGTCTTCACGGAAAAATGAAACCGGATGAAAAAAATGAAATTATGGAAGCATTTTTAAAAAATGAAATCCAGGTTTTAGTTTCTACAACCGTTGTGGAGGTAGGCGTGGATGTTCCAAATGCCACAGTTATTATGATTGAAAATGCTGAACGGTTTGGACTTGCCCAGCTGCATCAGCTCAGAGGACGGGTAGGCCGTGGAAGTGCTCAGTCTTATTGTATTATGATAGACGGCTCGGGAAATAAAAAGCAGAATAAACGTTTGGAGATTTTAAACAAAACCAATGACGGATTTGAGATTGCAAGTCAGGACTTGAAATTACGGGGACCCGGCGATTTCTTCGGAATCCGTCAGAGCGGCGAGTTCTCCTTCCGCCTGGCAGATATTTTCCAGGATTCTGATTTATTAAAAAAAGCAGCTTATGAGGCAGGGCTTGTGATCAAAGAGGATCATCAACTGGAACAGGAATGCAATTTTAAATTAAAAAAACGTCTGGAGGCCTATAAAAAAGATTTCAGCCGGCAGCTTAATTTGTAAAGGTTAAATTTACCTGTGTACATCTAAAAAAATGAGAGATACTATATTTACAGCTGTAAAAAAGAAAACATGTTTTCTGACAAAACTTTTTATCTACACAGGAGGAAAATGCAATGTCAGGAAAATCTACAAATAAAGCATCTGTCCCTGAAGCAAAGGCTGCTTTAAACAAATTCAAATATGAAGTAGCGAACGAAATCGGTGTTCCTTTAAAAGAAGGATACAATGGTGACCTTACTTCCCGTCAGAATGGTTCTGTTGGGGGGTATATGGTAAAGAAGATGATCGAAGCACAGGAACGTCAGATGGCTGACAGATAAAAAAACTATGAGTAAAAAGCAGAGCGGATGCGTCCGTTCTGTTTTTTTACGCTATAGGAAATACCATGTTGTGATAAAGCCGAAAAGTGCCGATTCCTATAGAGCAAAAAACGCTCCGCTGATGATCGCACTGCGGCGGAGTGGAATCATGTCGCAAAAGCGACCCGCCGCAGGCGGAGAATTCTGCCGTGGCAGGATTCTTTTTTAGTGTAAGAAAATCTTCTGGCGGCAGTGTGGGTTTCCTGTTACAATATTTATAGAAGCGGAAAAGAAATGATTCTTTTTGGAAAGGGGGCGTATTTTGTGGAATATCAACGAATTAAATACTTTTTAAAAGCAGCCAAAACCCAGAATTTTTCAAAAGCAGCTAAAGAAATGTATATTTCCCCCCAGGCTTTAACCAAACAGATCTCGCTGTTAGAAGAGGAGCTTGGTGTAAAATTGTTTGAACGGTCAACCAGAAATGTGCATCTGACAGAGCTTGGAGTTCTGGCTGAAAATAAGTTTGGCCAGATAGACAAAGAACTGAAGCTGGCGGTTTCTGAAATTAGAAAAGCCGGAGAAGTGTTAACCGGAAAGGTAAGAGTTGGAATTTTTTCGGCCCTTCCAAAGGAAGAGTTTATTACCCCTATACTGACACTGATTCTGGCAAATGTACCCAATAGTCATATTGAGCTTAAAATGATGGAGCTATTTGATATTCAAAAAGATATGATGGAGGGGAAACTGGATCTGGCATTTACCAATGCCCATGAAGAGGAGGACTGGGGCAGCTGCCATAAGCTGGTGTTTCATACAGTTCCCGCTCAGATTGTTGTATCACTGTATCATCCCTGGGCAGTAAAAGATGAGATTACAGAAGAAGATATGAAAAAAGAGACATTTTTGAAAATGGATCACAATGCACCTTATAAAAAGGAAGTAGGAAATGACGGATTTTATTATCATATTCCCTGCAGGGAAGTGGTAACGGTCCCCAACTTTATAACACTGCTTACTATGCTGTCCCAGGCAGAAGGATTCGCTGTGTTTCCAAAAGCGTTTCATGATTCTCATACTGCAAAGTTTAAATATTTTGACGTTCCCGGAAAAGATTTTAGATTTCAGACGGCATGTTTTTATCATAAGGATTCTCCTAATCCTAACATAACCCCCATTCTGCAGCTGATTCGGGACGAATTTAATGTCAGAGAAGCAGATTTTCACGGAGAATGCTGTGAAATTTAAAATACCGGAAAGTAACTGAAGTTTTCAAAACCGAAAAGCCTTACAGCTGTGTGATAATATGGCGCAGCTGTAAGGTTCTTTTGTTTTAGCAGCCGAGAATTGTTTATGATTCAGAAATCAGCTTCAGCGCGCTGATATCCGGTTCCATAGTAAGAGAATAGTTTGTATAGTAAACTACAAACCCCGGCTTGCTTTTATTTGGTTTTTTCACATTTTTTTTCTGCAGATAATCTATCTCCACTTTATCACTGTCCCGTCCCTTTGAGTAGTAAGCTGCCAGACGTCCGGCATCTTCAAATACATGATCCGGCAGATCGCCGGTTTTCGTTTTTACAATGACATGTGATCCCGGCATTCCTTTTGCATGAAACCACCAGTCATTTCCTTCTGCAAATTTAAAGGTTAATTCATCATTCTGAAAATTATTTTTTCCCACATAAATGTCATAACCGTCCTGTGTCTGATAATGATATGGGCGGTTTTTTTTCCCTGATTTTTTCTGACCGGATTTTCGTTTGATGTATCCATATTCCACAAGCTCTTCTTTAATCTGTGCCAGGTCAGATTCTGACACTGCAAGATCAAGGGCAGTAGCAATGGATTCTAAATGTTCGATATCGCTTTTTGTTTCTACAAGTAATTTTGTTAAAGCCTCGCTGGTCCTTTTCAGCTTATTATAGCGTTCAAAATATCTGCCGGCATTTTCTGCCGGAGAAAGTGCCGGATCCAGAGGAACTTTGATTTCTTTATTATTGTCATAGTAGTTTTCACATACTAGTTCTTTTGCTTCTGGTTCCACTCCATAACCGTAAGTATGAAGCATTTCACCATAAATTCTGTATTTTTCCCTTTTTTCGGTATCCTGCATCTGTTTTTGCTGCAGTGCATATTTCTTTCGATTCCGCTCTAATGCAGTGGTAACAATTCTTCTTAAGTCAGAGGACTTCTGCCTGATTCTTGTAAAAATATTTTTTTCTGCGTAAAAGGTTTCTAAAACCTCTGATATAGAATCGCAGGAAACACTGGCAAGGTCACTATATTCCTTTAATGCCACAGAGGAAAATTCCACAGGCTCCTTTCCTCGCTTGATGATGCAGGGCGCATAGGTGTGACTGGATACACAACTTAAAACTGCACAAAAGGAGATATAAAGCTGTCGGATTTCTGCCTCATTGCAGGATGCAGCAGGCTGATCTCCGTCCAGCTTGCAGCGGTAACAGATCTCATTTGCAATCAGCGGACTGATTCCGGTGTAAGAAGTGTAGAGCGTTTTTGAGAGTGTCATGGGCTTTGATAAAATCAACTGGCAGAAAGATGTTTCATCACAGGTCAGAGGATCCTCTTTTTGAGCCGTGTTGGGAATAAAATAGGTTCTGCCGGGAAGCACTTCCCGGACGGAGCTTACCTGTGCGGAAATATGTTTGATACTGTCAATGATTTTATCCTGTTCATCGCAAAAAATAATATTGCTGTGTTTTCCCATAAGCTCTGCAATAAGCTTTTTGTGCCGCAGATCTCCAAGATCATCCAGATGCTCAATCTCAAAAACAACGATCCGCTCTAAACCCGGCTGATAAATCTTTGTAATTCTGCCATTTGCAATATGTTTGCGCAAAAGCATACAGAAATTGGGCGCAGTCATAGGACTGGGTTTATTTTTATCAGTAAGGTACATCAGCGGAAGAGAAGCGCTGGCTGAAATCAGCAGCCGCTTTTGTCCATTGTGACCTTTCAGTGTCAGTAAAAGCTCGTCTGTTTCTGGCTGGGCAATTTTGCTGATTCTGCCGCCGGAAGCAAACTGATTAAGATCATATATTAAATTGGATATTACAATGCCATCCAAAGCCATAATTCATTCCTCCGATTTTGATTTACATATCAGTTTAGTATAACTGATTTTTCCCAAAAAACCAAGAATGTGATTTGACTTCCTTGGAAAAACCTTTTATAATACCATTATCATGCATTCAGAATGTCCGGTTCCAGGAGATGCAATGCATATGAATGGAGGAATCTATGATAAAAAGTATGACCGGTTTTGGCCGCTGTGAACTTAACCATGAGAAGCTTAAGCTGACAGTGGAAATGAAATCTGTTAATAACCGGTATCTGGATTTGAATATCAAGATGCCGAAAAAATTGAATTTTTTTGAGGCGGCCATCCGTTCGCTTCTGAAAGAAAAAATTCAGCGGGGAAAAGTAGATCTTTACATTTCCTATGAAAATCTGGCAGAAAGCTGTGTTACCGTCAAATATAACCGGGAACTTGCCGCTGAATATCTCCGGCATTTAAACAGTATGGCCGAAGAATTCAAACTGGAAAATGACATTCATACCAGTACCCTTTCCAGATATCCGGAAGTTCTTTCCATGGAAGAACAGCCATCAGATGAAAAAGCGCTGTGGCCGTATCTTGAAACAGCCATTCAAGAGGCCTGCTGTCAGTTTATTACTGCAAGAGAAACAGAGGGAGAAAATCTGTACCGGGATTTGAATCAGAAACTGGACCAGATGCTTGTCAATGTGGACAAAGTAGAAGCGCGTTCCCCCAGGATACTGGCTGAATACCGGCAGAAGCTGGAGGAGAAAGTACAGGAGCTTCTTGGGGATACCCAGATTGAGGAATCGCGCCTTGCAGCAGAAGTGGTGCTGTTTGCGGATAAAATATGTACAGATGAGGAAACTGTCCGCTTAAAAAGCCATATTCAGACTACAAAGGAAACTCTGAATATGACCGGAAGCATTGGACGAAAGCTGGATTTTATTGCCCAGGAAATGAACAGGGAGGCAAATACCATTCTGTCTAAGGCAAATGATCTAGAAGTGTCAAATCTGGCAATTGCACTGAAAACAGAAATTGAAAAAGTAAGAGAACAGATTCAGAATATAGAATAAGGACAGCATATGGCAGGTTTAATGAATATTGGTTTTGGCAATGTTGTCAATACAGATAAAATTATTACAATTATCAGCCCTGATTCCGCTCCGGCCAAACGAATGGTGCAGCGGGCAAAAGAAGATGACAGGATTGTAGATGCAACTCAGGGAAGACGCACAAAAAGTGTAATTCTGACGGAAAGCAGTCACATTATATTATCTGCACTGCAGCCGGATACCTTAGCAGGTAGATTTCAGGGAAAAGATTTAACGGAAGAAGGGAAATAACATGAATCAAAAAGGAAAACTGATTATTATGTCAGGCTTTTCCGGTTCCGGAAAGGGTACCATTACCAAACTGCTTCTAGAACAATTTCAAGATGAATATGCGTTGTCTGTTTCAGCAACTACCCGCGGCCCCAGAGAGGGAGAAGTAAACGGTCAGCACTATTTTTTCCTGAGCACAGAAGAATTTGAACAGATGATACAGGAAAATGCGTTTCTTGAATATGCCAGATATGTAGACAATTATTACGGCACTCCTAAAAAATATGTGGAAGAGCAGTTAAACCGGGGCAGAAACGTAATTCTTGAAATAGAAATCCAGGGAGCACTTCAAGTAAAAAAACTTGTTCCGGATGCGCTGCTGCTGTTTGTGACCCCGCCGTCGGCAGAGGTTTTAAAGAAACGTCTGAAAGACCGGGGAACGGAGACAGATGAAGTAATTGCTTCCCGTTTAAACAGAGCCATTGAGGAAGCCGACGGCTGCGAAGCATATGATTATCTGATTATTAATGATGATCTTCAGGTATGCGTAAAACAGATTCATCATATTATTCAGAGCGAAAAATGCAAAATGGCCCAAAATATTTCTATTATTGATCAGATCAGAAATGATTTAAATATAGTTTCGAAAGGAGAACATTTATGATCCATCCATCCTACACAGAACTGATGCAAAAAGTAAATAATGAGGTAGAACTGGGCGATGAACCGGTAATTAACAGCCGGTATTCCATTGTTATTGCTACTGCAAAACGAGCACGTCAGATTATCGGAGGGGCAGAACCTTATGTCAGCAATGCGGCAGGTAAAAAACCATTGTCTATTGCTGTAGAAGAATTATACAGCGGTGATGTAAAAATCCTTGGTGAAGACGATACGAATACAGAAGAAGAATTTTAATTGATAGATTCCGCTGTCTCAAAGTGTATACTTGAGACAGCTGTTTCATTCTGGAGGAAATATGAAGATTTTGTTTATTTCACTTGGATGTGACAAAAATCTTGTTGATACTGAATTTATGCTGGGACAGCTTACGGATGCATCCTATGCATTTACTAATGATGAAAGTGAAGCAGATATTATTGTTATTAATACCTGCTGTTTTATTCATGACGCCAAAGAAGAGAGTATTCAAAGCATTCTTCAGATGGCCGAATATAAAAAGAGCGGCAGTTTAAAAGTACTGATTGTCTGCGGCTGTCTGGCCCAGAGATATCAGCAGGAGATTATGGACGAAATCCCGGAAGTGGATGCCGTTCTTGGAACAAATTCAACAAAGGATATCTGCAAAGCAATTGAAACTGTTTTAAGCGGACAGCCCTTTTCTGCCTTTCATCCCATGAATTATATAGAAAAACGAAAGGCAGAAAGCCGGCTTCTTACAAAAGGAGGACATACTGCTTATCTGAAAATTGCGGAAGGATGTGATAAACACTGTACCTACTGTATTATTCCATCCATCCGGGGAAATTACCGCAGTATACCTATAGAAGATCTTGTAAACCAGGCGGAGTCCCTTGTAAAAAAAGGCGTCAAAGAGCTGATTCTTGTGGCTCAGGAAACGACGGTTTACGGAAAAGATCTGTATGGCAGAAAATCTCTGCCTGCTTTGCTGGACCGGTTAAATAAAATATCCGGCCTGTACTGGATCCGGCTTTTATACTGCTATCCGGAAGAGATCGACGATGATTTGATTCATGCTATAGAAAGAAATAAAAAAGTATGCCATTATATCGACATGCCCATCCAGCATATCAATGATACTATTTTAAAGCGAATGGGAAGGCATACCAGTAAAGCAGATATTTTGAAAATTATTTATAAATTGCGCCAGCGGATTCCTGATATTGCACTGCGGACAACGTTAATCTGTGGATTTCCCGGAGAAACCAGCCAGCAGCATGAAGAGCTGATGTATTTTCTCAACGAAACAGAGTTTGACAGACTGGGAGCTTTTACTTACTCCAGAGAAGAAGATACTCCTGCGGCCGGCTTGCCGGATCAGGTAGACGAAGAACTGAAAGCTCAGTGGAAAGATGAGGTCATGGAGCTTCAGGAAGAAATTATTTTTGACACCAATGAGACCCTGATCGGACGCCAACTGGATGTGATGATTGAAGGAGAACTTACCTCTGAAAACGCCTATATCGGACGAACCTACAGAGATGCTCCGGATATTGACGGCTATGTTTTTATTCAGACGGATGAAACGCTGATGTCCGGGGACTTTGCAAGAGTAAAGATTACAGGCGCTTATGAATATGATCTGATAGGAGAATTGCTATGAATTTACCAAATAAACTAACGATGTTCCGGGTGGTTCTGATCCCCTTTTTTGTATTCTTTATGCTGTTTTCGCCCCTGGGACGAATTGGTGATTATATTGCCCTTATTATTTTTGTTGCTGCCAGCCTGACAGATCTTTTAGACGGCAAGATTGCAAGAAAGTATAACCTTGTAACAAACTTCGGAAAATTTATGGATCCCTTAGCGGACAAGCTGCTGGTATGTTCTGCCATGATTTGTCTGATTGAAGTAAACCGTCTGGCTTCCTGGATTGTAATTATTATTATTGCAAGGGAATTTATTATCAGCGGATTCCGTCTGATTGCTGCCGATAATCAGATTGTGATAGCTGCCAGCATGTGGGGAAAAGTAAAAACTGTGACCCAAATGATTATGATTATTCTTTTAATTCTGAATTTTGCATTTTTACCCTTTCAGATACTGGCTGTCATTGTCACATACCTGGCGCTGGTATTAACAATTGTTTCACTGGTTGATTATCTTGTGAAAAACAAAGGAGTATTAAAGGAGCAGAAATAGTGGAAGCTAAGATAGAAGAAAAGATTGCAAAGCTGTGTGAAAAACATCATCTGACCGTGTCAACAGCAGAGTCCTGCACCGGAGGGCTAGTGGCCGGTACTTTGATTAACGCTCCCGGTGTATCTGCCGTTTATAAAGAAGGCTACATTACTTACTCCAATGAGGCAAAGCAGCGTCTGCTGGCCGTATCCGAAGATACTCTGAATGCTTATGGGGCTGTCAGCCATCAGACGGCATATGAGATGGCCGAGGGATGCGCAAAAGCTGCTGACAGTGATTTTGCAGTAACTACCACAGGAATAGCAGGCCCCGGCGGAGGCACAAAACAAAAGCCTGTGGGACTTGTTTACATTGGATGTTATGCCAAAGGCAGCACAAAAACATATGAGAAACATTACTCCGGCAGCCGGACAGAAATCAGAAACCAGGCAGTAACTGATGCTCTGGCTCTTTTGTACCACGCTGTTTTGGAAGTTTGTGAAACAGATGGAGGTCATTTATGAGAATTATAGCCGGCACTGCACGAAGCATGCCTTTAAAAACCATTCCGGGAACAGATACAAGACCAACTACAGACCGTATCAAAGAAACACTTTTTAATATGATTCAGATAGAAGTGCCCGGATGCTATTTTCTGGATCTGTTTTCCGGAAGCGGCAGTATTGCTCTAGAAGCAGTGAGCCGCGGCGCCACAAAAGCAGTTCTTGTGGAAAACAGCCGGAAGGCGGCTGCATGTATCCAGGATAATATTAATTTCACAAAATTCAACTCTTTTTGTGATCTGAAAGTTATGGATGCAGTATCCGCTTTAAGAACACTGGAACGAAAATATGTGTTTGATATTGTTTATATGGATCCGCCCTATAATCAAAATCTGGAGAAAGAGGTTCTTTCCTATTTGAAAGAGTCTTCTGTGATAGATGAAGATTCTCTGATTATTATTGAAACTTCTCTGGAAACAGATCTATCAGAATACACAGCAGAGGGGTACAGAATCGTAAAACAAAAAAAGTATAAAACCAATCAGCACATTTTTTTACAAAAGTAAAGTTAGCAAGAGGATAATTCCTATGAAAAAAGCAATTTATCCCGGAAGTTTTGATCCTATGACTTTCGGACACCTGGATATAATAGAAAGATCATCCAAAATCTTTGATGAGCTCAATGTGGCGGTTTTGCGCAATAATGCAAAAAATCCGTTGTTTTCTACAGATGAACGTGTTAGTATGATAAAAGATATGACCAGCCACTTGCCAAATGTAACTGTATCATCTTTTGATGGGTTACTGGTAGAATACGCAGATGAAATCGGTGCAGGCATTGTAATTCGTGGTCTGCGCGCTGTTACCGATTTTGAATATGAGCTTCAGATTGCCCAGACAAACCGGATTGTAAATCCAAAGCTGGATACGGTATTTTTAACGACCAGTCTGGAGTATGCATATTTAAGTTCTACAATTGTCAAAGAAGTTGCGTCTTACGGCGGTGATATTTCCAAATTTGTTCCGGAGAAGATTCTGCCGGAAGTATATAAGAAGTTAAATATCAACAGATAAGGAGTTGTTCAAAATGAGTAGCCGTTTGGAACAGATTATTGAAGAAATTGAAAATTATATCGGAAGCTGCAAGACACAGCCGCTGTCTCCTTCCAAAATTATTGTAAATAAAGATGAAATCGAAGAGCTTTTGACAGAACTGCGGATGAAGACTCCGGACGAGATCAAGCGCTATCAGAAAATTATCAATAATAAAGACGCTATTTTAGCAGATGCCCAGGCAAAAGCGAATGAAATTATTGAAGCTGCACAGATTCACACTAACGAACTGGTAAGTGAGCATCAGATTATGCAGCAGGCCTATGCCCAGGCAAATGAAGTTGTAATGATTGCCACCAATCAGGCTCAGGAAATTCTGGATAAAGCAACGGAGGATGCCAACAATATCCGCACCGCATCCATTGAATATACAGATAACCTTCTTGGAAATCTGGAGAATATTGTATCTCATGCAATTGACACTTCCAAGGCAAAATATGACAGCCTCCTTGCATCTTTGCAGAACTGCCAGGACATCGTATTAGCCAACAGAAATGAACTCAAACCCGATGTGGAAGGGGAAGGAGCCGGAGATTCTGAGGCTTCTAAAAAGGAAGAGCAGGATGAAATCTCTATTATTTCTTCCAAATCAGAAGAATAGCTGATACAGAATTTTTGCGGCAATAAAGCTGACTGCGGTACAGATGAGTTTAAAGGTGATATATTGTTTTCTTTTAAATTCTGCCCCTTTCATAATTGCATTTGTCTGAAACAGCCCGCAGAAGCCGCCGAAGGATACGATGGCGCAGATCAATGGCAGTTTCCATGCTTGGGACATGTCAGAAGCGGCAATGTTCTGAGTGCCGGTTGTGATTTCCAGGATACCGGATATCAGGGCTTTGCCTGCCGGAATATCAACAGGCAGCGATTCTACAGCGCCGGATAAAATAGAAAATACTACAATATATCCGGCCACTCTCAGCATTGTTTCAAATCCATTCATAATACCGGCATCTATGATTTTAAAGTTTATTTGAGATCGGGATGCCGGTATTTTGCGTAAAGAAGCGCTTTTATCCCGGCGGCTCATCCAGACGGCGCCGCATATTAACGGTGGAAGATAAATAGACAGCAGCAGGATGGGTGCAAATCTGCTGTCCTTAAGCTGTGAAGCTGCTATGTAATTTACGACAAAAGCCGGACCGAACTGATTGCTGATGGCACACAGCTTTGTTGCTTCTTTTGCATTCAGATGTCCTAAAGCGTACATATCTGCCGTCAATTTGCTTCCAATGGGAAATCCGCATACAAAACCAAGACAGATGGGATAGAGGGTTTCCGGCCGTATCACCCGTTTTCCCGGTAACAGTGAAAGAATCTGCCGGAAAATGGTATGATATAAATTGCTTTGAATTATAATATAAGAAATAATGCAAAAGGGCAGAAGCGTTGGGACAACGTTTTTATACCACAATAAAAGACCAAAAGCTGTGTCTGCGGCCATCTGTTTTGGAAATAATAATAAATAAATTAATAATAACGTAAGTACAATAGAAGGAATGATTCTTTTCATAGTTCATTATATGGTCTTTTTTTTAGATCATTCCTGTACAGGAGGTTATCTTTTATGCAATTTCATCATTCACCTGCAGAGCGGGTTTTTTACTATTTTCATGAAATCTGCCAGATTCCCCACGGATCCGGCAATACAAAAGCTGTCAGTGATTACTGTGTGCAGTTTGCAAAAGAGCACGGACTGGAATATTATCAGGATTCCTTAAATAATGTTATTATCATACGGGAAGCCGCGAAAGGATACGAAGATCATAAACCATATATTATTCAGGGCCATCTGGATATGGTTTGTGAAAAGGATGCAGACCGTACCATTGATTTTGAAAAGGAAGGGCTTGATCTGTACGAAGAGCAGGGGTATCTGAAAGCTAGAGGAACAACCCTTGGTGCGGACGACGGTATTGCCATTGCTTACGGACTTGCACTGCTTGAAAAGGAAGATTTGAAAAGCCCCCGGCTGGAAGTTGTTTTTACGGTAGACGAAGAAACCGGAATGTACGGAGCTAAGGGTATTGACTTATCTGTATTAAAGGGGCGGGAGCTTTTAAATCTTGATTCTGAAGAGGAAGGCATTTTTCTGTGCGGCTGTGCAGGAGGGATGCGGGCAAGAGCAGAATTTTCTTTTACAAGGGAAATCCGGTCCGGTATTTTAGCAGTCCTGACATTGACCGGTCTTCATGGGGGCCACTCAGGTTCCGAAATTCAAAAAGAGTACGGGAATGCCATACAGCTGATGGGCCGTGTTTTAAAAGAATTAGAACAGCTGTGTCATTATTCTTTAATTCATATAAACGGAGGGTTAAAGGATAATGCCATACCAAGAGAGGCATCCGCAGAAATACTGCTTTCTGAAGATAATATGGACTCCTTTCACAGCGCAGTATCCCATATGGAGTCAATACTGCACAAAGAGTATGAAAATACAGATCCTGAATTGAAACTTTCAGCAAGTGTGAAAAAGGCTGAAACCTCAGAGCATGTTATGGCCAAACAGGGGAAACATCAGATTTTAACTTTTCTGTATACCATGCCAAACGGGGTTCAGCATATGAGTACAGATCTTTATGACCTTGTGGAAACTTCCCTGAATGCCGGAATTATGACTACATCAGAGAATCATGTTCAGATTTCCTTTTCCATTCGCAGCAGCGTATCTTCCAGAAAAAGACTGCTGGCTGACCAAATCCGGCTCTTGACAGAAAGTCTTTTGGGATGTTATACCGAAGATGGCGAATATCCGGCCTGGGAATATCGGAAGGACTCCTTGCTGCGTAAGCGTTTGATACAGGTTTATGAGGAACTATTTAACCAAAGGCCTAAAGTAGAGGCGATTCATGCAGGACTAGAATGCGGTCTGTTCCTTGAAAAACTTCCAGATCTTGACTGTGTATCCTTAGGGCCCCAAATTGACGATATTCATACGCCGTCAGAAAAGCTCAGTATTGCTTCCACTGAGAAAATTTGGAAGTTTTTATTAGAATTTTTAAAGAAGGGTAATCTTTGATTTTTAGGAAAATAAAAAAAAGAAAACTATGGTTACTGCTTTTTGTGATAATCATTCTGTTTGACATTCTGATGCAGTATGCAATTACCAGGAATCTTTCATCAAACAGAGTGCTGAAAAAAACAGAACAATCCGAAATCCTTAAGGAGCTGGAATTTTTTCCGATTCCAGTCTCTTTGGATGACGAGAGCCTTTCCTTCAGCTATGTAGATACCTGGAACCAGAGCCGTACATATGGAGGAGACCGCCATCATGAAGGAACAGATATCATGACGGATCTCAATGAACCGGGAATTTATCCGGTGGTCAGCATGAGCGACGGTGTTGTGGAGAAGCTTGGCTGGCTTGAGCTTGGCGGTTATCGGGTTGGTATCCGGACAGACAGCGGACTTTACCTTTATTATGCCCACCTGCAGTCCTATATGCCGGATATCAAAGAAGGACAGGAAATAAAAGCGGGAGAATGCATTGGTTTTATCGGTGATACCGGATACGGAAAGGAAGGAACCACCGGAAAATTTGCAACACATCTTCATGTGGGATTTTATCTCCCTGACAAAGAAGGAAGTGATGAAGCCTTGAATCCATATCCATATCTTCAGAAGCTTACGGAAAAAACATTATCCTATCACTATCATAATTATGACTATAATAAAGAAGATACAGCATGAAAACAATCCGATTAGATAAATACTTAACAGACTGTGGGTGCGGCACAAGATCAGAAATGAAACGGGCCGTGCGCCAGGGACTTGTAACGGTAAATGATATTCCCGCTGCCGACAGTTCCATGAAACTAACCCCCGGAACAGATATTGTAAAGTTTCAGGGCCGCACATTACATCACAGTCAGTTTCAATATATTATGTTTCACAAACCGGCGGGCTGCGTAACCGCCGTTACAGATCAGATTCACAAAACAGTTATGGATTATCTGCCCTCTGATCTCCACAAAAATATGGCTCCGGCAGGGCGGCTGAATCTTGACACTGAGGGACTGCTTTTAATAACTGATGACGGAGCCTTAGTCCACAGACTGTTATCTCCCGCCCATCACGTGACGAAAACTTATATTGCCCGGGTAAACGGGCCGGTAACCGATCATGAGATAAAGCTGTTTTTTAGCGGCCTTGATATCGGAGAAGAAAAAACCACAAGACCGGCTCTTCTTAAGATTTTTCATTCGGCATCGGAAGAATCAGAAGTATCTGTTACTGTCACAGAAGGAAAATTTCATCAGATTAAGCGGATGTTTCAGGCAGTAGGGCTTTCTGTTCTCTATCTGAAACGAATTTCCATGGGAAGTCTGACTCTGGATGAATCCCTCCCTCCGGGAGCATACCGGATGCTCACAGAAGAAGAAATTAAAAAACTAAAGGAATAAATTATGTTACATAAAACAAAAGCTGTCATTTTTGATCTGGACGGAACGATGGCGGATTCCATGACCGTCTGGACCGATATTGACCATCTATTTTTTAAAAACAGGGGAATTACTGTTCCAAAGACACTGCAGCAGGATATCGAAGGCAAAAGCTTTACAGAAACCGCAGAATACTTTGTAAAAACTTTTTCACTGCCGGAAACAGTGGAAGAATTAAAGGCAGTCTGGCATAGCCAGGCCATAGAACAGTATCAGTATCATGTGGCGTTAAAGCCAGGTATCCTTGAATTTTTGACATACTTAAAAAGCCGGTCTGTAAAAATTGGAATTGCCACCAGCAATTCCAGGGATCTGCTGAATGCATTTTTAGAGGCCCGCAGTCTTACCGGTTATATTGATGTGTCTGTTACAAGCTGTGATGTTTCCGCCGGGAAACCAGCTCCGGATGTATACTTAAAAACTGCAGAGCTTTTAAAGATTTCCCCAGAAGAATGTCTTGTTTTTGAGGACGTTCCCATGGGGATTCTGGCAGGAAAGCGTGCAGGCATGAAAGTCTGCGCTGTTGAAGATGCCTATTCGGCAGATCAAAGAACCCGGAAACGGGAACTTGCAGACTTTTACATTAACGATTATTTTCAGATATTACAGTCAGATTATGAGGTGCTCCCATGAATGAGTTTTTGCCAGTCAATCGAAAAGAAATGGAAGAAAGAGGTATTACACAGCCGGATTTTGTATATGTCATTGGCGACGCCTATGTAGACCACCCTTCCTTTGGACATGCTGTGATCAGCCGGGTGCTGGAAGCAAATGGTTTTTCCGTTTGTATTATTTCCCAGCCTGACTGGAAAGATCAAAAAAGCATTCAGATTTTTGGCAGGCCCAAACTGGGCTTTCTTGTAACCGGCGGAAATATGGATTCCATGGTAAACCATTATTCCGTTTCCAAAAAACGAAGAACAAAGGATGCCTTTACCCCGGGAGGTGTTATGGGAAAAAGGCCGGATTACGCCACGATTGTATACTGTAATCTGATCCGGCAAAGTTACAAGGATATTCCCATTATTATCGGAGGGCTTGAGGCAAGCTTAAGACGCCTTGCCCATTATGATTACTGGTCCAATAAGGTAAAACGCTCGATTCTGCTGGACTCAGGCGCTGATCTGTTACTTTATGGAATGGGAGAGCGCAGCATTATAGAGACTGCCGAAGCGCTGCAAAGCGGTATTGATATCAAAGATCTGACCTTTATCGACGGAAGCGTTTACCGCACCGGTTCTTTAGAGAGCGTTTACGATGCTGTTACCCTTCCGGATTATCAGACAATTCTGAAAGAGAAACGTTCCTATGCAGAAAGCTTTTATATCCAGTACTGCAATACGGATCCTTTTTCCGGCAGGCGGCTGGTGGAAAGCTACAACAGCCATCTGTATGTAGTACAGAATCCGCCGGCGAAACCCCTTACTCAAAGTGAAATGGACAGTGTTTACAGCCTGCCCTTTATGCGGACCTTTCACCCGTCTTATGAGGAGGCAGGCGGGGTTCCTGCCATTGAAGAGGTAAAATTCAGTCTTGTAAGTAACCGTGGATGTTTTGGCGGCTGCAATTTTTGCGCACTGACCTTTCATCAGGGCAGAATTATTCAGACCAGAAGCCATGAATCCATCTTAAGAGAAGCCAAAGAGATCATCTGGGATCCGGATTTTAAAGGATACATCCACGATGTAGGCGGGCCTACTGCCAATTTTCGTTTTCCTTCCTGTGACAAACAAATGGAGCAGGGCGTCTGCCCCCAAAAACAGTGTCTGTTTCCAAAACCCTGCAAAAATCTGAAGGTAGACCATAAAGATTATCTGCATCTGCTGCGCAGCCTCAGAGAACTGCCAAATGTTAAAAAAGTATTTGTCCGCTCCGGCATCCGGTTTGATTATCTAATGTACGATTCGGACCGTACCTTTTTTCACGAACTATGCCAGCATCATGTCAGCGGCCAGTTAAAGGTGGCCCCGGAGCATATTTCTGATGCAGTTTTGGAAAAAATGGGAAAACCTTCTGTAGATGTTTACAATAGATTTGTAACAGAATATAAAAAAATCAATGAGGCTATAGGGAAAAAACAGTTTCTGGTGCCCTATTTAATGTCTTCCCATCCCGGTTCCACTTTAAAAGAAGCAGTAGAACTGGCGGAGTATTTAAGAGATCTGGGTTATATGCCGGAGCAGGTACAGGATTTTTATCCAACACCTTCCACCATCTCTACCTGCATGTATTATACCGGACTGGATCCTCGGACTATGAAACCGGTTTATACAGCTGTAAATCCTCATGAAAAGGCTATGCAGCGGGCGCTGATTCAATACCGCAATCCCAAAAACTATGATCTGGTATACGAAGCGCTGAAACTGGCCGGCCGGCTGGATCTTATAGGGTACGATAAGAAATGCCTGATCCGTCCAAGAAGGGGACAAAAGCCGGGGACCGGCTATCAGGCATCTAAAAATAAACCAGAAGGAAAAAACAGACCGAAGAAAAAGAAAACCATTCGGAATGTCCATAAAAAGAAAGTATAACTCTTATGAAAGAATTTGAAATCAAACCCTTTGAGGCAGGCCAGCGCCTGGACCGGTATCTGGCAAAACTGTTAAACCAGGCACCAAAAAGTTTTATCTATAAAATGCTTCGGAAAAAAAATATTGTACTAAATGATAAAAAAGCCACCGGCCAGGAATGTCTGGCCGGCCGTGACCGGATAAAGCTGTACTTATCGGATGATACTTTTGATAAATTTTCATTAAAGCCGGCAAAGGAGACAGCATTTAAAAAAGAAGTAAAACCGGCAGAAGAGACCGGCTGTAAAAAACGGTCGCCTGTAAAGAAAGTCCCCGGCAGATTGATTCCTCAGATTGTATATGAAGATCATGATATTCTGATTCTGAATAAGCCTGCCGGTCTGCTGTCCCAAAAAGCAGCGCCACAGGATGATTCCGCGAATGATTTTGTTTTGGACTATCTGTTAGAAAGCGGACAGCTCACAAAGGAAGATCTTTTGACTTTCCGCCCTTCGATCTGCAACCGGCTGGACCGCAACACCTCCGGACTTTTAACTGCCGGGAAATCTATCCGGGGGCTGCAGCAGATGGCAGAGCTTTTAAAGGACCGGACACTGAAAAAATATTATCTGTGCATTGTAAAAGGAAAAGTTACAAAGAACCGGCATTTAAAAGGTTATCTGAAAAAAGATCCCGGGTCTAATAAAGTAGAAATACATACAAAGCCATTTGAGGGAGCGGATTTTATTGAGACTAGCTATATACCATTGAAAACAGCAGAAGAAGCAACGCTTTTGCAGGTGCATTTAATTACCGGACGGTCTCATCAGATCCGGGCGCATTTAGCCTCTATCGGACACCCTGTTCTTGGGGATTATAAATACGGAGATCGAAATATAAACCAGTTTTTAAAAAGCAGAACAGGCATATCCGGCCAGCTGCTTCACGCCTGGAAAATGATTATGCCCGACGGCCGGGAATGGACTGCGCCGCCCCCTGAGAATTTTCGGAAAGCTTTTGATACAATGACAGATAAAAGAGGATAATGAGATGAATATTTATATTATGCGCCACGGAGAAACCTATTGGAACAGCCAGGGACTGATTCAAGGTTCCTCTGACATTGAACTGACTCCCTATGGAATCCAATTGGCAGAACATACAAGAGACGGATTTGAAAAGGACGGCATTTTATTTGACCGAATCTATACCAGCCCTTATATCAGAGCGGTAAAAACAGCGGAAATTATAAACGAAAAACAAAAAGCTCCAATTATCACAGATTTAAGAATCCGTGAAATGTGTTTTGGAGTATACGAAGGAAAAAATATAAAAGAAATTACAGCCGCAGACAGCAATATTCGAAATTGCTTTTCGGTTCCCAGTAACTATCAGGCTTCTGGGGATGCGGAAACCTTTGAAGCAGTATATGAACGTGCAGAAGACTTTTTTCAAAATGAAATAAAACCGTTGGAACATGAATGTAATACAATTTTAATTGTCTGCCACGGCGCTTTTATCCGGGCGGTACTGACAAGGATCCGCAAAATGGACCTGGATGAATTTTGGAGCATCCGCCAGCCAAACTGCTGTGTCAATCTTCTGACTTTAAAAGACGGGAAATTTGCTGTTGAAAAAGAAAATATTCTTTACTATGAAATCAGCGAAGCCCTTGCTAAAAGAGGAATCGTATAATGCCCACATGGAATTCCAGGGGCCTTAGAGGTTCCACTTTAGAAGAATTTATTAACCGGACGAATGAAAAATATCTAGAGCACAATCTCGCTCTGATTCAGAAGATTCCAACACCCATTACACCGGTAAATATTGATAAACAGCACCGGCATATTACTCTTGCTTATTTTGAACAGAAGAGTACTGTGGATTATATTGGGGCGGTGCAGGGGATTCCTGTCTGCTTTGATGCAAAAGAATGCCAGGCAGAGACCTTTCCTCTCCAGAATATCCATGAGCATCAGATCATCTTTATGGAAAACTTTGAAAAGCAGGGGGGAATCGCGTTTCTGATCCTGTATTTTATAAAAAAGGACCAGTTTTATTACCTGAGCCTGCGCCAGCTGATGAGGTTCTGGAACCGCTGTCAAAAGGGCGGAAGAAAAAGCTTTCGATATGATGAGCTGGATCCTGCCTACTTTTTTCAAAGGAACGGCGCCCTGCTGGTTCCATATCTGGATCCCATGCAGATGGACCTTGCGTCCCGGGAATAAACGGTCCTTTCTCTTGACTTTTTAAATAAAATCTTTTATAATAAGCAAAGTTTATTTTGGTAGCATGGTAGCACACTAAAGTGATTCCGGTTACAAAGGACAAGAATGGAGGATTTTGCGTGAAACGAGAATTACTGCATACTCCTGAGGGAGTACGGGATATTTACAGCGAAGAATGTGAAAGGAAGCTGGCACTTGAAAACGGTATTATGTCTGTATTAAGAACATACGGATATCATCCCATTCAAACCCCTGCTTTTGAATTTTTTGATATTTTTGGGAAGGAAATCGGCTCCACCCCTTCTAAAGATCTGTATAAGTTTTTTGACCGGGAAGGCAATACGCTGGTGCTGCGGCCGGATATTACTCCGTCCATTGCCCGCTGTGCTTCCAAATATTTTATGGATGAAAAGATCCCCCTCCGTTTCTGTTATACAGGAAATACATTTATTAATAATTCCAGCTATCAGGGCCGGTTAAAGGAATGTACCCAGTCCGGAGCCGAACTAATCGGGGATCCTTCTGTGGATGCAGATGCGGAAATGATTTCGCTTGCGGTCAATTTGTTAAAAAATGCGGGACTGACTGATTTTCAGATCAGTATCGGTCATGTGGATTTTCTGGAAGGACTTTTAAAGGCCGCCGGATTTGATGAGACAACGGAAGAAGAAATTAAAGATTTTATCAGCAACAAAAATTTTTACGCAGTAGAGGAACTTGTAAAACATGTTTCCCTTGATCCCGACTTAATTGATTTGTTTGGAATGCTGAAAACCTTTATGATACAGACTTCTCATATCAAAGAGGCAAAGGAAAAGGCTAAGAATTATGAAAAAATCTATCTGGCCCTGGAACGGTTAGAACAGCTGGATGAAATATTAAAACTGTATCAGGTTGATCAGTATGTCTCTTATGAGCTGGCAATGCTGTCCGGTCTTGAATATTACACGGGCATTATTTTCTCCGGATATACTTTCGGAACAGGAGAGGCCATTGTAAAAGGCGGAAGATATGATACTCTTTTAACTTATTTTGGAAAAAATGCGCCTGCCACAGGCTTTGTGATTGTGGTAGATCAGCTGATGGCCGCTTTATCCAGACAGAATATAGAGATTCCTCTGGCAAACCGGAATATCTGGATTGTGTACAACTGTCAGAATCAGGCCAATGCCATTACCATTGCCGGAAAACTCAGAAAATCCGGTGAAAATGTAGAATTAATGAAGCTTACAAAAGATACATCCAGGGAAATGTTTGAAGCATATGCTGAAAATTTTAACATAAAAGATGTCATCTACTGTTTATAGGAGGTATGCCCTGTGAGATATTTAACATTCGCACTTGGAAAAGGAAGGCTTGCCAGTAAAACCCTGGAAATGTTTGAAAAGATCGGCATTACCTGTGAGGAAATGAAAGATAAAGATACCAGAAAACTGATTTTTGTAAATGAGGAATTAAAACTCCGTTTTTTCCTTGCCAAAGGTCCTGATGTGCCTACTTATGTGGAATACGGTGCTGCGGATATTGGAATTGTAGGAAAAGACACGATTCTAGAAGAAGGCAGAAACATTTATGAAGTGTTAGATCTTGGTTTTGGAAAATGTAGAATGTGTGTCTGCGGACCTCAGTCAGCAGAAGAACTTTTAAAGCATCATGAACTCATTCGTGTAGCTACAAAATATCCGAAAATTGCAAAGGATTATTTTTATAATACAAAGCATCAGACTGTTGAGATTATTAAACTTAATGGTTCCATTGAACTGGCTCCCATTGTGGGACTTTCAGAAGTAATTGTTGATATCGTGGAAACCGGTTCCACTCTGCGGGAAAACGGGCTGAATGTTTTAGAAGAAGTCTGCCCGCTGTCTGCAAGGATGGTAGTCAATCAGGTAAGCATGAAAATGGAACAGGAAAGAATTTCAAAACTGATTGACAATCTGCGCACAGTACTGACAGAAGCATAAAGGAGAGACAAATATGCGTACTTTAAAATTAACACAGGATACAATAAATAGTCTGCTGACAGATCTGCTGAAACGAAGTCCCAGCCAGTATACTGAGTTTGAGAGCAAAGTTGGCGAAATCATTGAAAACGTCCGGGCAAAAAAAGATGCGGCAGTCTTTGAATATACGAAAAAGTTTGACGGTGCAGATCTTACGGCAGAAAATGTAGAAGTAACCGAAGAAGAGCTGGCAATGGCCTACAAATTTGTTCAGCCCGAACTTTTAAAAGTAATACGGAAAGCACTTGTAAATATTAAAACCTACCACGAAAAACAAAAACAGTACAGCTGGTTTGATAGTTCTGAAAACGGCATTATGGTGGGACAAAAGGTAACCCCCATTGACCGGGCAGGGGTTTATGTTCCCGGAGGCAAAGCAGTATATCCTTCCTCTGTACTGATGAATGTTATGCCTGCTAAAGTTGCCGGTGTGAAAGAAATAATTATGACGACACCATGTGACAAAAACGGCAATGTCAATCCTGCTACTCTGGTAGCGGCAAAAGAGGCGGGGGTAGACCGCATTTTTAAAATCGGCGGCGCCCAGGCCATTGCGGCTATGGCCTTTGGTACAGAAAGCATCCCAAAGGCAGATAAGATTGTGGGCCCCGGCAACATCTATGTAGCCCTTGCGAAAAAGGCTGTTTTCGGACATGTAAGTATAGATTCTATTGCAGGTCCCAGTGAAATTCTGGTGCTTGCTGATGAAACTGCAAATCCGTCTTATGTTGCCGCAGATCTGTTATCTCAGGCAGAGCATGACGAGCTTGCTTCCGCTATCCTGATTACCACCAGTGAAAAACTTGCAGCTGAAGTCTTAGCAGAAGTTCAGCGTTTTACCCATGAGCTTTCCAGAAAAGAGATTATTAAAAAGTCCCTGGATAATTACGGATATATTTTAATTGCTCCGGACCTTAATACTGCCATTGATACTGTCAACGAAATTGCCTCTGAGCATCTAGAAATTGTCACTGCCAATGCTTTTGAAGTGATGACCCGCATTAAACACGCCGGAGCCATCTTTATCGGAGAATACAGCAGTGAGCCCCTGGGAGATTATTTTGCCGGACCAAATCACGTACTTCCCACCAATGGAACTGCAAAATTCTTTTCGCCCCTTAGTGTTGACGATTTTATTAAAAAATCCAGTATTATTTCTTATTCCAAAGAGGCGCTGGAACCAATTTATAAAGATATTATACAGTTTGCAGAATGTGAACAGCTGACTGCCCATGCCAATTCCATTCGCGTCAGATTTGAGGATTAGGAGGAAAATGATATGCAAAAGCCGCGTATGGCAGAAATAAGCAGGACAACCAAGGAGACTGATATCAAAATAGATCTTAATCTGGACGGAAGCGGAAAAGCGGATATAAAAACAGGCGTTGGCTTTTTTGATCATATGTTAGATGGTTTTGCACGCCATGGTTTTTTTGATCTTACCGCATCTGTCAGCGGAGATTTGTTTGTGGACTGCCATCATACCATTGAAGATACCGGGATCGTACTTGGAACAGCCATTTTTAAAGCACTGGGAGATAAGCAGGGAATCAAACGGTATGGCAGTATGATGCTTCCCATGGATGAAACCCTTGTTTTATGCGCCATTGACCTGTCGGGCAGACCATATCTGGGATTTGATGCTGAATTTACCAGTGATAAAATCGGTGATATGGATACTGAAATGATTCGTGAATTTTTCTATGCAGTATCTTACAGCGCCGGTATGAATCTCCACATCCGTGTGTTATCCGGTACAAACAATCATCACATTGCAGAGGCAATTTTTAAAGCCTTCGGAAAAGCGCTGGATGAAGCCGTTTCATACGATCCGCGCATCGAAGGTATATTATCAACGAAAGGAAGTTTATAAGAAACTATGGTAACAAAAAGCATCATAGCAGCTATTTATTTAAAAGACGGAATTTCTGTAAAGGGTTTTTCGGACTTAACCCCGGCAGAGGATCTTTTTACAGCTGTACGCCGCTATAATGATAACGGTGTTGATAAAATATTTGTTTTCGATTTATCTTCTGACGACAAAGAACATGAGGAAAACCTGCATACCCTGAAAAAAATTAACCGGGTATCAGAAATTCCTGTTTACGCAGGAGGAAACATTAACCGGCTGGAAGATATTAAAAAAATTCTCTATACCGGCTGTAAAAAGGCTATTTTAAACAGTTTAAAACCCGTTTCCACAGAGCTGGCAAAAGAAAGCTCCATGCGTTTTGGCAAAGAGAAAACGGCGATGTCTCTGTTTAATGTGGATATATTATTTAAACAAAAAGAACTAATAGAAGAAAATATCAGTGAACTGATTATCTTAAATCAGAAATTGATCGGAACGATAGAAAATGTTACTGAAATCCCTTATACTCCCATCGTTAATGAGGTAACCGAAGATGAGATTGTAAAAATTTTCAATGCTGATGATACTCTCACAGGGCTTGCCAGCGATTCCTTCAGTCAGCCGGGAGCAGATATTATGGGCTTGAAGGAGATTCTCTCCCAAAAAGGTATTTCCACCGGAAGACTTACTTCTAATATGGACTGGTCTGAATTTCAGCTGAATTCTGACGGGCTGATTCCCGTCATTGTTCAGGATTATAAAACAAACGAGGTTCTTATGCTGGCGTACATGAACGAAGACGCTTTCCACATTACACTGTCCATTGGAAAAATGACTTACTGGAGCAGAAGCAGACAGGAACTCTGGACAAAGGGGATGACCTCAGGCCATGTTCAGTATGTAAAGTCTCTAACGTTAGACTGTGATCATGATACAATACTGGCAAAAGTTTCCCAGGTAGGAGCGGCCTGCCACACCGGAAATCCCACCTGTTTCTTTCAGGACCTGGTGGCAGAAGAATACCTGGAGAAGAATCCATTAAAGGTATTTGAAAATGAATTTAACATTATTAAGGACAGAAAAACAAATCCAAAGGAAGGTTCTTATACAAATTATCTGTTTGATAAAGGAATTGATAAAATTCTGAAAAAAGTAGGAGAGGAAGCAACTGAAATTGTAATTGCAGCTAAAAATCCGGATCCGGAAGAAATTAAATATGAAATTGCAGATTTTCTTTATCATGTTATGGTTTTGATGGTTGAAAAAGGGTTAAGCTGGGATGATGTTATTGAGGAGCTTTCTCAAAGATAATTTTAAAAATCTGATACATAATCCTTCAGGAGTTTACATACGTATGTATTAAACTCCTGTTTTTTTTCGGAAAGGAATCAATCATGCAGACAAACTATGACAGCAGAAAAGAATATATTCAACAGATAAAGGAAAGTTTTCAAACACCGTCTTCCTATGAGCGCAAAAAGCACGACAGATTTGAATCAGATTATTCCAATGAGGAACCTGCCGTTATAAGATCCTTCTGGAAAATACGCCTGCTTGCCGCAGTGCTTTGCTTTCTTGGATTTATCACCATTCATCAGACCGGCTATCAATGGAAAAATCTTTCGGAAAAAACAATTGTCACACAAATTCAAAAGGATTACGATTTAAAAGATGTAAAAAACTGTTTTTCAGAAATACGAAATTTTTTTGAAAAATAATACCTGACGTTTTGATTTGCAGCTATCTGTGGTATACTTTTCTTAGTTTGATAAATTTTAAGTATTTACGAGGTTTTTCTAATGATGAAGAAACATATATGTATACTGCTGGCTGCCGCATGCATACTGTTTTTATTTACAGGATGCCAGAATAAAGAAGAGGAAATCTCTGTCAGCAGTCTGAGCTCGGAAACAAATCAGGAGACAGAGGAAAATAAGGAGCTGATTTTTGCTGGAAATAAAATAACTGAAATCAATCCCCTTTTAGACACTTGTGAAGGTCTTTCTGATCTTATATTTTCAGGTCTGCTTAAACACAGCAAAGATGGAAGTCCTGTGGCAGATCTTGCAGAAAGCTATGCGTTTGATGAAGAAACACTGACTTATACCTTTCAGTTAAAAGAAGGTATTATGTGGCATGACGGGGAACTTTTTACTGCGGATGATGTTGTGTTTACCTATAATCTGCTGACCCAGGATAGAAACCTGGATTCAGACCTTGAATGTAATTATACAGATATTGAATCTGTGAAGCCTGCCGGGCCATATACGGTGGAAATCAAATTTAAAAAATATAATGCATCTATGCTGAATTATTTCACCATAGGGATTCTCCCGGTTCATCTGCTAGAAGGGGACAATATGAACACAACAGCATTTAATCAGGCTCCTGTAGGCACCGGAAGATACCGTTTTGTATCCTGGGATAATAGCAGCGGTGAAATCCGCCTGGAGCGGAATGAATATTATTATGATAAGGTTCCTGAAATTGAAACTGTCATTTACCGGATGGCCAATAATGATCAGGAAAAGGCAGAAATGTTAAAAAACAAAGAGGCAGACCTTGCCAGTATTGGACCTGTTACTTCGGAACAGTTGAAAGATTCCTCCCTATATGAACATTTGGAATGTCAATCGGCAGAATACTGTTTTATTTCTTTTTCTTATCTATCAGACTTCTGGGAAAATAACGCAGATTCTATGACCGTTTTAAATTATGCGGCAGATAAGGGAGCCATTGTAAAAAATATTTTGAAAAACAGCGGAAGCGCCGCATTCAGTCCCATTCAGTATCATTCTTTTGGCGGAAACAAAAAAGCTGATATTTATTCCTATGATCTGGATACCTTTGCCAAAAAGATGGAAAAGCTGGGATGGAAAAAGAGTGATGATGGATTTTATGTCAGAAACGGACAGAAATTTACCATCCGGATTCAGGTTCTTTCTTCTGAGGACACACAGGTGGATATTGCCAATATGATATCTTTGCAGCTAAAAAATGCAGGAATTGATATGCAGGTGGTTCTTGTGGATGAAATAAGTCAGGATTCGGAAACAGACGGATTTTTAACAACCTTTGCCGTTCCTTTTGAACCGGACGAGCTGTATCGGAAATTTACTTCAAAGGGAAGCTCCAATATTACCGGATATTCCAATTCCCGGATTGATACTCTTTTAAATGCGGGACGCCATGAAAAGGATACCCAAAAAAGAAAGCAGATATATCAGAATTTTGAAACAGCCTATGCCAAAAATCCCGGTGAAATTCCCATTGCTTATATGAATGCAAATTACGCGGCTGTCAATGGATTGAAGGGAATTGATACAGACAGAATGTTTTCAGGACATGCCTGTGATATTATGTGGAATATAGAAAATTGGACAATTGTAAAATAGGAAGTGACCGAGCAGAGCGAGGGATACTTCTTGAACGAAAGTTCAAGAAGGTGTAACTGTTAGATGACTTGGATTTTATGAATGGAGAATGTATTTATGGGACAGATAGCAAACCAAGCGGCATTAGAATTATTTTTTAAACTTAAAGAACGAATAAAAGAAAAAAAGAGACAAAAGCAGGCCAAGAATGGTAACAGTTCGAAGAAATAGATAAAATCCAAGTTTATCACTTTGAAAATGTTTTGTATTGTTACGCAGTAAGTCGGCTTGTAATACACTCACAGCAGCACTATCCAGCAGGAAATCTTGAAAAGGACTTCCTGCTTTTTCTTTTGACAAAATCAGAAAGACAAGAAACAAAGAAAACCAGCAGGTCCCTTTGTAGCTGTGTTGAAATTCTATATAGGCTTTTTACAAAAAAACAACATATTTTCAGAAAATATTGAGAAATATCTGATAATATGTTAATATAAATTAAAAACTAGGTTCTTGTATGGATAGGAGGTAATACCATTGGAAAGCACTTTGATAACTCGATGATAATACACAGGGAAAAAATAATGAAAGGAGAAGTTATGAAAAAAACATTAGCAAGAATGCTTTCTATAGTTTTATCAAGTGTCATGCTGTATGGCATGTTAGGAGTTTCTGTTAGCGCTCAAGACATAAACAATAATCAATTCAAATTAAATATCCAAACGTCAGTTAAATATACGGCAAAATCTGTTGTTCCAAAAGATCAGTCTGAAATTCGCAGATTAAATGATGAAATTGTAGATTTTGTTTCGGCAGTATTTGAGGTTGAGAATATAAATGTAAATGTAAAAGAAGATATTCGTTTTCTGGATATTATAAAATGTTATAATGATACTGATATTTTGCAATTGAATATATACGATGAAACTGATATTTTAGAGGAATTGGATAGTGGAAATTATGCCTATTACGTATATGTAGACGTAGCAGGGTACAAAGTAGAGATTATTTTAAGTAAGGGGTCTCCGGTAACTGAAGAAGCCAAAAAAGTATTCACTGAGGAACAGCTACGATCATCTCTTGATGATGTTGGAAGATGGACTGTTTCAGGTGCGGGTATTATACAAAATGATAATATCTGCTTAGATGATTTTATATCAAAATTTGAAGGAGAATATGATAATATAATTTTAGCGTCATCTCAAAAAGGATTTGAATATCCTGTGATAGTTGCTATCCAGGATGAAGAGGCAAAAGATATTATTCCGGTGTATGAAGAACAGGCATATGAAGCAACAAATATTTTGAAAGAGGAGGAAGGTATATATAGCTTTTCAGAAGCAGTAATGTTGTCTTTAAATCCCCAATACGATAATATATTTATAGAGGCAGAAAATAGTGAGAGTATTATTGATAGCGCAACATTAGAAGAAGCAACACTGTCGTCTAGTTCAGGATATACTAAACAACTAGGCGTGACACGCCAAAAACAGGAGGATACGAAATGGTGCTGGGCCGCAAGTGCAAGCATGATAGGGAAGTATATATCAAGTCCTGGAAAAACACAGACCGCTATTGTTAAATATGTAAAAGGATCTAAAGTGAATGAAGGCGCAACAACGTCTGAAACAAAGAAAGCTGTACAATATGCAGTTGGAAGCAACCATAAAGTAAAAACGTATAATATTGTTCCAATGACAACTTTTATCAAATATATTTATTCTATGAAACACCCAATTGCAATGGAACTTGACTGGGATTCAGGTAATGGTCATGTTGTAGTTATTGCTGGTGTAAAGTCTTCTAATAATCTTTTATATGTTATAGATCCTTGGAAAAGTGTCACGAACAGATGGTTAAATTATAATTCAATGTGTAATGGAACTGTATTTGGTTCAGGAACAGGAAGATATGATAAGATTCATGTGGTAGATTAACAATACTATAAAGTCCCTGCTTTATTAAAAAAGGAATGTAAATTATGTTTAATAGAAAAATCAAAAGGCTGGTTTTAATTTCTATGATTGTTATTCTATTGTTGATATTTCTTTTTCTATTTTTTAAAATTAGAAAACCTATTTATTGGGCACAGAATTTAAAGACAGAAAATGTATCTAATATAAAAGTGACTGTACAGCCACCTATAAATGATAAATCCTATAAAATATTTGAACCAGATGAATTTGATAATGTAGTAGCACAGATAAATCAATGTGCGGAAAAATTTACAATAAATCCGTCGAAACCGAGTGGACTTTCCATTGTATATGATATTACGATGAAAAATGGTGATATACACACAGTAGCAAACAACGAAATGGACATTATTATAGACGGTATATATTATAAGGGAAACAATGAGTGGATACGTCAATGGCTTGATGAAGTTGTGGATGAAGTAGACAATGCATCATTAGAGAATTAACCAGTAAAAGATATTTTAATGAGTTATATAGGGTGTCGCAAAATCATCGTTAGAGATGATTGAACGGCACCCTTACCTGTGTAACAGCAAACCAGCAGGTCCCTTTGTAGCTGCATCTGAACTCTATACAGGCTTACGAATCATAATTTATTTGCTTGAACTCCTTTGGCAAAAAATATATAATATTGTAAGTTGATTGAAACTAAAAGTGAAAGGATAACCATGAAAAAACTCGCTTTAGATGATGAAATATTATTAAAAATTGATAAACCTGCCCGATATATCGGGAATGAGGTAAATATGATAAAAAAGGATCCAAAAGGAAAGTGCAGGGTGGCTTTCGCCTTTCCGGATGTATATGAGATCGGCATGTCTCATCTGGGAATTCAGATCCTTTATGATATGTTTAACAAAAGGGATGATGTCTACTGTGAAAGGGTTTATTCGCCCTGGCCGGATCTTCATCAAATCATGAAGGAACAAAGGATCCCGCTGTTTGGCCTAGAAAGCCAGACACCAGTGAAAGATATGAATTTCCTTGGGATTACCATTCAGTATGAAATGTGCTATACAAATATTCTGCAGATACTGGACTTAAGCCAGATCCCAATGCGGGCGGCAGACCGTTCTGAGGCAGATCCCATTGTAATAGGAGGGGGACCCTGCACCTACAATCCGGAACCTCTGGCAGATTTTTTTGATATTTTTTATATCGGAGAAGGTGAAACCGTTTATGATGATTTGTTTGACCTTTATCAAGATATGAAAGGTTCTTCTTACAGCCGGTTTGAATTTTTAAAGGAAGCAGCGAAAATACCGGGACTTTATGTTCCGTCGCTTTATGAAGTTTCTTATCATGAAGACGGGACCATTGCTTCCTTTCAGCCAAAGTATGAAGGAGTTCCAAAAACTATAAAACGCCAGGTAGTGGAAGATTTATCTGCGGCAGTTTATCCTGAAAAACCGCTGGTTCCTTTTATCAAAATCACTCAGGACCGGGTTGTACTTGAAATTCAGCGTGGATGTATCCGGGGATGCCGTTTTTGTCAGGCTGGTATGGTTTACCGCCCTCTTCGGGAGCGCGGAATTGAAATGTTAAAGGATAAAGCTTATCAAATGCTTCAGAATACAGGACATGAAGAAATTTCCCTGAGCTCTTTAAGCTCCAGTGATTATACTCACTTAGAGGAACTTTTAAACTTCTTAATAGAAAACTTTAAGTCAAAAGGGGTGAATATTTCACTTCCGTCTTTAAGAATTGATGCTTTTTCCTTAGATGTTATGAGCAAGGTACAGGATATTAAGAAAAGCAGTCTGACCTTTGCACCGGAAGCAGGTTCTCAGCGGATGCGGGATGTGATTAATAAAGGGCTGACAGAAGAGGATATTATCAATGGCGCCGGACTTGCCTTTGACGGCGGCTGGCAGAAGGTGAAGTTATACTTTATGCTTGGACTTCCAACCGAAACAGAGGATGATATGCGTGCCATTGCTCAGCTGGCAGAAAAAATTGCAGAGCGCTATTATGAAATTCCCAAGGATCAAAGAAACGGTAAATGCCAGATTACAGTCAGTACCTCCTTCTTTGTTCCCAAACCCTTTACCCCATTCCAGTGGTTCCCTATGTGCACAAAGGATGAGTTTTTAAGCCGTGCAAAAGTTGTAAATGAAGCTGTCAAAGAGCAGCTGAACCGAAAAAGTATCCGCTATAACTGGCATGAAGCTGATGTAACTGTCATTGAAGGAATTTTAGCCCGGGGAGACCGGCGGCTTTGTGAGGTTCTCTTAAAGGTATATGAAAGTGGAAGTATTTTTGATGCCTGGTCCGAATACTTTAAGTTCGATCATTGGATGAACGCCTTTTTAAGTGCCGGCATTGATCCTGATTTTTATACAACAAGAATCCGCGGGGAAGATGAAATTTTCCCATGGGACTTTATTGACACCGGAGTGACAAAAGAGTTTCTTCTCAGGGAGTGGCATACTTCTCAGAGAGAAAAAATAACTCCAAACTGCCGCCAGAAGTGTTCCGGATGCGGCGCTATGACCTACAAAGGGGGTGTGTGCTATGAGAATCAGAATTAAATTTAAAAAATATGGCAGCATGCGTTTTATTGGTCATCTTGATATGATGCGCTATTTTCAGAAAGCCATCCGGCGGGCAGATATTGATATTGTTTATACGGAAGGATTCAGTCCCCACCAGGTTATGTCTTTTGCGGCGCCTCTGGGTGTGGGGATTATCAGCGACGGAGAATATCTGGATATCGAAGTACATTCCTCAAAATCTTCCAAAGATGCGATGGACGCTTTAAATCAGGTTATGGCGGAAGGAGTTGAGATTACAGATTATGTACAGCTTCCAAAGGATGCCAAAAAGGCAATGGCCATTGTTGCCGCAGCAGAATATGAAGTATTTGTAAAAGAACCGATAGAAAAACCAAAAGAGTTGTTTTTGGAACTGGAAGCAAATCTGAATTCTTATTTTTCAAAACGTGATGAAATCATAATTACCAAACAGACCAAAAAGGGAGAACGAACCCTTGATATAAAACCACATATTTATCGTCTGAATGCCTATCAGAGAAATCAGGAGGCCGGATTTTATCTGTTTTTATCAGCGGGCAGCGAAGAGAACATTAAACCTGAACTGATTGTAGAGGACTTTCACCACTATATAAATAAAAATTACCATAAATTTGACTGGCAGATACGAAGAAAAGACGTTTATGCGAAATCAGATCATGGGTTTCTTCCTTTAAGTGCCTTTGGCAGTCCTGTTGTATGATTAGATGAAGCTAAAGGAAGTTTTACTTTACGAACTTAAAAACAAAAATTAGGAAAATAAAGAAAGCAGAAATGAAAGACATAGAAACGAAAACACTAAACATGAATAAATCAGAGATTAAGCAACCGGAACTGACCGGAAGTAAGAACCAGGAAAACAACAGACATCTTAAACTTGTAATAACCAGATTTTCCTTTGGCGGCCAGGATACTCCATTTATACTTACCGGTCTTTTTCGTGATTGTCAGCTGATGGAGGTAAACTGCCAAAGGAGCTGTCAGGAAAGTGTTCTCGGCAATATTTATGTAGGACGTGTTCAGAAAATTGTAAAAAATTTAAACGCTGCTTTCATAGAATATGAAAAGGGAAAAAACGGATATTATTCTCTAGAAGACTGTAAGGATCCAATTTATATAAAAAAAATCAACAGTCCCAATATGGTTCAGGGAGACGAAGTTTTAGTCCAGGTGGCAAAAGAAAATTTAAAGACGAAGCTTCCGGTTCTTACAACAAATATTAATCTGGCCGGAACGTGCTGTGTGCTGACTTCCGGCAATAAAAAACTGGGAATCTCATCTAAAATTAATAAAAAACGGCGGGAAGAATTGCAGGAATTATTTTCCGATCTTTCCCTGGAATCCTTTGGGCTGATTCTTCGCACCAATGCAAAGGATGCAGAAACTTCTGAAATTTTAAAAGAATACCAGTTATTAAAACGGCAATTTGACAATCTTTTAAAAGATGCCAAATACCGCACCTGTTTTTCCTGTCTGAAGCGATCTGAACCGGGCTATCTAAAAGCTTTGAAAAACAACTATGTTTCCAGTCTGGAGGCAGTCATTACTGATCAGCCGGATATTTTTGAGGAAATCGAAGATACTGTTTCTGAGATATTAAAGTCCAGACAGGTTCCGCTGACACTCTATCAGGATAAACAGTTCCCTTTAGCTGCGCTTTTTAATATTGAAAAGCAGATGGAGCGTGCAGTCCAGAAAAAAGTCTGGCTGAAATCCGGCGGGTATCTGGTTATCGAGCCAACAGAAGCGCTGACCGTCATAGATGTAAATACCGGAAAAAGTATGATGAAAAAAAATCCTCAGGAGCACTTTTTAGATTTAAATAAAGAAGCAGCCCTTGAAATTGCATTTCAACTGCGTCTGCGCAATATTTCAGGAATTGTGATTATTGATTTTATAGATTTAAAATCAAAAGAAGATCAAAAAGAACTTCTGCAGACTTTAACACAGGCGGTCCGCCAGGATCCGGTTCCGGTGCAGGTTGTTGACATGACCAGGTTAAATCTGGTGGAACTGACCAGAAAAAAAGTTTCAAAATCCTTAAAAGAACAGTTGACGTAAGTAATGGCCCGTGCTATTATAATTGAGTATGCCGCACAATGAGGTTGAAGTATGTCATTTTGACAACACCGAAATTGGCGAGTAATGATAAAATAGGAGGTGCCATATGTACGCAATTATAGCAACAGGTGGTAAACAGTACAAAGTATCCGAAGGCGATATCATTACCATTGAAAAGCTTGGTGTGGAAGCTGGTGAAACAGTAACTTTTGATCAGGTGCTTGCTGTAAACAACGGAGAACTGAAAGTAGGAGCTCCAACTGTTGAAAATGCAAGTGTTGAAGCATCCGTTGTAGCAAACGGACGCGGTAAAAAGGTTATCGTTTACAAGTATAAAAGAAAAACCGGTTACCATAAGAAAAACGGCCACAGACAGGCGTTTACAAAAGTAAAAATCGAAAAAATTAATGGCTAATCGATAGGAAATTGTTATGATTCAAATAACGATTTACCAGGACACAGAAGGCCGTTTTCACGGATTTGACAGTGAGGGACATGCAGAATATGCAGATCCGGGATTTGATATTGTATGCGCAGGAGTCAGCTCTCTTGTAATTACAGCAGTTAATTCCATAGAAACACTGACGGCGGATTCTTTTAACAGTGAAACGGAGCAGGAGAGCGGACAGATCAAATTTCGTATGAATACATTCGGACATGATTCACAGCTTCTCTTACAGTCGCTGATCCTGGGCTTAGAGGAAATGGAACGTAACTACAGTGAATATATCGATGTTATATTCAAGGAGGTGTAGAAACATGATGAACATGAATCTTCAGTTCTTTGCTCATAAAAAAGGTGTTGGTTCTACAAAGAACGGCCGTGACTCCGAATCTAAAAGATTAGGTGCCAAAAGAGCAGACGGACAATTCGTAAAAGCTGGAAATATCTTATATAGACAGCGCGGTACAAAAATCCATCCAGGTGTTAATGTAGGCATCGGTGGAGATGATACTTTATTCGCAAAAGTTGACGGTGTATTAAGATTTGAAAGAAAAGGAAGAGACAAAAAACAGGCTTCCGTATATCCGGTTTCAACTAACGAATAATAATTAATTATTATCCGAACATAGGACTTTCATAGACTCGACTGACGCAGCCGAGTCTATTCTATTATAATCAAAGGAAAGAAAATTATGTTTGCAGACAGTGCAAGAATTATTATAAAATCAGGAAAAGGCGGAGACGGCCATGTAAGCTTCCGCCGGGAAAAATATGTGCCCAACGGCGGTCCTGACGGTGGGGACGGCGGAAAAGGCGGAGACGTTATTTTCCAGGTAGACGAGGGAATGAATACTCTTGTAAATTTCCGTCACAAAAGAAAATATGCCGCGCAAAACGGTGAAGAAGGTAAAAAACGAAACTGTCACGGTAAAAACGGCGAAGATATTATCGTAAAAGTTCCTGCCGGTACTGTGATCAAGGAAGCAGAATCCGGTAAAGTAATCGCAGATATGTCCGGTGGTAATACAAGACAGATTGTATTAAAAGGCGGACGGGGCGGCAACGGGAATCAGCATTATGCAACATCTACCATGCAGGCGCCAAAATATGCCCAGCCGGGACAGCCTGCCATTGAACTTTTAGTTTATCTTGAACTGAAAGTAATAGCAGATGTGGGTCTTGTTGGATTTCCAAATGTTGGAAAATCCACGCTGCTTTCCCGGGTTACAAATGCAGACCCTAAAATTGCCAACTACCACTTTACAACTTTAAATCCTAATCTTGGTGTTGTGGATCTGGAGGGCGCAGCAGGGTTTGTAATGGCAGATATTCCAGGACTGATTGAGGGCGCTTCTAAAGGAGTGGGACTGGGACATGAATTTTTAAAGCATATTGAACGTACAAAGGTCATGATCCATATGGTAGATGCCGCATCTACAGAAGGGCGGGAGCCCATTTCTGATATCTACGCCATTAATAAAGAACTAGAAGCCTACAATCCGGAATTAATCAAAAAGCCTCAGGTAATTGCGGCAAATAAAATTGATGCAGTTTATGCACAAGACAGCGATCCTGTCGCAGCATTAAAAGCAGAATTTGAACCTCAGGGAATCAAAGTATATCCAATTTCTGCAGTCAGCGGCCAGGGATTGAAAGAGCTTTTATATGATGTCTCAAAACTGCTGGATACTGTAGATTCAGCTCCGGTTATTTTTGAACAGGAATATTTCCCTGAACTTTCTGTTTTCAGCGATGAACCTTATACTGTAACCTATGATCAGGAAGAAGATGAATATGTAGTAGAAGGTCCCCGGATTGAAAAAATGCTGGGCTATACAAATATTGATTCTGAAAAAGGATTTTTATTTTTCCAGAGATTTTTAAAAGACCAGGGTATCTTAGAACAGTTAGAGAAACTTGGCATCCAGGAGGGCGATACTGTCCGTATGTATGGCTTATCCTTTGACTACTATAAATAGAACAGGAGCGTATTATGACCAGTAAACAGAGAGCATATTTAAAAGGGCTTGCCATGAATATAAACCCAATCATTCAGATTGGAAAGGCCAGTGTGACGCCGGAGGTTGTTCAGGCAATCGACGAAACTTTTTCTACCCATGAGCTTATCAAACTGGCAGTATTGAAAAATTGTTTCGATGACCCAAAAGAAATCGCATCAGTAATTGCGGAAAGAACCCATGCACAGGTAGTGCAGGTTATCGGAAAAAAAATTGTATTATACAGGCCTGACAAAAAGGATCCCAAAATTATTTTACCTTCTAAATAGAGGTGAACATCATGAATCATAATGCAGAAAAGCGAATTGGAATCATGGGTGGTACTTTCAATCCCATTCACTATGGGCATTTAATCATTGCAGAAAATGCATGTGAACAGTATCATCTTGACCGGGTCATATTTATGCCCACCGGCTATGCTCCCCACAAAAAATTTACCGGAGAGCAGATGACACAGCATCGGTGCGAAATGATACGTCTTGCAATTGAAGGAAACGAAAAATTTTCTCTTTCTCGTTATGAAACAGAAAAACATTCCACCAATTACACCTATCAAACTCTGCATCATATGCATAAAATCTATCCGGATTCAGATCTGTATTTTATTCTTGGTGCAGATTCCCTTTTTGACTTCGATAAATGGCGCAGACCGGAATTGATCTGTCAGGAAGCTGTTATACTGGCAGCCGTCAGGGATTATCTTACAGAGGCAAAAGTGGACACTCAGATTCAGTATTTAAAGGATACGCTGAAAGGTGAAA